>NZ_DAOUBJ010000081.1:0-40024 GCF_034432735.1 Tepidiforma sp. | reverse complement strand
AGCACCGGGGCCGACTCGGACGGCCGAGGCCGGCCCGACGGCGCGGCGCAGGGTGGTGATCGACCTCGGTTGCGGGCAGCGGAAGAAGCCGGGAGCGATCGGCCTCGACCTGGCGCGCGTGCCCGGCGTGGATGTGATTGCGGATGTGATGCGTCCGCTGCCGCTGCGGGACGATTCGGTCGACGAGGTGTACGCCTCGCACCTGATCGAGCACGTGGACGACGTGCTGGCGTTCATGGGAGAGATTTGGCGGGTGTGCCGTCCTGGTGCGCTGGTTCACTTCCGTTTCCCTCACGGTTCGACGCCGTTTCTGACGTGGAAGGACCCGACGCACCGCCGGGGCGTTTACCTGAGCATGTTCGAGTATTTCGATCCGACGACGCTGGATGGGCAGCTCTGGGGCTACTACCACCCTGCGAAGTTCAAGATCGAGCGTCGGCAGCTGAACTTCAATCTGAACGCGGACAGCTGGCAACCGAGCCGGGCGCGGCGGCTCTTCGGGGCGGTGTTCGATTGGCTGGCGAACCGAAACGATCGTTGGTTGTACGTCTGCGAGCGGTGGTGGGGGAACTGGGTGGGGATGGAGGAGGCGCAGATCTGGCTGCGCGTGCTGAAGCCCGGGCGGCCACCGGAGACCGGCTCGTGAGCTGCCGCAGGGGCGCGGATGGGCTCAGTCTTCGAGGATGAAGGTAACCTTCATGTTGACACGGTATTCCTTGATGACGCCGTCTTCGACGCTGACGGTCTGTTCCTGAACCCAGGCGCCTTTGACGTTGCGAAGCGTCTTGTTGGCGCGGTCGATGCCGACCTTGATGGCGTCTTCGAACGACACGGGGGATGCTGCGGTGATTTCGGTGACTCGTGCGACGGACATCGGTGTGCCTCCAATGGGGAGAATCGCGCCCATCATGCCACAGGATGGCAAGCCGGCATGGGCCGAACGGTCCCGCTCGAGGCTGGACGAAGGGGCCAACCTGGGGGAGGGTGGCTCGACGGTTGGCTCCAGATGGACGATAGTATCGGCGACCGAAGGGGAGTAGCCCTGCGCGCGTCATCGACATGCTCCCGCGGCGGCGGGCGGTGGCGCGGCCCGGGTATCCGGGCGGGCGAGACGTTCGGCCAGCACACTGAGGTGTGCCGGTCGAGGGTGCTCCCCGGAGCCGGCACACGGGGAGTCCGTGGTGTCGGCGTTTTTCGTTTCTGCGCTGTTGATTTTCGTGGCGGAGCTGGGCGACAAGTCGCAGTTGGTGGCGCTCTGGTTCGCGACGCGCTATCGCTGGTGGCTGGTGGTCGCTGGCGTCTCGACGGCGACGCTGGTGGTGCACCTCGGTTCGGTGGCGATCGGGCTGGCCTTCGACGAGCTGCTGCCGGAGCGGTGGTTGCTGACGCTGGTGGGGCTTTCGTTTTTCGGTTTCGCAGCATGGAGCCTGCGGGGCGATGCGCTCGACGGTGAGCCGGCGGAGCCGCGGCTGGGGGCGAAGTTCGGGGCGTTCGGGGTCGTGACGGCGGCGTTCTTCCTTTCGGAGCTGGGCGACAAGACGATGTTGGCGACGGTTTCGTTGGCGGGGCGGGAGTCGAGCGCGGTGGGGGTCTGGCTGGGCTCGACGGTGGGGATGGTGCTGGCCGATGCGGCGGCGATCGCGCTCGGGGTGCTGGCGGGGAAGCGGCTGCCGCAGCGAACGATCGCGATCGGGGCGGCGGCGTTGTTCGTGGCCTTTGGCGCGGCGGCGCTCTGGTCGGCGTGGGGGTAAGGTCACCCGCGGCGGCGGATGGCGATGGCGGACAGGAGGAGCGAGGCAGCGGCGAAGGCGGTCATCGCTACGAGGGAGGTGCCGAGGTGGGTGCCGGAGAGGTTCGTCGCGGTGGCGCGGATGGCATCGGCGACGTAGGTGGGCGGGGCGATCCGCGCGGTTTCGCGGAGGAAGCCGGGGAGCTGCTCGCGCGGCATGAGCACGGGCGCGAAGAAGAGGACGTAGAAGATGATGAGCTGGGTGAGGGCGTTGGTGACCTGCTGGTGCGGGGCGTAGGTGGCCATGGCGATGCCGACGCCGGCGAGCGAACCGATTCCGAGCAGCAGGGCGGCGGGCAGCAGCGGATGGAGGTCGAGCGCTATGTCGTAGCGGAGCGCTCCGAGGGCGAGGCAGAGGGCAACGGCGGGGAGCGCCATGACGGCGGTGACGGTGACGAGGGCGAGGAGGTAGGCTTCGCGGCTGATCGGCATGGCGAGGTAGTAGTCGAGGCGGCCGTCGTGCTTGGATTGGGCGAGGAGTTGGGGCAGCATGACGAGCCCGATGGTGACGACGCCCTGGGTGGCGGTGCCGGTGACGATGTAGGCGGCGGTGGCGTCGCTCACTTCGGGGATGAGGTAGCCGAAGCCGAAGACGAAGCCGACCATGAAGCCGATTTGGACGGCGGCGATGATGGGCACTTCGGCGCGCATGCTGCGGAGTTCCATGGAGACGAGGTCGCGGTATTGGCGAAGGAAGTTCACCGGGCGGGCTCCGAAGCGAGGGTAAGGGTGGGGAGCGGCATCATGGCGGCGGCGTAGATGTCGTCGAGGGTGGGCGGCCCGATGCGGAAGTCGATGACGGCGCCGAGTTCGCGCAGGCGTCCGATCCAAGCGGCGACCCGCGGCAGGTCGGCGGCTTCGAAGCGGTAGGCGCCGCTGCCATCGGGGAGGAGGGCGGGGTGTGGCGTGATGGCGGCGGCGGTGGTGATTTCGAGCCGCAGCTGTTCGGTGACGATGCGGCGGAGGGCGGCAGGGGTACCTTCGAGGACGACGCGGCCGGCGTTCATGATGGCGAGGCGGTCGATGACGCGTTCGGCTTCGGCGAGGTTGTGGGTGACGAGGAGGATGGTGGCGCCCCCGCGGCCGAGCTCGCCGATGAGGTCCCACAGCAGGGTGCGTCGGAGGGGGTCGACGTCGTTGGTGGGCTCATCGAGCACGAACAGGCGTGCGGGGGCGGCGATGGCAGCGGCGAACCCGGCGAGCCGCCGGACGCCGCCCGAGGCGGCGCGCATGGGGGTGCGGCGGAATGGGCCGAGGTCGAGCCGGTCGACGAGGCGAGCGGCGACCTGCCGGGCTTCGCGGGCGGGGAGGCCGCGCAGCCGGGCGCCGAATTCGATCGTCTCGGAAACGGTGAGGGACTGGAGGTCGAAGCTGCCTTGCGGGAGGAAGGCGATGTTGCGCCGGGCGAAGGCGGGGTCGGCGACGATATCGATGCCATCGAGGGTGATGCTGCCACTGGTGGGGCGGACGAGGCCGAGCACCTGGCGGACGAGGGTCGTTTTTCCGGCGCCGTTGGGGCCGAGGAGGCCGAAAATTTCGCCGGCCCGCAGGTCGAGGTCGATGCCGTCGTTGGCGAGGACCCCGTTGCGGTACCGTTTGGCGAGCCCGCGGATGGCGAGGACGGTCGGGGTGCTCATGCGGCTGCTCCGGTGCGGTCGGCGGCGCGGCTGAGGAGCGCTTCGAGGGCGGCGAGGGCGGCCTCGATATCGTCGGCGGGGAGGCCGTCGCGGGCGGCGGCGGCGAGGCCTCGGACGGCGCCAGCGACGGCGGTGGCGGTGGCGCGCAGGTCGAGGTCGCGGGCGACCTGCCAGAAGGCCATGGCGACGAGGATGGCGGCGGCCGCCTGGTCGGCGAGTTCGTCGAATGGCGGCGGCGGTTCGCCGTGGCGGACGCTGTGGACGATGTGGCGGGCGTGGGCGAGGAGGTCGGCGAGGGGATCTGGGTGGCCGTTCTGCATTTTATCCTCCTTGGTCTGCGTAATATCAACATTCATCTTGAGAAAGTCAAGATCGGATTGAGAGAAAATCATCGGCACGTGAGGGGATGGAAAGCCGTATGCTGGCGCCCGTGGGGAATCGCGCGGGCGCCGGGAGCGTCGGGGAGGTGGCCCGTTACTTCGCCCGGCTCGGGGTCATCGCCTTCGGGGGGCCGGCCGCGCACATCGCGCTGATGCGTCGCGAGCTGGTGCAGGAGCGGGGCTGGGTGAGCGACCAGGAGTTCCTCGACATGCTCGGGGTGACGAACCTCATCCCCGGGCCGAATTCGACGGAGATGACGATGCACCTCGGCCACCGGCGCGCGGGGCTGTCGGGGCTCTGGATGGGCGGGCTGGCCTTCCTGGTGCCGGCAGTCGCGATCGTGACGGTGCTGGCCTGGGCGTACGTCCGCTACGGGGCGACCCCGGCGGGCGAGGGGGTGCTCCTCGGGGCCCAGCCGGTGGTGCTGGCGCTCATCCTCCAGGCGGCGTGGGGGCTCACGGGGGCGGCATTCCGCGGGCCAGAGTCGGTGGTGGTGGTGGCCGGGGTGGCGATCCTCGCGGCGATCGGCGTGAGCGAGGTGGTTCTGGTGCTGGGCGCGGGCGTGTTCGTGGCGGCCCTTTGGTGGGTCGTCGGGCTCCTGACGCGTTCGTCGCGGGAGCGGTTGCCCGCGCTGCCCCGGGCCGGGGGACACTGGTGGCGGCTCCCTCGCCAGCGACGCCGCCGCGGGGAGGGGCCGCAGGGGTTCTGCCCGCCCGTTTGGTTGCCAGGGCTGGCGGCGACCGCGACGACGGCCGGGGGCGCGACGACGGCGGGCATCTTCCTCGGCTTCTTGAAGATCGGGGCCGTGCTCTACGGGAGCGGCTATGTGCTCGTTTCGTTCATGCGCGATGAGTTCGTGGAGCGGCGGGGCTGGCTCACCGAGGCGCAGCTTCTGGATGCGATCGCCGCTGGGCAAGTGACGCCGGGGCCGCTCTTCAGCTCGGCGGCGTTCGCGGGCTACGTGATGGATGGGGTTGGCGGGGCCCTGGCCGCGGCGGCTGGCATCTTTCTGCCATCGTTCGTTTTCGTGATGCTCGCTGCGCCGCTGGTGCCGCGGTTCCGTCGTGGGTGGCTCGGTACCGCCTTCCTCGATGGGGTGAATGCTGCGGCGTGGGCGCTCATCGTGGTGGTGGCGCTCACGCTGGCGCGCGAGGTGCTCGTGGGGTGGTTCACGGCTGGGTTGTTCGCCGCTGGGCTGGTGCTCGCGATCGGGACGCGGCTGAGTTCGGTGTGGCTGGTGCTCGGCGGCGTCGCCTGCGGGCTGGCCTATGCCGGGGTGGCCGGCTAAGCCGCTACCGCTCGTTGGCGCGCATCTTCCAGTAGTCGCTCAGCGCCGTGCGGATGACTTCGAGGGCGCGCTCACGGCCTTCGAAGGGGTCGACGACGACTTCCTTTTCTTCGAGCACTTTGTAATCGATGAAGAAGCGTTGGATTTCGGTGACGAGGTGGGGCGGGACGTCTTCCAGCCTCTTGATGTGGCTGAAGGCGGGGTCGTGGGAGTGGACGGCGAGGATCTTCTCGTCGACTTTGCCGCTGTCGCGCATGTGCATGACGCCGACCGGGCGGACGTAGACGAGGGTCATGGGGACGACGGGTTCCTGCCCGAGGACCAGGACGTCGAGCGGGTCGCCATCGTCGCAGAAGCTGCGAGGGATGAACCCATAGTTGGCGGGGTAGCGGACGGAGCTGGAGAGGACGCGATCGAGCTTGAGGATGCCGCTCTTCTTGTCGAGCTCATACTTGTTCTTGCTGCCGGCGGGGATTTCGATGACGACGGGGAGCTCGGCTTCGATGAGGTCGGGGTCGACGGCGATATCGTGCCAAGGATGCATCGGTGGGTGGCTCGTTTCGCGGTGGGATGGGGTGAGTGTCGCACTGGAGGGTGGGCTGCGCGAGTGTCGTGACAGGCCCGTGTTGGAGCTGGGCGGGGCTTGCGCGACGGTGGCTCCATGACGACGATCGACGACCTTCGTGCCCGGATGCGGATCGACCTTCAGGACGTGAGCATGGAGCGATGGACCGACGCCGCGCTCGACCGTCACCTTCGCCGCGCGCTGGCGGAGCTTTCGCGGGCGGCGCCGCGCGAGGAGCGGCTTTCGGTAGCCACGACGCCGGGCGGGCGGGAGGTGGCGCTCGGGGGGATTGCGGGGCTGATCGCCGTGGCGCGTGCGGAGTACCCGGCAGGGGCGGAGCCGCCGGCTTTCCGGCGATTTTCGGTGTTCGGAACGACGCTCCGGCTGGAGGAGGGGCCGCTCCCGGCGGGGGACGATGTGGTGCTCTGGTGTCGCCTGCTCCACACGGCGGATGGAACGGGCACGAGCCTGCCGCCGGCGCTGGAAGATGTGGCGGTGCTCGGTGCGACAGCCTTCGCGGCGGCCGAGGCGGCGAGCGGGACGCTCGAGCGGCTGACGTTGAATCCGGAGACCGCGGCGGGCTACGCGACGATGGCCCGGGAGCGGGAAACGGCCTTTCGCCAGCTGCTGCGCGAGGTCGGCGGGCGGGGCCGCTTGCGGAGCTGGCAGCTCGGAGGGGGCTAGCCTTTGCGCAGGTGGAGGAGCTCGTGGACGCCGAGGTCCTTCACTTCGTAGACGTGGGTGGCGACGCCTTCGACGATGCCCGGGTCGTGGCTGGCGCAGAGGATGGTGCCGTCGTAAGCCTGGAGCGCTTCGAGCAGTTTGCGTCGGGTGGTGCGGTCGAGGTGGTTCGTCGGCTCGTCGAGCAGGAGGACGTTGGTGGGCTGGAGGAGGAACTTGGCGAGCGCGACGCGGCTCCGTTCGCCGCCGGAAAGGACCGAGATCGGCTTGAAGACGTCGTCGCCTTTGAAGAGGAACTGGCCGAGCACGGTGCGGAGGCGGACTTCGGGCTCGTGCGGGGCGACGGCGCGGACCTCCTCGAGGACGGTGCGCCCGTGGTCGAGGGCTTCGTCCTGGTGTTGGTCGTAGTAACCGAAGCGGGCGCGCTCGGCCCAGGCGACCACCCCTTCGGAGGGGCGGAGGAGCCCGGCGGCGATTTTGAGCAGGGTGCTTTTGCCCCCGCCATTGGGCCCGACGAGGGCGACTTTCTGTCCGCGCTCGATATGGAGGTTGACGTCGACGAGGACGGGGTGGTCGCCGTAGGCGTGGCCGACGTGCTGGAAGACGAGGACATCGCGCTCGGTGCGGCCGTGGGCGGTGATTTCGAAGTGGACTTCGGCTTCCTTTCGTGGGCGCTCGATGGGCTGGATGCGTGCGAGCTGCTTCTCGCGCGATTGGACTTGCGCGGCCTTGGTGGCTTTGGCGCGGAATCGTTCGATGAAGCGTTCTTGGCGGGCGAGTTCGCGTTGCTGGCGGGCGGCAGCCTGGTCGAGCGCCTGGAGCCGGGCTGCCTTCTGCTTCTGGAAGCTGGTGTAGCCGCCGGTGTAGCTCTCGATGGTGCGCTCGCGGAGGTCGAGGATGCGGGTGGCGAAGCGGTCGAGGAATTCGCCGTCGTGGGTGACGACGAGGATGGCGGCATTCCACTCGGCGAGCTCTTCGGCGAGCCAATCGCGCGAGCGGGCATCGAGGTGGTTGGTGGGCTCGTCGAGGAGGACGTTCGGGGGGCGGCGCACGAGCACTTTGGCGAGGGCGATGCGCATCTGCCAGCCACCGGAGAATTCGCCGCAGGGGCGGTTGGCGTCGGCGGGGTCGAAGCCGAGTCCGGCGAGGACGCGGCCGATGCGGGCTTCGATGCGGTAGCCATCGAGGGCTTCGAACCGTTCGAAGAGGCGGGCTTGCTCTTCGACGAGGGCATCGAGGTCGCCCTCGCCGTTTTCGATGGCGCCGGCGATGCGGGCGAGCGCTCGTTCGATGGCGCTCGCCTCGGGGAAGGCGTTCCAGAGCTCTTGGAGGAGGGTGTTGTCGTCGCGGAGGCCGGCTTCCTGGCGGAGGTAGCCGAGGTCGCCGCCTGTCCAGCCGGCGCGGCCGGCATCGGGCGTTTCGAGGCCGGCGATGAGGCGGAGGATGGTGGATTTGCCGGCACCGTTGGGGCCGACGAGCCCGACGCGTTCGCCTTCGCTCACGGTAAAGGTGACGTCGCGCAGGACTTCGTTGGCGCCGAAGGCCTTGGAGACGGATTCGCAGAAGAGCATATGGGCAAGGTAGCAGGTTGCAGTTTTGGGCGGTTCGGTGGTCGGTTGGGGATGGGGGCTTTTGGCCTCCGACGGGCAGGGCGCGGGCCTCAGCGGAGGGGGTTGCGCCCGATGACGAGGTCGTCGACTTCGCGGCCGCCGATGAGGTGCTCGGTGACGACGCGTTCGAGGTTTTCGGGGGTGAGGCAGGCGTACCAGGTGCCATCGGGGTAGACGACGCCGGTAGGGCCGGCCTGGCAGATGCGGAGGCAGCCGACCTTCGTTCGGTAGAGCTTGGGCGCGCCGGGTGTGCGGTTGACCCGGGCAGCGAGGGATTTGAGGCGCTCCCAGGCGCGCTGGCCATCGTCGGGGGAGCAGCAATCGGGGCCGGTGCAAAGGAAGATGTGCCGTTGGTAGGTGCCGAGTTCGCGCTGGGCCGCCGCATCGCGGGCCGCCGCGAGCCGCTCCTCGGGCCCGTGGGGTTGTTCGTGCATGCGGAGATCGTAGCGGAGGTTGGTGGTTCGGGGGCGGGTGACGCGTGCGCCCTCTTGGCGGCGCGAAGGGGCCGGGCGGTGGGCGTATCATCGCGCCGGAGGTGCGCGATGTCTGGACGCAGGAGTTTCTGGGCCTGGGGGCTGGTTTCGGACGAGCCGAGCGACGAGCAACGCCGGCAGGCGGCGGCGCGGCTTTCGGCGCGCTTCGGCAAGGAGATCGCGGTGCCGCCGGTGCCGCGGATCGAGCAGGTCGCGCTGCGGCGGCCGCGGATCGCCCCGCCGGCGGCCCTGGCCGCGATCTGTTCGACGGATACGCACGAGCGCGCCGCGCATCACTACGGGAAGAGCTTCCGGGATCTCGTGCGGGCGTTTCGGTGCGACTTCCCGAATCCGCCGGATGTCGTGGCCTTTCCGCGGAGCGAGGCGGAGGTGGCCGCGGTGCTGGAGTGGTGCGGGGAGGTGGATGCGGCGGCCATCCCCTACGGGGGTGGGTCCTCGGTGGTGGGCGGCGTCGAGCCCCCCGGGGGCGACCGGCCGGTCGTGAGCATCGACCTGCGCGAGCTGAACCGCGTGCTCGAGGTGGACCCGGTTTCGCGGGCGGCGCGCATCCAGGCGGGGATCCTCGGTCCGGCGCTGGAGGAGCAACTCCGGCCGCACGGCTTCACGCTTCGCCACTTTCCGCAGAGCTTCGAGTGGTCGACGCTGGGCGGCTGGATCGCGACGCGCTCCGGCGGCCACTATGCGACGAACCACACGCACATCGACGATTTCGTGGAATCGGTGCGGATGGTGACGCCGCGCGGCGCCTGGGAGTCGCGCCGGCTGCCCGGCTCGGGCGCGGGGCCGAGCCCGGATCGGCTCGTGATCGGGAGCGAGGGGACTCTGGGCATTATCACGGAGGCGTGGATGCGGATCCAGGCGCGGCCGCGGTACCGAGCCTCGGCGGGAGTGATCTTCGCGACCTGGGAGGCGGGTTACGAGGCAGCGCGTCGGGTTGTGCAGGCGAAGCTCTGGCCGGCGAATTGCCGCCTGCTCGACCCGGCCGAGGCGGAGGCGGCGGCGGGCGGCGACGGGGCCCATGCGCTCCTCATCCTCGGATTCGAATCGGCGGAGGTGCCGCAGCGGCCGTTTCTGGAGGCGGCGATCGGGATCGCCCGCGCCTGCGGGGGCGAAGTCGACGCGGCCGGCATCCGCGTCTCGGAGGGGGACGACGAGGGAGTCGGGCGTCAGGGGGCGGTGGGCGCCTGGCGGAATGCGTTCATCCGCGCTCCCTACCAGCGGAATTTGCTGGCAGGGACGGGTGTGGTGAGCGATACCTTCGAGACGGCGATCACGTGGGACCGTTGGCCGGAGTTCGATCGGACGGTGCGGGAGCGGGTCGGGGCGGCGATCGCGGCGGCGGGCGGTGGCACGCTCACGTGCCGGTTCACCCACGTCTACCCGGATGGTCCGGCGCCGTACTACTCCTTCCAGGTGCTCGCCCGACCGGGTGGCGAACTGGAGACCTGGGCGGCGATCAAGCAGGCGGCGAGCGATGCGGTGATCGCGGGCGGCGGGACGATCACCCACCACCACGCGGTGGGGCGCGACCACATGCCTTGGTACGAACAGCAGCGGCCGCCGCTCTTTGGCGAGGCGCTGAAGGCGGTAAAGGCGACGCTCGATCCGCAGGGGCTCTTGAACCCGGGGATTCTGGTGGGGCACTAGGGCGGCGCGGGGCGCCGGCGGCATCGCCGGGGGATATACTCGCCGGGCGCGTTCTGCGCTGCCGCTATGCCTGGACACCGCCGCGCGACGCTCATCGTGAACCCGGCGGCGCGAGGGGTTTCGCGCCGGTTCGATGCCCCGCGGGCCGTACGCTATCTGGAGGCGCGGGGCGTGAAGACGGTGCTCGTCGTCCCGCGGAGCGCGGCGGAGGCGACGGCGGCGGCGAGGTCGGCGGCCGACCGGGGAGACGAGCTCTGTTTCGTGGTCGGCGGCGATGGCTCGCTCCGACAGGCCGCCGAGGGGCTCGCGGGGAGCGCGACCGCCCTGGCGGCCATCCCGGCTGGGACGGTCAACATCTGGGCGCGCGAGGCGGGCATTCCGCGAGGGGCCCGGGCGGCGTTCGATGCCCATCTCGGGGGGCAGGTCGCCGCGATGGACCTCGGGCGGGCGGGGGAGCGTGCCTTCCTGCTGATGGCTGGCATCGGCTGGGACGCCGAGATCGCTGCCGGGGTGAGCCTGCGGCTGAAGCGTTTGGCTGGCGATTTCGCCTACATCTTGCACGGGCTGGCACGCGCGCCGGCGCTGCGCACACGCTGGGTGCGCTGGCGGGCCGATGGCGACCCGTTCGAGGCGCCACTCGCTTGGATGTTGCTCGGGAATACGCGGCTGTACGGGGGCCGGATCCGGCTGACGCCGGGCGCGCGGGTCGACGACGGGCTGCTCGATGTGGTGGCCTTCTGCCCCCGCGGGCCGGGCGAGGCGCTCGGGCTGGCGTTGCGGGTGGTGGCCGGGAGGCGGGAGGGGGAGCGGATCGTCACGGGCCGTTGCGCGGAGGTGGTGGTGGAAACGCCGGGGCTGCCTATCCAGCTCGACGGTGACCCGGTCGGGCTGACGCCGATGGCCTTCCGGGTGGAACCAGCGGCGCTCCGGGTGAGCCTGCCGGCCGGCCCGCTTCCGCCGCTCTGGGGCGACCGAGCCACCGGGGCTACGGGAACTGGGTAAGCGCACTCGCGCCGATGACGGGTCCGTGCGGCGCTCGGGGCTGCACCGGCGGCGGCGCCCGTATACGCTACGGGCATGAGCATCCAGGTGAAATGGTTTCCGACATTGGTCAAGCGGTCGCGTTCGAAGCAGCCGGAGACGGTGGTGGCGTGGCGGCCGGGGCTGACTCCCCTCCAGGTCTTGCTCGACGAGGGATTTTCGGAGGTGGATGCGGAGGCGGTGATGCCGATCGTGAACGGTGCGCAGGCCGGCCTTCGCGATGGGCTCGCCGATGGCGACCGGCTCGAGTTCCTCGTGAGCATCCAGGGCGGCTAGGGCCGCGCTTCGGCGTCTCGGTCGGCGGAGGGGGGAGGGGCGAGGGGGAGGAGGATGCGGAAGGTGGCGCCCCGGCCGGGTTCGCTCTCGGCTTCGAGCCAGCCACCGTGGGCACGAACGACGCTGAGCGCGGTCGAGAGTCCGAGGCCCGTCCCTTTGCCGACGCCTTTCGTGGTGAAGAAGGGGTCGAAGATGCGGCTCAGGAGTTCGGGAGGGATGCCGCTGCCCGTATCGGAGACGGTGACCTCGTGGTAGCGGCCGGGGTGTAGGCCACGCCGGGCCCAGGCGGGATCGGCGCCGATGGTCCGGGTGGTGCGCGCGATGACGATGGAGCCGCCCTCGGGCATGGCGTCGCGGGCGTTGAGGAGGAGGTTGAGGAGGACCTGTTGGAGGGCACTGAATTCGCCGATGACGGTGTCGTCGCCGGGGTCGGTGCGCACGCGCAGGTCGATGGCGGGGGTGAGGGTGCGGCGGACGAGGGCGACGGTCTCGTCGATGACGCGGTCGAGCGAGAGGCGATCTCGGCTCGCGATGCCGGGACGGCTGAAGGCGAGGAGCCTCCGGACGAGCTCGGCGCCCCGTTCGGCGGCGATGGCGGCATCGTCGAGGTAGGTGCGCAGGGGTGAATCGGCCGGGAGTTCGGTGCGGACGAGGAAGAGGTTGCCGAGGATGGTGGTGAGCAGGTTGTTGAAGTCGTGGGCGATCCCGCCGGCGAGGACGCCGAGGCTTTCGAGCTTCTGCGCCTGGAGGTTGGCGAGCTCGGCTTTGCGCCGCTCGGCGGCGTCGCGGGCGGAGCCGATGATGCGGGCACAGCGCCCCGTATCGTCGAAGATCGGCGTGAGGTGGGTGACGACTTCGCGGCGGTGGCCGGGCCGCTCGATGACGTTTTCGTATTCGATGGCGGTGCCGGCTTGTTCGGCCTGGCGGTAGCGCTCGATGGCCCGGCGGGCGGCCTCGTCCGGGAGCACCTCTTCGACGCGCTTGCCGACGATATCGGAAATGGGCATTCGCAGCATTTCAGCGGTCCGCGCGTTGGCGAGGACGACGCGATAGGTGCTTTCGTCTTCTTTGTCGACGACCCAGATCGCGTCGCTGGTGCCTTCGACGACGGCGCGGTAGGTGGCCTCCGACTCGGCGAGGCGGCGTTCGCTCTCGAGGCGCCGGCCGAGGTCGCGCGACCAACCGACGATGCGCCGGTAGGGGCCGTCGGGCGGGTCGGCGACGGGGGTGAGGGAGGTCATGATGTGGAAGGGGCGCCCCTTCCATTCGCCCCGCATCTCGCGTTCGACGGTACGGCCGGTGGCGGCGGCCTCGCGGTAGAGGGCTTCGCGTTCGCTGGCTTGCTCCTCGGAAAGGTATCCGGCGGCTGCCAGCTCGCGGGAGGATTTGCCGATGACGTCGGCGGGCGCGATGCGGGCGCCACGGCAGTAGGCGGCGTTGACGAAGACGAGCCGCCACTCGCCGGCATCGTCGAGGTCGACGAGCCACATCGGGTCGCGAACGGATTCGACGACGGCGCGGTGGAGGGCTTCGATTTTGCGCTGTTCGGTGACGTCGCGAATCCAGAGTTGGGTAGCGGGTTCGCCGCCGAAGAGGGTGGGCGCGCCGACGGTTTCGACGCGGGCGATGGTGCCGTCGCAGCGGATGAAGTCCATTTCGGCGGGGCCGACGGCTTCGCCAGCGAAGAGGCGTCGCTGGCGCTCGCGAACGAGTTCGTGGAAGTTGGGATGGACGAACTCGAGCACCTGGCGGCCGAGGAGCTCCTCGGCCGAGGCGGCGCGCATGAGGTGGACGGCGGCCGGGTTGACGTAGAGGACTTGGCCGCGGCGATGGACGGCGACGGCCTCGGGATTGAGCTCGATGAGGCTGCGGTAGTGTTCTTCGTTCTCGCGGAGGGCCGTCTCGGCGCGGACGCGGTCGGTGATGTCGGTGACGGTGCCGAGGTAGCCGGCCCGGGTACCGGCGGCGTCGGTGAAGGCGACGGCCTGGGCGAGGACCCAGCGCTGGGCGCCATCGGAGCGGAGGATGCGGTACTCGATGCGGAGGGGGCGGTCGGATTCGATGTGCTGGCGGGTGGCCTCGATGAGGCGCGGCCGGTCTTCGGGGTGGACGGCATCGAGGTACCCGTAGCCGAGCGCCTGCTGGGGGGTTTGCCCGGTGAGCGTTGTCCAGCGGTGGTTGACGCGGAGGCAGGCGCCGCGGAGGTCGGTCTCGAAGATGCCGACCGGGAAGCGGTCGATGGCAAAAAGGGCATCGAGCCCGGCGGCGGTCGGGTTCTGGTCCGTCATTGGTGGGGCGCCCCCGCCAGCGCAAGCGTTAGCTTATCGCGTTCGGGGCGAGGGTGAGTCGGGGAATCCCCCGATGTGGGCGCTTCAGATGCGGAAGAGGGCCTCGTCGCCGGCAGCGCGGACGCAGTTGCGGCCGGCGCGCTTTGCTTCGTAGAGGGCGAGGTCGGCCTCTTTGATGAGCCACTCGGGGGTCATGAGGGCATCGGCGCGGTAGGCGGAGACGCCGAACGAGGCGGTGACGGGGATGGACTGGCCGGCGACCTCGATGGGGCGGGAGGCGAGGGCTTCGCGGACACGCTCGGCGCTCTGGACGGCCCCGTCGAGGGGGGTGGAGGGCAGGACGACGACGAACTCTTCGCCGCCGAAGCGGGCGAGCAGGTCGGCATCGCGCAGGGCGGTGCGCAGCCGCTGGGCGACGCCGCGGAGGACTTCATCGCCGACGAGGTGGCCGTAGGTGTCGTTGAGCTGTTTGAAGTGGTCGAGGTCGACGAGGAAGAGGCTGAGCGGGGTGCCGTAGCGGGCGGCGAGGCGGAAATGTTCTTCGAGGAATTCGTGGAAGTGGCGCCGGTTGGCGACGCCGGTGAGGACATCGGTGGAGGCCTGCTGGATGAGCTGTTCGCGCTCGGCCTGGAGGGCGGCGTTTTCGCGTTCGGATTCGATGGTGAGGCGGAGGAGGGCGTCGTTGGCGCGGGCGAGGACGTCTTCGGGGGCGAGGCTGCTGGCGGGGATGTCGAAGCTCGCGGCGAGGGTGGAGCCATCGGCGAGGGCGGTGGCGACGATCTCCTCGGCGGCCTCGCTGGCAAGCCCGAGGCGTTGGCAGGCGGTCCGCAGGGCTGCGAGCTGTTCGCCGGGGCGCTCGCCGAGGATGACATCGGCTCCGGCGGTGCCGGCATGGACGCAGAGGACGAGCTGGGCGGTTTCGAGCGGTGCCCGGTCGGGGTCGGCGGCATGCCGGATGGCATCGACGAGGCCCGCCGGCAGGTTCCAGCGCTCGGCCAGGGCGGCGCCGACGCGGGCGTGGTCGACGCCGAAGCGTTCGGTTTCGCGTGCGCGGAGGCGGGCGGTATCGTGGCCGGCCTCGGCGGCGACGGCGCGGTAGTCGTCGCCGAGGGCGCTTTCGAGGGCGATGACGCCGAGGAGGTGGAAGAGGCCGCCGAGGAACGCTTCATCGGCGATGCGGAGTCCGGCGCGGCCGGCCACGGCGCGGGCGACGATGGCGGCGTAGAGGCTCCGCTGCCAGAGCCAGGTATGGTCGAGGCCTTGGCCCTGGCGAGCACGGAGGTCGGTGACGAGGGTGAACCCGAGGGCGAGCGTCTTGACGGTGCGGAGGCCGAGGATGAGGACGGCATCGCGGACGCGGGAGATGGAGCGGGGCCGGCCGTAGTAGCCGGAGTTGGCCATGCGGAGAACACGGGCGGCGAGGGCAGGGTCGCGTTCGATCAGGCCGCCGAGTTCGTCGAGCGAGACGTCGGGGCGCTGGACGAGGTCGATGACGCGAACGGCGACGGCCGGGATGGTCGGCAGTCGGTCGGACTGCATGATGCGTTCGAGCGGCGACCCGGCCATGGCTGCGACGTCTCCCCTTGGTAGCGTAGCGGGCACGGCTGCCCCAACGTGGGTATCGGCCGGTTTTTGGGAAAAAAGAGGGAGATCTGCCGCAGGACTCGGGGAACCCCCTAAGGGAGTGGACGCTCGGCTGGGGGAAAGGGGCCGGGCGGCCGTTGCGGCGGAAATGGGCCAGGGCGCAAGCTGGGCATATTCCGAGCCGGAGGCCCGTCGATGGCCACGATCGAACCCCCGCCCGGCGCGCTCACGGGGCATCGCCGCCACCGGCGGATCGCCTACCGCGCGGAGTTCACGGAGCCGCTCGCCCACACCCGCGCCCCGTACCTCGTCGAGGGGATGTACACCGACGCCGAGGGCAGGCGTATCGGGCCGGTCTTCACGAACGAGGACCCGCCGGAGGCGTTTCTGGTGTTGCCGGACGAGGATGTCCCGCTGGTGCACGTGGAGGCTGCGCTGGATGCCGACCCGCGGGTGGCGAGCTACGAACAGCTGGTCGGGCTGCTCTTCGACCCGCTCGAGGCGGTGCCGCGAGGCGTGGCCGAGAACGGCGAGCGGTGGGAAAACGGCGAGCTCGTGGTCTATACGTTCGAGAGCGACGAGGATGCCCTGGAGGCGCAGTTCTGACCGCTGGCCTTGGCTACCAGGCGGCGATGACGACGGCATCGGCCGGGTGGTGGTGATCGCCGATGTCGAGGAGGAGGCGACGCCCCGGGACGAGCTCGGCGGCGGGGAGGGCGCGCGAGACCGCGGCGGAAAAGACGGCGGTTGCAGAGCCATCGGGCCGGACGGTCGCGGTGTAGGTGGTGGCATCGAAGGCGACGAGGCGCGCGCGAAGGATGGCCATCACGCGACCTCCCCCAGGGCGAGGGAGGCATCGAAACGGAGCCCAGCGCGCCAGTCGGTTTCGATGGCGATCACCCGGTAGCGAGCCGCCCCGCCGGGTGCGAGGGGGTGTCGCACTTCGACGATATCGTACAGCTGGAGGCCGGCGTGGAAGGGCACGCGGGCGATGGCGAGCGGGATGGCGCGCCGCAGGCGGGCGAGGAGCCGCGCGGCGTACGCTTCGGCGAGGGCGTCGGTGGTGGCGCCGAGTTCGCGCCGGGGGGTGAGGGCGGGGCCGTCGCGGAGGAGGCTGGCGCCGTCGTAGGCCTCGGCCGCCCGGTCGGGCCCGGCGATCCGCGCCCAAGCGGGAAGGGCGCGGGCGGCCGGTTCGAACCGGAGGAGGGGTTGGCCGCCTTCGCCGAGGACCCAGGCGATGGGGTCGGTGCCCGAAAGCCCGCAGATTTCGAAGCCGGACTCGGCGCGGAAGGCATCGGGGGTGGGCCCGAGGAGGCGGAGGGCGGCGGGGAGCGCCGATTCGCCGGCCTGGATGGCGAACGCGGCCGTCTCGGTGGTCCAGGCGCCGGAGGGCGGAAGGTCGGCGGCGCTGGCGACGGGGATGCCGGCGCGCGCTGCGAGGGCGGCGACGGTTTCGCCTCGGGTCGCGCCGGCGGGCGCCTGCCAGGTGGCCGGGGCGCGGTAAGCGCCGAGCCGCTCCCACGGGCCATCGAGGCGGAGGAGCGCCGTGGCGGTGCCTTCGCGCTGGCGGCGTTCGACGGTGGAGACGGCGCCGCGGAAGACGGGCCCGAACTCGGGTGTGCCGCCGGCGCCGCTCAGGTAGCCGAGGCTGACTTCGATGCCGGCCCCGGGGCCGAGGAGGGGCTGGGTGTCGTTCGGTTCGGCGAGCGCGAGGAGCGCCGTGGACGTTGCCGGCCCCTGCCGCCAGCGGAACGAACGGACGAGCTGGGTGGCCTCGAACTGGTCGGCGAGCGGTGCTGCGCGGAATCCGGTGACGCTGGCGGCGAACAGCGAATCGCCGGCGGCGAGCGCGAGGCCGAAGGGCGGCGCGGCGGCGAGTGGCACCGGTTCGGCCCAGGGTGCGAGCATGCCACCGACGGCCTGCGCGACCATGATGCGGGCGCCGGCGACCGGCGCTGCCCGTGCTTCGCGATAGGCCGCGATGGCCGTCCCGCTCCAGGCGAGGGAGGGCCGGTCGAAGGTGATGCCGGCGGCGGGGTCGGCGGCAGCGACGACCCGTGGGCCGAACCAGGCGTTCGGGGGGAGGGCGCCATCGCCCATGGTGTGGGCCGCGACGAGCGCTTCGCCGCCCGCGCCTGTTCCGGTGACGAGCAGCTGGTAATCGCCGGCGGCGTGGGTGGCCGCGAGGCCACCGATGGACGTCCAGGCGGCGCCGACCGTCCAGGCAGTCGCCGTCGTGGCCCAGGTGCCGCCGGTGCGACGGAGGCGAGCGACGGCCGGGGCCGTGCCGACGGTGAAGAAGAGGCAGAGGTTGCCGTTCGCCGAGCGGCCGGCGAGGGCGAGGCTGCCGACGGCGCCGGAGGCGGTGAAGCGCGTCGCTGGCGCGGACCAGCTGAGGCCGTCGTCGAAGGAGTGGACGGTGCGGATGGCCGCGCCATCGGCGAAGGCGACGACGATCTCTCCCGGGATTGCGGCGGCCGCGATGGGTGCCCCGGTGGGGAGGGCAGCGAGGGGCGCCGACCAGGCGCCCCATGCTCGGCGGGCGCGGAGGTTGCCGGCGTCGTTGACGAGCTGGACGGGGGTGCCGGCGGCGCTGGCGACGAGGGCGTGGGGCGCCTCGCTGCCAGGCAGGCTGGCGCCTTCGTCGAAGGCAATGAGCGCGATGCCGGCGCGGCGGCGAGAAAGGACGACGTGGATGGCGGGGCGACGGCGGGCGCCGGCCTGGTGGGCGAGGAGGGTAGGCGGGAGCGTGCGCATGGCGCGAGGCTGCCAGCCAAGGTGGGGATCGCGAAGGGGCCGCTGTCGCGCTGTTAGCTGTGAGCCGAGGCGCGGGCGGCTTGGAGGCCTTCGTCGGCCGTACGCGGCGCGGGGAGAAGGAGGAGGTAGGCGGAGCCGAGGATACCGGCGGCGACGGAGGCAGCGAGGATGCCGACCTTCGCCTCGTCGAGGTGGGATGGATTCTCGAAGCTGAGGCCAGCGATGAAGAGCGCGACGGTGAAACCGATGCCGGCGATCATTCCGGCACCGAGTATCTGGCGGAAGTTGGTATTGGCCGGAAGCTGCGCCAGGCCAAGGCGGACGCAGACCCAGCTGGTGAGGAAGATGCCCACCGGCTTGCCGACGACGAGGCCCACGGCGACGCCGAGGGTGACGGGGCTCGATAGGGCGTTGCGCAGCATCTCGCCGTTCACGGCGACGCCGGCGTTGGCGATGGCGAAGATGGGGACGATCAGGTAGGCGGTCCAGGGGGCGAGGCGGTGTTCGAGGCGGTCGAGGGGGCTCTCCATGCCGCTGGCAAGGTCCTCCATCTGGCGGAGGGCCTCCTGCATCCGGTCGTGGTCGCCATCGGCGCGGGCAAGGGCGAATTCTGCCCGGAGCCGCTCCATGGAGGTTTCGAAATCGTCGTCGGTGTAGTACGGGCGGGAAGGGGTGAGGAGGGCGAGGATGACGCCCGCGATCGTTGCGTGGATGCCGGATTCGAGCATGGCCGCCCAGAAGAGCACCCCGAGGAAGATGTAGGGAGCGAACGAGCGGACCCCGGCACGGTTGATGACGATGATGAGCGCGAGGACGAAAAGCGCCCATCCGACGGCTTCGAAGGAGAGCGATTCGGTGTAGAAGACGGCGATGACGACGATGCCGCCGAGGTCGTCGGCGACGGCGAGGGCGAGGAGAAAGACCTTGAGCGGCGTGGGGACGCGCTTGCCGAGGAGGGTGAGGACGCCGACGGCGAAGGCGATATCGGTGGCCATCGGGATGCCCCAGCCGTGGGCTGTCTCCGTGCCGGCATTGAAGAGCGTGTAGATAAGGGCCGGGCCGAGCATTCCGCCGAGGGCTGCGGCGGCGGGGAGGATGGCGCGGCGCGGCGTCGAGAGTTCGCCCGTGACGAGCTCGCGCTTGATTTCGAGCCCGACGACGAAGAAGAAGAGGACCATCAGCCCATCGTTGACGGCGTGGCCGAGGTGTTGGTGGATTTCGAAGAGGTGGAGGTCGAGCGCGAGCTCGGTGGCCCAGAGGTCGTGATAGCTCTGATCCCAGGGCGAGTTGACCCAGACGAGGGCGATGATGGCGCCGACGAGGAGGACGATGCCGCCGGATGCCTCGATAGCGGCGAACCGCTGCGCGGGGCGGACGAATCGGTGGATGACGAAACGGCGGCCGTGGCCGCCGATGAATGCGTCGATCGAACGTAACATCCCGGCGTAGGGTAGACCGGCGAGCGTTCCGGTCAACGGGGGCCGCTCGCGTTCCCTGTTCGGGCTGGTGGCCGTACCATCGGCGGCCATGGGGCCGCGCATCCTCATCCTCGCCCGCGGGTACTTGGGAAGCCATATGTCGGCCCCGGGCATCCGGGCGACGGCGCAAGCGCGCGTCCTCGCCGAAAGCGTGCCTGGGGCGCAGGTGACGCTCGCCGGGCCGAACGACGACTACGAGCAGCCGGCCGACGGCGCCTACCGGGTGACCCGCTGGAGCGCGCGCAATCTGCTCCAGCTGACCGCGGCCCACGATGTGGTGATCAGCTCGATGCTGCCGCCCCACATCGCCCTCTTGTATCCGTGGAAGCGGTACGTGGTGGACCTTTTTTCGCAGTATGCGATGGAGTGGATGGAGGTGGGGATGCAGCATTACGAGGGCCGCCACCGCGACGCTTGGGCGGAGCGGACGCGAGCCGTCCTCGGGATGCAGCTGACGCTCGCGGATTTCATTCTGACCTGCAACGAGCGGCAGCGGGACAGCTACATCGGGATGATGACCTCACTGGGGCTGATCTCGCCGCGCGTCTACGAGGCGGACCCGACGCTGCGGCGGTACATCGACTCGGCGCCCCACGGCATCCGGCCGGAGCCGCCCATCGCGGGTCCGCGGGTCCTCCGCGGGGTTCGCCCGGGCTTCGGGGAGGATGACCGGATCATCCTGTGGAACGGCGGCATCATCCAGTGGTACGACCCGGCGACGCTCCTCGAGGCGCTTCGACTGCTAGGGCGCAGCGATATCAAGCTGCTCTTTCTCGGGGCCTCGTATCCGGGCATTCGCGAGCTCGGCAAGGGCGTCCGCTTCCAGGATGCGAAGGCGATCGCGGCGCGCAATGGCCAGCTGAACCGGACCGTCTTCTTCGAGGAGGGGTGGGTCTCGCACGAGGAGGCGAAGCAGTACGTGCTCGAGGCGGATATCTCGGTCTGCACGTATTTCGACAACATGGAGACGCGCTACAGCCACCGCACCCGGTTCGTGGACCTGATTTGGGGCGAGCTGCCCTTCATCTGCACGCACGGCGATGTATTGGCGGAGGAGGTCGCACAGGAGGGGTGGGGGCTGGTGGTGCCGGAGGGAGATGCGCCGGCGCTGGCGCGGGCCATCGAACGGCTGCTCGACGACCGCGAGCTGTACGCGCGTTGCCGGGCGAACCTGGCTGCGGCGCGCCCACGGTTGCAATGGAGCGAGACGCTGAAGCCGCTCGTTCGCTTCTGCATGGAGGAGGGCGAGCCGATCTCGGCGAAGTGGGAGCGGGCGCCGGGGCTCGCGCAGCGATTGGCGAGCTACACCGCCCGGCGCGCCATCTTCAACGTCTTCGACCGGAAGCTGAAGCAGCGCTCGGAGCGGCTCGAGGCAGCCGAGAAGAAGGAACGCCTGCGCCAGCAGCGGCTCGCGCGGCTGGGCGGTGGGGGGACGGCGAAGTGAAGCTGCTCGTGCTCTCGCGGGCGGCCGTCGGCCCGCAGATGGCCTCGCCGGGGGTGCGCGCCTACCAACTCGCGGGGGCGCTCAGCCGCGCGCTCCCGGAGGCGGAGATCACGCTCGCCGTGCCGGGCGATCGGGGCGAAATCGCCCCGCCGGGGCGGACGGTCCGCATCCAGCGTTACGGTTCGAACGGCGAGGCGAGCTTCCTGGCGGGCCAGCACGACGTGACCATCTCTCGGAACTTCCCGCCGCAGCTGATCCGGCTGATGGGGAAGACACGCCTGGCGCTCGACGCCTTCACGCCCTTGTTCATCGAGTGGATGGAGCTTTCCCGGCGCGACATTCTCCCGAAGTGGCGCCGGACGTGGATGGCCTCGAACCGCTGGTACCTGAACATGCAGCTGACGATGGCGGATTTCATCTTCTGTGCCGACGACCGCCAGCGGGACCTCTGGATCGGGATGATGATGGCGCTCGACCTGGTGCCGCCGACGGTCTACGCGCGGGACCCATCGCTGCGCAAGTACATCGACGTGGTGCCTTACGGTGTGCCGGCGGAGCCGCTCCGGCCTGCGGGGCCCGTCCTGAAAGGGGTGGTGCCGGGGATCGCGCCGACGGACCGGGTATTGCTCTGGAATGGCGGCATTACGGAGTGGAACGATACGGAGACGCTGTTGCGGGCGATGGCGGAGCTGGCGCCGCGGCGGCCCGAGGTGAAACTCGTCTTCATGGGGGTGAACCACCCGGACTTCGCCTTCGGGCCGAGCGCCGGGGTGACGCGGCGGACGATCGAGCTCGCCGCCGATCTGGGGCTCACGGATCGCACCGTGTTCTTCCGCGAGGGCTGGGTGCCGTACCGCGAAATCGATAGCTTCCTGGCGGAGGCGGATGCGAGCGTCTGCCTCGGCTACGAAAATCTCGAGGCGCGCTTCGCTTTCCGAACGCGCTACGTGGACCTGTTCCGCGCTCGGGTGCCGCTGCTCTGCACGCGGGGCGATGTGTTGGCGGAGCGCGTCGAGCGGGAGCCGCTCGGCATCACGGTGGGAGAGCGCGATGTGGACGCGGTCGTCGCGGGGATCGAGCGACTGCTCGACGACCAGGCGCTGCGGGAGCGCTGCCGGGCGAACCTGGCGCGGGTCGGGGCGGAGCTTTCGTGGGATGTGGCGGTGGCGCCGCTGGCCGCGTTCTGCGCGGGTGGAGAGGTGGTAGCGCTGCCGGCGCGGCAGCGCCAGCTGCGGGCGCTGGCGCGGGGCGGGATGTACGTGGCGCTGAAGAAGGCCTGCAAGAGCCCGCCTCTGCACGCGTAGCGGGGAGAGGCGGGGGCCGGCCCGCTCGGCCGGCCAGCCCGCGCCGGGGCGCAGGGGAGGGGAGGGGGCCTGCGCGCTACCCGGCCCGCCAGTGCGGTTCGGTCAGGGGGCGCGGAGGATCGGGACTCGGGCGGCCCGCGCCTCGGCGTAGCGCCGGGCTACGTCCTCCCAGTTGATGATGTTCCAAACGGCCTTGACGAAATCGGGCCTAGCGTTGCGGTATTGCAAGTAGTAGGCGTGCTCCCAGGCGTCGATGACGAGGATCGGGGTGGAGGCGTTGGCGATGTTGGACTGGTGGTCGTACACCTGCTCGATCACGAGGCTGTCGGAGACGGGCTCGTAGGCGAGGACGCCCCAACCCGAGCCCTGCACGCTGTTCGTGGTGTTCGAGAGCTGCTTCATGAAGGCGTCGAAGCTCCCGAAATCGCGGTCGATCGCCTGACGGAGTTCGCCGGTGGGCTCGTCGCCGCCGTGCGGGGCGAGGTTGTTCCAGAAGATCGAGTGGAGGATGTGGCCGGAGAGGTGGAAGGCCAGATTCTTGGCCAGCATGTTGACGGTCGAGAAGTCTTCCTTGGCGCGGGCCTCTTCGAGCTTTTCGAGGGTGGTGTTGGCGCCGGCCACGTAGGCGGCGTGGTGGCGGGCGTGGTGCAGTTCCATGATTTCGCCGCTGATGTGCGGCTCGAGGGCTCCGTAGTCGTAGGCGAGGTCGGGCAGCGTGTAGGTGGGCATGCAGCGCTCCTTCGTTGGGGTGCGGGCCCGCTGCCAGGCACTCGCACCGCCGCACCAGAGGGGACGACAGGGTTGGCAGCGGGCGCGCGACGTGAGTTTCGCGCATTTCTGCCAAACACTGCAAGTGCAAATATTTGCAACTAGTCCCAAAGAGAAGGGGGAGCAGCACGGACTGCTCCCCCTCGTGCGGTGCGCGCGCGAACGGTCGGGCGTCAGCCGGCGGCGAGGCGGAAGCGGCTCGCCGCTTCGGAGAGCGCCTTGGCATACTCGCGCATCTGCGTCGCCGTGGCCGCGAGCTCTTCGGATTGGGCAGAGAGCTCTTCGGTGGAGGCGGATACCTGCTCGGCGGAGGCAGACGTTTGCTCGGAGGTGACGGAGACCTGCGAGATGACCACGGCGACCCGTTCGGTGCCGGCCGCCATTTCGGCGGCGCCGGCGGCCGAATCGCGGCTGACCTGGGCGATCGATTCGGTGGCTTCGACGATGCGGCTCGCGCCCTTTGCGAGCTCCTGCACCTCGCCGGCGACTTCTTTCATCCGCTCGGCCGCGGACTGGACGGAGGCGATGATCGCCTCGAGCGAGTGGCCGGCGTTCTCGGTGATTTCGCGGCCGGAGTTGACGTCGCGGACGCCCTCGTTCATCGCGGCGACGGCCTCGCGGGTGCCCTGCTGGACGCGCGCGATAAGGTCGGCGATTTCGCGCGTGCTCGCCTTGGAGCGCTCGGCGAGCCCTCGGACATTTTCGGCGACGACGGCGAACCCGCGGCCCTGTTCGCCGGCGCGAGCGGCTTCGATCGCGGCATTGAGCGCGAGCAGGTTGGTCTGGCTGGCGATCTCGTCGATCACCTTCACGATGTCGCCGATCTGTTGGCCGAGCTGGCCGAGCTCGCCGACGCGTTCGGAGGCGCGGGCCACGGCGCGCGCGATGGATTCCATGGCGCTGACGGCCTGGGCGACGGCCTGCTGCCCCTGGAGGGCCGCCTGGCGGCTCGCTTCCGCCGCTTCGGCGACTTCGCGCGAGACCTCGGAGGTGTGGGCGATGCGCTGGCCCATGGCCTCGGCTTCCTGCTGGCCTTGGGCGGCGGATTGGGCGCTCGATTGGGCACTGGCGCTCAATTGCTGCGAGCCGGCCGCCAGCTGGGTCACCTCGTGCGTGCTGTCCTGCGCGAGGCTGTTGAGCGAGACGGTCGCGGTGGTGACTTCGGCGATCGCCTGGGCGATCTGGCCCGTCGCGGCGGCCATCTGGCCTGACGATTCTTCGAGCTGGGCCGACGCGGCGAAGATGGCCTGCGCGTTCTCCTGCACGGTGCCGACGAGCCGGGAGAGATTCTCCACCATCTCGTGCAGGGCGCGCCCGAGCGCATCCTCCGGGCCGCGCGGCGAGACGGAGACGGCGAGGTTGCCGGCGGCGACTTCCTTGGCGACGCCGACCATCTCACGGAGGTAGGCGGTCATACGCTCGAACGCCCGGGCCATGGCGCCGAGCTCGTCGTTCGAGCGGATGTCGACAGCGACATCGACGTCGCCGCGGGAGATGCGGTCGGCGGCAGCGGCGGCCTTGCGGGCCGGGCCAGCGATGGAGCGGGCGAGCACCCAGGCGCCGCCGAGGCCGAGGACGACGGCGACCACGGTCAGCCCGATGAGCACCATCCGGGCCGAGGAGGAGGCGGCAGCGGCGCGGTCAGCGGCCAGTTTCGCCTGGTCGACGTTGAACTTCGCGAGCAGATCCAGGTTTTCGTTGAGCCGTGCGACAATGGGGTCCATCTGGGAGGCCGTGATAATCGCGCCGACCTGATCGCCCTTTTCCGCCTGATCGAGGACCTTCTTCCGCTCGGTCGTGACCTGCTGGCCGAGCTCTTCGATCAGGAGAAAGAGGTCGGCCTCCTCCTTGTCGAAAATCGTTCCGCGGTAGCTTTCGAGTTGCTGTTGGGCGAGCTCGAGTTGATAGCGGGAGGCATCGATGAAGCGCTGGCGCTGGCTCGACTCGGCCGCGAGGAGCGCCTTCTTCTCTTCGCGGGCGCTAGCGATGAAGTAGCGGTTGGCGCCGAGCGAGTATTGCACGCCGAGGGTGTTGAGCCGGTACAACTGGTCGGTGCGTTTGGCCGCTTGGTCGAGCTGGTAGATGCCGACGCCGGCGACGATCACCATGAGGACGAGGACGACGATGAATCCGCCCAGGATCTTGTGGACGAGGCGGAGGTTGGAGAGAGCCGACGGAACGCGCACGAAGCCCATGAGGTTGTTTCCTCCCATCGCTGGCGCTCGGAGGCGCCATTCACGCTGTGTTCATCATCGTTTGCGTCGTGGGGCCGGCAGCAGGGGAGGATCACCTAAGGTACGGCAGGGTTGCCACTAGGGGGCGAGCGTGCGCTCCCTGCTCTTGCAGGCGGCTAGGCCGCGCGGGGGATAGACTGGGCGGACGATGCAGATCGATTTCGCGCTCCTGGCCGACCACGCCGAAGTGGTCGCCGGGAAGCTCTACCTGATGGGCGGCGGCTGGGACCTCCGCCAAGCTCCGCGCGCGCCGGCCCGGGCGCAGTTCGCGGTGGCGCTCGGGGTGCGCGTGGGCTGGGAGGAGACCAACCTGCCGATTGCGCTCCGCTTGGTCCTCGAAGACGACGACGGGGGCGCGGTGCTCTCGCTCGATGGGCAGCTGCAGGTAGGGCGTCCGCCCCACGTGCCGGCGGGGACGAGCCAGCTGGCCCAGGCGGTGGTGGTAATTGACGCGGAGCTACCCAGTTACGGCGGCTACCGGGTGGTGGTGAGTGCTCGCCTGCCGAGCGGAGCGGAGGATACGCGAACGCTGCCGTTCCGGCTCGTGACGAGCGGGGCGGGTGGCTTTTCGCCAGGGGGCGGGCCGCAGGGCTGAGGCGGGGCCTACTCGGTGACCATGAACGCCCAGCCGACCACCTGCTTGGTGGGTGCCGAGGGGTTGAGCGGGTCCTGGACAGCGAGGGCGGCTTCGTGGCGGCCCGGGGCGAGCCCTTCGGCCGGGGCGTAGCAAACGCGGCCGTTCTTCGGATCCTGCTGCGTGGGGATGACCCAGGTGAGCCGGTCGGTGACTTCGACGCCATCGACGGCCATGCGGAACCACTGGCCATACTGGGGCGTGCCCTGGAAGCTCACCTCGGCGCAGATGCCGCCAGGTCGGGATGGGTCGGGCGAGCGGGTGGAGGCCTGCGAGACGGTGGCCCCGTGGGGTGGGTACACCTTCAGGATGTTGCCGCCGAGGTCGGGCGGCGGGCCGAATTCGCCGACGTCGGGGGTGGGCGAGGGCGTGGGGACAGGGTCCGGGCCATCGCCGCAGGCGGCGAGCAGGAGCGCGGCGGCGAGGCCGAGGGCGAAGAGCGAGCGGGCGGGGTGGGGCATCGGCTTCGAAGGTAGCAAAGCGGGCCGATCCGGGGAATGTGCCAACGGGGGCTTGGCGCTCGGGCGGGCAGCCGGCACGTTCGAGCAACGTTCACGGGAGGGAAAGGCATGGCATTCGATGAGCTCGAAGCACCGGATGTGGCGCTGGAGGTGGCCGAACTCCGGGCGCAGCTGGCGGAGCGGGAGGAAGCGCTGGGTGCGGCTCGGGAGGCGCACGCGCGGGCAATCGCCCGGCTGCGCGAGGCGCTGGCCGCCGCCGAGCCGGGGCTCGACGCGGCGCTGCTGGTCGGCGAGACGGTGGAGGAGGTGGAGGCGAGCTACGCCGCCGCGCGGGAGACGATCGCCCGCATCCGCGAGGCGGTGCGGCGGGAAGCGGCAGCGGCCATCCCGCCGGGGTCGACGCTTCGGCAGGAGCAGCGAGCGGCGCTGAGCGCGCTGGAGAAGATCCGCGCGGGGCTCGGCCGCCGCTAGCTCAGCGGGCGTCGAGGCGCCGGAGTACGGCCATCACGAGCGCATCGAGGGAATCGATGGAGGGGTCGGCTTCGGCGGCCTCGGCGACCCACCGGCGGGCATCGGCGCGGGAGTAGCCGAGCCCGGCGATCGCCTCGGCGGCATCGATGAGGAGTCGCTTTTCTTCGAAGGCGGCGGTATCGACCGGCCGCTCGACGCCGCCATCCTGGAGGGCGGCTTCGGCGATCACCTTGCCGCGAAGGGTGGCGATGATCTTGTCGGCGGAGCGGGGCCCGATGCCGGGGAGGCGGGCGAGGGTGGCCCGGTCCTCCTGTTCGATGGCGCGGGCGATGGTCGAGACGGAGACGTTCATGGCTCGGACGGCTTTGGCGGGGCCGATTCCCTCGACCGTGGTGAACTTCCGGAAGAAGTCGCGCTCGGCCCGGCGGAGGAAGCCGACGAGGACGGGGAGCGGGTTGTTGGCGGTGACGTGGTAGAAGATGTGGAGGCCGAGCTCGGGGCCTTCGCCAGCGGCGAGGTCGGCCTCGCCGGCGCGTTCGACGAGTTCGGGCCAGAGCCCGATGGGAACGAGGATTTCGAAGCGGATGCCGTGGACGTCGAGCTCGACGAGGGGGCCGGCGAGGTCCATCCGCGCGAGCCGGCCGGTGAGGTGGGTGATCATCGGGCGCAGTATGCCACGGCTAGCGTGGCGGACGCGGCGGTTCGACAATCGGACCGTGCCCGAGCTGCCGGAAGTCGAAACCATTCGCCGCGATCTGGAGCCACTCGTGACGGGTCGGTCCGTCGTCGACGTCGAGGTCGACCCGGGGACGATCGGGCTGTTGGCGGGTGTGCCGCTGGAGGTGCTCCGGGCGAACCTCGTCGGGCGGACGATCCGTTCGCTCGGGCGCCGGGGGAAGTATCTGCTTTTCGAGCTCGACGATGGGCGCTGGCTCGTCGTCCACCTGCGGATGACGGGGCGGCTCGTCTGGCGGCCGCGGGCGGCGCCGCCGGAGGCGTATCAGCGCGCTGTCATCCGCCTGGATGACGGACACGACCTGCGCTGGAGCGATCTCCGGAAGTTCGGCACCTGGCGGATCCACGCTTCGGCCGGGGAGGTGATCGACCGGCTCGGGCCGGAGCCGATCGA
Organism: Tepidiforma sp.; assembly: GCF_034432735.1. GTDB lineage: Bacteria > Chloroflexota > Dehalococcoidia > Tepidiformales > Tepidiformaceae > Tepidiforma. The sequence goes on along the minus strand of NZ_DAOUBJ010000081.1, from coordinate 12,063 downwards.
TGCGGGGCTTTCGGAGGCTGCGTTCTGCCGGGTGCTGGCGGGGCGGCGAGCGCCTGTGAAGGCGGTGCTCCTCGACCAGCGGCGGTTCGCCGGGCTGGGCAACATCTATGTCGACGAGGCGCTCTACGCGGCACGGATCCGGCCCGATACGCCGGCGGGCGACCTCTCGCGCGCGGCGATGGGCCGCCTCTACCGTGCCTGTCGGGAGGTGCTGGAGCGGGGCATCGCCCACCGGGGGGCGAGCTTTCGGGATTATGTCGATGGGCAGGGGAACGAGGGACAGCAGCACATGTTCGTCCAGGTGTTCCGGCGGACGGGGAAGCCGTGTTACGCCTGCGGGACGCCGATCGCGCGGAGCATCGTCGGGGGGCGAGCGACGCATTACTGTCCGCGCTGTCAACGCGCAGCGCGCCGGCCTCGGCGAGCGTCAGAAGCGCGGGTTGCCGGAGAGGAGGGGCGCGATGCTGGCTGATCCGGTCGATATCGCGCGGGCGCTGGGCCTGCCGCCGGGCGCCGAGCCAGCCAGGGAGGCGCTCGGCGATGCGCCGGGTGCGCCCGAGCGGTGGAGCGGCGGCGGGCGAGCGGTCATCGTCCGGCGGCCTCTCGGCGCGGAGGCGGCGCAGAACCATGCGGCGGTCTTCGAGGCGTTGGCGAACGCGGGATTCCCGCACGTGCCACGGCTGCTCGGCTTCTCGGGCCTGGCGACGATCGAGGAGGAGGTGCCGGGGCTGACGGCGCTGCAGGTCGAGCCGCCCCCGGGGGCGGCCGCGGCGGCCATCGCTGCCTTGGCCGCGTGGCACGCGCTTCCCCTGCGCGAGGGGCTCGGTTGGGAACGCTCACCCGATGAGCTGTTGCCCGAGTGCCCGCCGCCGCTCTATCGGCTCGGGTTCGCCGCTCCGGAGCGCGAGGCGGCGGCGCCAGGCTTCGCCGCTGCCCGGGAGGCGCTCCTCGCGACGCCGTTCGGCTTCGCCCATCGGGCGGCGACGGCCGCGAGCGTGCTCCTCGCCCCGGGGCGGGCGTGGCTGGTGCATTTCGCTGCCGCGGGGTTCGGCCCGCAACTGTTCGACGTGGCCGCCTTTCTCTTGACGAGCGGCTTGGATGCTCCGGCGCGCCGGGTGCTCGCGATGGAGTATGCGCGGCTGCGCGGGCTCGATCCGGCGGCGACGGCCGATCTGGTCGACCTCGCCGGCATCGTTTGGGGCGTCGACGAGCTGCTCTGGCTCCCGCGTCGCCAGGTGGAGGCGCTGGGCGACGATGCGGCGCTGGCTGCGCTCCATCTGGCTGCTTTGCGGGTCGAGCGTGGGATGCGCGAGCCGGCGGGCGACTCCCCGGCGGCCGGGGCGATCCGGCGCGCGCTCTGGGGGTAGCGGCTCAGGCACCCCGCTTCTGCTGCCGATGATCCCGGTATGCTCCGTAAGCTGCCGTGGGTGGTGCTCGCCCTGGCCTTCCTGGCGACGGCGCGCTGCTTCATCGCCGATCCGACGGCGGGCGTGGCGGCCATTCCGGTGGTGGGGCCGATGATCGTGCCGGCGGCGACGCCGGCCTACCTCGCAGCGATCGGCACGCCCGCACCGATCGAGCTGCCCGAGACCGACCCGAAAGGCTGGTTCGCCGAAGGGGAGGAGCAGGCTCCCGATCTGGCGGGGTGGCAGGCGATGGCGGGGGCGGCTGCCGCGGCAAGGACGCCGGCGGGCTGGGCCGCCTTTTGCGCCAAGGTCGCTGCCGCGGTCCGGGAACGTGCGCCAGGTTCGGAGACGGCGCGTCGGGAGGCCCCGCTGCTCGGCGCGCTCGCCTGCAGCGCGGATCCTTCGACGACCGTCGTCCAGCGGCTCGCGCTCGATCTGTTCGAGTTGCGGGCGGTGGTGATGCTCTGGTCGTTGGGGGCACCGAACGGGACGGTCGCCGCCATCCAGTCGCGGCAGGCTGGGCTCCGGCTCACCTGTGCGGGGCTGCCGGTGGGGGTGATCGACCCGACAGCGGTACGGACGGCGTGCGCCGAAGCGCTCGACACGAGCTACCTGGCGGGCGATGCCGCGAAGACGCGCGCCGCTGTGGAGGCGGCCTATGCCGCGGTCGCCGCAGCCATCGCCGAGCGCGACCCGGCCGTCCAGGATTCCCCGGCCACCTTCGAGTGAGGGCCAGGCGAGAGTCCGGCGGCTGCTGGAGGGGGCCCCGGGGCGTGGCGATGGATGCGGCGGGGCCGGCGCGGGGCGGCCGGCGCCCGAGCCTGCTACGATGGCGGCCCACCGCCGAGCTGCCCGAGGAGCCGCGCGTTGCCCACCTTCGATCGTCGGACGCTCGCGCTGCGCGACGGCGCCCTGGGGCGAGGGCCCGTGGCGCGCGCCTGCCGCGGCGAAGGCTCGCCGGGGCTGGCGGAGCGACACGGGCGCCGGGCGGAAGGGGTGAGATGAGCAGGCGCGAGCAGGGCGCGGCCTGGCTCGAACGGACGCTCGCGGCGCCGGCGCTCGTCCAGGCGCTGGCGGTGGCGGCTCGCCTGGGGATTTTCGAGGCGGTGGGCGACCAGCCGCGGTCGGCGCTGCTGCTAGCTGCGATGGCCGGGGTGCACCCGGAGGGGCTCGGCCGCCTGCTCCGGGCGCTCGCCGCGGAGGGCGTGCTCGCGCCGACGGAGGACGGGCGATATGGCCCGACGCCGGCCTCCGCGCTCCTCTGCCGGGGGGCACCGGGGGCATTCCGCGAGGAGCTGCTTGCGCTGGCCTACCGCGATTGGGACGGCTGGGGCGCGCTGTTGCAGGCGGTCGAGACGGGGCGCGCCGCCGCTCCGCAGCCGGAGGGAGCTTGGTTGGAGCCGCCCTCCGCGGCGGCCGAGGCGCTCCGGCGGGAAGTCGGCGGCAGCGCGCCGACGGTGGTGTTCGGGAGCGAGCGATTCCGGGCGTGGGTGGAAGCGATACTGCCGACGGGTCGGCCGGGTGGGCCGCTGGCCATCGGTGGCGGGCTCAGCCAGCTCGACGACCGCGAGGCAGCGGAAGCGCTGCAGGAGGCCCACGGCGGGCTGACACCGGGCGCACAGGTGATGCTCGTCGAACCGGTCCGGCCGGCGGACCCGCGGCTGGATCCGGCGTTGGCGCGGTGCGACCTGGCGCTGCTGGCCTTCGGGCGCGGCAGGGTGCGGGCCCTCGACGAGTGGGAGGGCGCGCTCGAGCGGGCCGGAATGCGCTTGGAGGCGGTCCGCGCCGTGCGGGGCAGGGGCGGATGGGCGATCCTCGTTGCGAGCCGCGGGCTGGTGTAGCGCCGCCGAAGCGCCGAGCGGCCCGCCAGCGGATCAGCCCGACCAGCGCGGGGGGCGCTTCTCCTGGATGGCGCGGGCGCCTTCGGCGGGGGCGGCCGAGAAGAAGCCGAGCATTTCGAGCGCGAGCGAGTAATCGAAGGCGGTGATGCCGCCGAGGCGGAGCCACTGATTGAGCGCCTTCTTGGTGAAGCGGAGTGCGTGCTGGGGGCCATCGGCGAGTTGGCGGGCGATGCGCAGCGCCTCGGGCAGGAGCTCGGCGCGCGGCACGCAGCGGCTCACCAGCCCGATCCGCTCGGCCTCGCGCCCGTCGATGAAGTCGCAGGTGAGCAGGTAGTACTTCGCTTTGGCCATGCCGCAGAGGAGGGGCCAGATGATCGCGGCGTGGTCGCCGGCGGCGACGCCGAGGCGGGCGTGGCCGTCGGTGAGGCGGGCATCTTCGGCGATGAGGGAGATATCGGCCATGAGGGCGACGGCGAGGCCCGCGCCGACGGCGACGCCGTTGATCGCCGAGACGATCACCTTTTCGCAGTTCACCATCTCGTAGACGATCGCTTCGGCCTCCTTCATGACGCGGACGATGGCTTCGAACCGCTCCTCGGCGGGCAGGGCGGCGCGCGCTTCGATATCGGCGAGGTCGCCGCCGGCGGAGAAGGCGCGGTCGCCTGCGCCGGTGACGACGATGACCCGGACGGCGGGGTCGGCATCGAGGTCGCGCCAGACGCGGGTGAGCTCGCCGTGAAGGACGTCGTTGGTGGCGTTGTAGACGTCGGGGCGGTCGAGGGTGACGAGCGCGACGCCGTCGGTGGTCTCGATGCGGAGGTGCTGGTATTCGGCGGCCATGTGGTGCTCTCCGGGGCGGAGGTTCGGGGGCCAGACCGTTTGGCGGCCCCTGGGTAGACTAAGGGAAGGATGCCGAACTGGGTGATCGAGGGGTTGATCGCGACGAGCCCGCGGCCGGGGTATGCCCCTGGCCCCGAGCTGACCGTGCACGACGAGGCCGTCGACCGCTGGATCGCGGAGGCGCGGCGCTTCGGTATCCGGTCGATCATGTGCCTCATCGGCAACGACCAGCTTTGGCTCTATCGCAAGGCGGCGCCGGAGGGGCTTTTGGAGCGGTATCGGCGGCACGGGTTCGAAGTCTTCCACTTGCCGACGATGGACCAGCTCACGCACCCGTACACGCCGGAGCAGTACGAGGCAGCCTGGCGGGCCTTCCTGGCGCTGCCGAAGCCGGTGCTTGTCCACTGCAGCGCGGGGATGGACCGGACTGGGCGGGTGGTGCGCTACCTCTTGGAGCGGATGGAGGAGGAGGGCGGCGCCGCCGCCGCGAGCTGAGCCGCCCCGGCCCTCCCCCGAAGGCGGCCCTCCTGTAGGATGGCCCCACCCGATCATCGTCCTCGGAGTTCCGTGTGCTTCCGATCAAGCGTCTCGACCATATCTCGATGGCCGCGCCCGACTTTCGCGCTCAGGCGGCGAAGTTGGAGCGGCTCCTGGGCTTCAAGTACCTGCACGACTGGGAGGCCGGGCCGAACCAGGATTTCGAGGGCTGCGTGGCCCAGGTGCGCGGGACGGAGATCGAGTTCGAGGTCATCGCCCCTGCGCGTCCGGACAGCTTCGTCCAGAAGTTCCTGGAGCAGAACGGGCCGGGCCTCCACCACATTACGATGGAGGTGGAGGATATCCACGCCGCGGCGGCCGAACTGGAGCGGCTCGGGCTGACGCCCTTCGGGGGCGTGCAGGACGATGGCTCGTGGTACGTGACCTATATCCACCCGAAGGAGAGCGGCGGCATCCTCTGGCAGCTTTTCGTGGCGCATCGGCCGGCGCCGGAGGTGGACCGCACGGCGGGCGGGGGGATCGTCGGTCTGGAGCGGATGGACCACGTCTCGATGGCCGTGCCCGATTTGGAGCGGCAGGTGGCTTGGCAGCAGCGGGTGTTCGGGATGGAGCTCCTGACGCAGTGGGAGGACGAGCAGCTCGGCTATCGCGGCGCGGAGCTTTCGATTCCGGGCAGCCTGCTCAAGTTCGAAATCATCGCGCCGACGCGGCCGGAGAGTTTCGTGCAGCGGTTCATCGAGCAGCGGCGGCCGGGGATGCACCACATCACCTGTGAGGTGGCTTCGGTGGACCGCGCGGTGGAGGCGCTCCGGGCCGAGGGGATCGAGCCTTGGGGTGGCATCATCGAGAACGATTGGAAGCGGCACACGTTCATCCATCCGCGCGATTCGGGCGGTGTGCTCTTCCAGCTCTTCGAGGAGTGAGCGGCCCGGTCAGGAGAGGGATTCGGGCCGGCGAGCACCGCGCGGACGACGGGGTCATCTGCTGGGAAGGTCTTGGGCGGAGGGTAGCACCGGCCCGGGCGAGGGGCGCTCGGCTTCGACGCCAGCCGGGGGGAAGGGGACGAGGGGGACGGTGACGACGATGGCCGCGCTCTCGATGGCCGAGGGTACCTCGCCGGAGGGCGCCGTGACGCGCAGCCGCTGCCCTTCGACTTCGAGTTCGATGCGGGTGACGGCACCTTCGAAGCGGGTGGCGAGCAGGTGGGCAGGCGTCCCTCCATGGCGCAGACGGAGCCACTCGGGCCTGACCAGGAGATCGCACGGGCCGTGGAACGGTCGCACGAGGGGTATCTGCCCGAGGACGCTTTCGGCGACGGCTCCGCGACCTTGGGCGGGCACGAACTGGACATCGCCGGCGTAGGCGGCGCCGATGCGGGTGGCGGGCTCGAAGTAGAGCGTGCGCGGCGGCGCGATCTCGACGATCTGGCCGGCTTCCATGACGGCGACGCGGTCGGCGATGGCCATGGCATCGGCGCGGTCGTGGGTGACGAGGAGGGCGGTCATCCCCTCGGCGCGGAGGATGGCGGCGACTTCGTCGCGCATCTGCACGCGGAGGCCGGCATCGAGGTTGGAGAAGGGCTCATCGAGGAGGAGGACGCGGGGATGCGGTGCGAGGGAGCGGAGGAGGGCGACGCGCTGTTGTTGGCCGCCGGAGAGCTGGTGGGGGTATCGCTCGCCGAGCCCTTCGAGGTGGGCCATGCGGAGGAGCTCTTCGACGCGGCGGCGTTCGCCGCGTTGGAGGCCGTAGCCGATGTTCCGGGCGACGGTGAGGTTGGGGAAGAGGGCGTATTCCTGGAAGACGAGGCCGACGGAGCGGCGGTGGGCGGGCACGTGGTGGTCGGGGCTCTCGATGAGCTCGCCGGCGAGGCGGATCTCTCCGGCGGCGACGCGTTCGAAGCCGGCGACGGCGCGGAGGAGGGTGGTTTTGCCGCTGCCGCTCCGGCCGAGGAGCGCGACGAGTTCGCCGGGTGCGAGGCTGAGCGTTGCCTCGTGCACGGCCCGGAAGCGGCCGTAACAGACGTCGACGGCGGCGATGCGGAGGGCTTCGCCCGCCGGAGGAGTTGGGGGTTCAGGATTCGAGCGTCGCAGGGTCGCCTCTCCAGGCCAGCACCACGAGGGGGATGAGCGCGAGCCCGACGAGCACGAGCGCGGGCAGCGCTGCTCCAGCATACAGGGCATCGGAGGTTCGGCCCCAGACGAGGCCGGGGAGGGTTTCGAACCCGGGCGGTGAGAGGAGGAGCGTGGCTGGGAGCTCCTTGATGACGGTGAGGAAGACGAGGGCGGCGGCGGCGCCCATTCCGGGGCGGGCGAGCGGGATGGTGACCGTGACGAGGACGCGCATCGGGGCGCGCCCGAGGGAGCTGCCGGCTTCTTCGAGCCGTGGCGGGAGGCGGAGGAGGCTCGCACGCAGTGCGGAGAGGGCGTTGGGTACGAAGAGTACGAGGTAGGCGAAAAGGAGCATCCACACGGTTTGGTAGAGCGAATGGGCATAACGGATGCCGAAGAAGACGAGGGCGAGGGCGACGACGAGGCCGGGGAGGGCGTGGGTGAGGTAGGCGGTCTGCTCGAGGGCGGCGGCGCCGCGCCCACCGTAGCGGGCGGCGAGGATGGCGAGGGGCAGGGCGAGGGCGATGGTGATCGCCGCGGCAAAGACGGCCATGCCGAGGGAGTGGCGGGCGGCTTCGCCGATATCGGGGAAGTTGGCGCCGACTTGGAGGCCGCGGAGGAGCCAGTAGCCGAGCACGCCGAGGGGCAATCCGAGCGACAAGAGCGCGACGAGGCCGAGGAACGCCAGGGAAGGCCATCGCCAGCGCCCGAGCGGGACGGGCCGCGGCGGGGCCGCTCGGCGCGAGGTGCGCGCGCCGGCGCGGTGCCGGACGGCCATCTCGCCGACGAGGATGACGGCGGCCACGGCGACGAGCACGCAGGCAAGGATCGCGGCCCGTGTCCGGTCGAAGCTGGACTGGTATTCGATGAAGATGTCGCGGGTGAAGGTGTTGTAGTTGAGCGTGGAGACGCCGCCGAAGTCGCTGAGGACGTAGAGGACGACGAGGAGGAGGCCGGCGGCGATGGCCGGCACGAGCCCCGGGAGGACGATGCGGAAGAACGTGGGCCAAGGGGCGACGCCGAGGGATCGGGATGCTTCTTCTTCGGCGGAGCTGCTGGCGGCGAGCGCACCGCGGAGGACGAGGTAGACGTAGGGGAAGCTGGTGGCGGTGAGGGTGAAGGCGGCGCCCCAGAGGCCGTAGATTTCGGGAAGCCGGTCGACGCCGAGCGGTTCGAGCCAGCCCTGGAGGATGCCCTTGGGCCCGAGGAACTCGACGACGGTCATCCCCATGACGTAGGACGGAATCGCGAGCGGGGCGGCCATGAGGACCGACCAGGCGCGGCGCGCGGGGAGGTCGGTCCGGGTGGTGAGCCAGGCCGTGGGGAGGGCGACGAGGACGCACGCGACGGCCACGACGAGCGAGAGCTGGAGCGACCGCGCGAGGAGCGGCCAGGCGGCATCGGCGAGCACGTCGCGCCACGGGTCCCAGCCGCGCTCGGTGCTGCGGCGGAAGAGGTACCAAGCGGGGATGAGCGTGGCGAGCACGACGGCGAGCCCCGGCGGCCAGAGGGCCAGCGGGGCTCGCCGGGCGCTGCGGCGCGGGAGGAGCGCCGCCATGGGCCCGCCTACTGGAGCGCCCCGACTTTGCGCAGGAGCGCGAGCGTGCCTTGCAGGTCGTCGAGGTCGGAGAGGTCGATGGCCGGCGGCTGGAGGGTAGCGAGCGCGGGCAGCCGCGGGTCGGCGGTGATGCCATCGACGAGCGGGTATTCGTAGGTCTGCTTCACGAAGTACTCCTGGGCTGCCGGCGAGAGGAGGTAATCGATGAAGGCCTGGGCGGCGGGCCGATTCTTCGACGACTTGAGGAGGCCGACGCCGGCGATGTTGACGAGGGAACCGGCGTCGCCGGGGGCGGTGTAGTGGTTGCGGGCCGCGAACCCTTCGCCCTGGTCGCGGATGAAGCCCCACAGGTAGTAATGGTTGACGAGCCCGAGCTGGATTTCGCCCGCGGCGACGGCGCTGACGATGGCGCGATTGTCTTGGTAGACCTTGACGTCGTTGGCGATCATGTCGCGGAGCCACTTCTCGGCGCCGGCCTCGCCTTCGAGCTTGCGCAGGGCGGTGACGAACGATTGGAAGGAGCCGTTGGTGGGCGCCCAGCCGACTTTGCCCTTCCACTTCGGGTCGACGAGCTCTTTGACGGACGTGGGGAGTTCGGCCTGGGGGACGGCGACGTTGTAGACGATGACGCGAGCGCGGCCGGAGACACCGACCCACTGGCCGTTTTTCGCGCGGTAGGTGGCGGGTACCTTGGCGAGCGTTTGGGAGGGGAGCTCTTGGAAGAGGCCGGCCTTGGCGATGGCGCCGAGCGCGCCAGCATCTTGCGGGAAGAAGACGTCGGCCGGGGAGGCGGCGCCTTCTTCGACGAGGAGGGCGGCGAGCTGGGCCGAATCGCCGTACTTGACTTGCACCTGGATGCCGGTGTCCTTGGTGAACTGTTCGAAGAGCGGCTTGACGAGCGATTCGCCGCGGCCCGAGTAGACGACGATGGTCCCGGAGGGCTTCGGCGTCGGTGTGGGGGAGGCGGCGGCCGTCGCCGCGCCCGTCGCGGGGGCGGTGGGGGTGGCGTCCTCGGCGTCATCGTCGCCGCCGCAGGCTGCCGCGGCGAAGGGGACGATGGCGAGAGCGAGGAACAAGAGCATGCGCAGGGATTTCATGGGGCTGGACATTGCCTCGCTTGGAGATGAGTCACACGTGAGAGATTAGGCACACCTAATTTTTGTGTCAAACCTTGCCCTCGATCCGGGGTGTCGTGCGGCTGTCCGGGGCGGCGTGGGGGTGGGCCGGGTTGGGGGCCTGCTCGTCACCACGGGAGGGTGCACCTATAATCACCGCTGAACCGCGAAACGGCTCAGGCGGGTGAACACATGAAAGTTCAGGTGCTCCAGGAAAACCTCCAGCGCGGCCTCGCCATCGTGGGCCGCGCGGTTGCGACGCGCGCCACCATCCCGATCATTTCGAATGTCCTCCTGCAGACGGAGGACGGGAAGCTCCGGCTCGCTGCGACGGACCTCGATATTTCGATCGTGGCCTGGGTGGGTGCGAAGGTGGACGAGTCGGGGGCGACGACGGTGCCCTCCCGCCTGTTCAGCGATTACGTGGCGAACCTGCCCGCGGCGACGGTGGCGCTGGAGACGGTCGGCAGCGGGCGCCAGCTGCGGATCGCGTGTGCGCGGAACGATTCGACGATCAACGCGATGGACCCGGCGGATTTCCCGCGCGTGCCGGAGATTCGCGAGGGAGTGAAGGTCCGCTTCGATCCGAAGGCGTTGCGGCGCGGGATCGAGCGGGTCGAGTTCGCGGCCGCGACGGACGATTCGCGGCCGGTGCTCACGGGCGTGCACATGAAGAGCGATGGCCCGCGGCTGACGCTGGCGGCGGCGGACGGGTTCCGCCTGGCGGTGGCCGATATCCAGCTGGAGGAATCGCCAGCGGAGGCGATCGAGGTCATCGTGCCGGCACGCGCCCTGCGCGAGCTTTCGCGGCTCATCGGCGATTCGACCTTGCCGGTGGAGATGCGCATCAACCCGCAGCGTTCGCAGGTGCTTTTCGAGTGGGACGATGTGCAGATGGTTGCCCAGCTCATCCAGGGCACCTTCCCGAATTACAACCAGCTCATCCCTGCGCAGTTCAACACGCGCGTCGTCGTCGATGTGGACGAATTCCGACGCGAGGCACGCATCGCGGCGATCTTTGCGCGCGATGGAAGCGGCATCATCCGGCTGATGATGACGCCGGGGGAGGCGGGAATGCCAGGCCAGCTGACGATTTCGGCGCGGGCCGACGAGGTGGGCGGCAACGAGGGGCAGCTGGACGCGCGGGTGGAAGGCGACGCCTCGAAGATTGCGTTCAACAGCCGCTACTTGCAGGAGGTGTTGAACGTGCTGGGGAGCGGGCGGGTAGCGCTGGAGATGACGAGCCCTTCGGCCCAGGGCGTTTTCCGGCCGGTGGACGAGAACGGGACGCCGGAGCCGGGCTATGTGCACGTGGTGATGCCGATGTTCGTCCAGTGGTGAGCGGCTCCGGAGCCGGGATCCCGTTCCGGGTGACCATCGATCTGGCCGCGCGGCGGCTTCGTGGCAAGGGCGGCGGCCGGTAGGCCGACCCCGACAAGCCCGTCGTTAACGCTTAGCAGCGTTGTGTATCGCCTTCCCTCGCGCTCGCTGTGACCTGCATCACACCGCGTATCTATTCGCGTGCCATTTATCCGAAACCACTTGATGTCACTAGTGGAGCACCCAATCATCGGGCTCTCACGCCTACAGGGGCCTCATGTCGAAGCGCAAGCGCCCGCAGTTCGCCCTCCGAGCCGAACGGAAGGAAGGCGCTCCCAACGCCGCCTGGGACGAGCTCAGGCGCCGGAACTTCGCTGGTCCGCTCCGTGGCTCCTCGCTGACAGACACGTCGCGCGAGCAGCGATGACCGTCTACGAGCTATCCGTCGCGGCCGCAGCGCACACCAAGCAGGGGCCGCGCTTCGGCCGCGGCCGCGCGTACACGCCGGCCATAACGCGCAACTAGGAGGAACTGCTCGCTTAGCGCTTCATCGAGCACCACGGCCGCCCGAAACTGACCTGCCCCGTCCGCATCAAGCTGTTCTTCGGCGGAGTCCAGTCCAACCAGGACATCGACAACCTCGCAAAGAGCTGCCTCGACGCGCTGAACGGCATCGCCTTCGAGGACGACCGACAGGTAGTCGAGTTGGTCGCCCGGAAGGCCAGCGGCCGAACGCCGCGGACGGCCATCACGATCACCGAGGTTAGGCCGTGAGCCGATGCGTACATCACTGGCGGCTCACCGAGCCCAACGGCCCCATAGCCGACGGCACCTGCGTTGGCTGCGGCGCGAGCCGTCGGTTCAGCAACGTGTTCTTCGGCGATGCGTCCGACCCGGCTGCCATTCGCCGCCGCATCCGTCCCTTCCGTGAGCGGCGCCAGCGACGGGCTGAGTGAGTGCGCCGTTGCCTCGATTGCGGCTCACTCTCGCCGCAGTCGCGCTGCTCCAGGTGCACGGCGCTTCGCCGACGCCCACGGGGCCAAAGGAACAACCTCGCCCGCGGAGGCAATGGCTGGACCTGGCAGCGCACGCGAGCGGTCGTGCTGGAGCGCGACGGCCATCGGTGCGTTGCATGCGGCGTCATGGGCGTTAGTTTGCAAGTCGATCACGTGATTCCAATCGCGGCCGGCGGCTCGAATGAGCCTTGCAATTTACGAACGCTGTGCGTTCCCTGCCACCGACAGCGATGACCTCACAAGCTACCGCTGACCAACAGCGTGGCGCCCGGCCAGCAATGTGCGGTCGGAGCCAGCAAACAGCGGCGCCTGCGCGCCCCTCCCGAGTAGACCGACTGCTAGACCTATCCGGGCGGCGGGA
>NZ_DAOUBJ010000080.1:0-1853 GCF_034432735.1 Tepidiforma sp. | reverse complement strand
TGAGCAGCTCCTCGCGGGCTTCGGGGCGGGCGAACCACTGCCGCACGTGGGGCTCGAAGACCGGCCATTCCTTCGCATCGCCGAACTCACCGTGCACACTTTCGCGGCCGCCTGGAGCGCTCTTCCCGAGTTCCTGCCGGGCAGCAGCGAACGCGCGCCGGAGCGCCTCCTTCACCACGACGCGGCGAAAAATGGGCATGCTCGAGGTGTCGAGGTAGGGCGGTGGTGGCGGATCGCCGGTGATCGACTCGGGGCGCTGGAAGTAGAAGTCGTCGTGACTCCGTCCGCGGCAGAAGGTCACCGCGTACGACAAGGGGTTCCCTCGGCGGCCTGCGCGCCCCACGCGCTGCTGGTAGTTGAACCGCCGAGGGGGCATGTTGGCCAAGAGCACCGCGTTCAGCGCACCGATATCGACACCAGCCTCCATGGTCGTCGTTACGCTCAAGACGTCGATACCCTCGGGGAGGGGGGTCTCGGTATCGATGAAGATTTCCTGGAAGCGGCGCTGACGCGTGGGTCGCTCGTCGAGATCGGTCTGACCCGTCAGTTCTTCGCAGCGCATCCGGAAGGGACGGCCGTCGAATCCCGTCGCCAATCGGAGGTAGTAGTCTTGGTCGCGCGTGAAGGACTCGCTTCGCAGCTCGGGTAGGCGCTCGCGGTCCGAGGGGCGGCAATCCGGGCAGTATCGGTAGTTCAGAAGGAATGTCGCGCGGCACCGCGGGCACCGATACACGGTCGATAGGTCCGATGGCGGCAGCTCCAGGTAAAGCGCTTCCGGAAGGAGGACCAAGCCCGATTCCGAAGCAATGCCGACTCCTGCGTTCAGGAGCTCTTTTTTTACCTCCTGGGCCGAAACCCCGATCGCGGAGAGATATGGGCCGGTGATCTTCGGTGGCAAGTCGTCCTTGGCCCCTACCTGGTAATAGTCACTTCGTGTGTGCCTGTGGCGAACGCCAAGCATGCGGATCACAGCCTCGGCGGCGAGGACAACTTCCGGCCCCGCGCCGGGTGTTGGGCGATAGGTCATGCGCCCCTCGCCCAGCCCCTCGAAGCCGCGAGCCATGTGGTGGAACGCAGTGAAAAGGAGTTCGCCTTCGAGGGCGGACCGCAGACGTTGTTCGTGTCGCTGATCCTCTGGCTCGACCGGGTCACGACGCTGCGGCCCATCAGCACCCCAGTTGTAGAGCTGGTGCCAGGGCTTCTTTTTCGCGTCGTCGATCCATACGGACTCGAACGCCGCTCCGCCGGGGCAGATTCCCGCTTCGAGCAGCGCCCTTTCCACTGCCAAGACGATGCGCCCGAATGGCACCCGTCCGGGATAGTCCTGCAGGAGGCGCTCCCACTCCTCGCGTGCTGGCTTGTTGTTCGGGTCCAAGCCCATCGCCCAGCGATACGCCTCGTTTTGTGCTTCGGCGCCGAGAAGGTCGCGGAAGCCGGGATTGGCGATCGGCGGTGACGCCAGCAGGTCAGCGTAGAGTTTGGGGTTGACGCGGGCCAGCTCGGAACGTCGATCGGGGAAGCGTTCGGTGATCTCGCGGGTGAACGCCAGCAGTGTCGGCCAGAACTTGCGAAAGGCATCGAGGAGTGCGAGCCGCACCATATCGCGGTAGTGATCGAGCTCCATGCCGGCACTGAGCTTGGCGGCGTCCTGGCGGCTGTCCGAGAACACTACCAGCTTGCGATCCGTTCGCTTTGCCTGCGGTATCTCCCGGAAGAGGCTCGCAGCGAGCACCTGTGCCCCTTTCTGGAAGCCCGTGCGGTGGGGACGGATGGGGGAAGGAAACCCTTTCGAACGGCGCCGGTAGTCCGTCCCGCAGCGGGGGCAGATGGAGGGCATCGCGGTCGTCGTACTG
>NZ_DAOUBJ010000079.1:0-2296 GCF_034432735.1 Tepidiforma sp. | reverse complement strand
GGGGAGGATGGGATGAGCGCGCAGGCGATCGAGGATCTTGCGCTGGCGACGTCGCTGATTCCGTTCGATGTGGTGGTGCCGGCGGATTTCGAGGCGGCGAAGCAGGCGATCGTGGCGGTGGGGAAGACGACGCGGCCAGCCTACGTTCGGACGGGGCGGCCGAAGGTGCCGGCGATCTATGGGGCGGACTTTCGATTCGAGTTGGGGAGGGCGACCCGGCTGCGGGATGGGAGCGATGTGACGCTGATCGCGTGCGGGGTGCTGGTGGCTGTGGCGCTGGAGGCGGCGAATCTCCTGGCGAACGAGGGGATTTCGGCGCGGGTGTTGGACATGGCGACGATCAAGCCGATCGACCGGGAGGCGGTGTTGGCGGCGGCACGGGAGACGGGGGCGATCGTGACGGCGGAGGAGCACCAGACGACGGGTGGCCTGGGTACGGCGGTGGCGCGGGTGTTGGCCGAGACGGTTCCTGTGCCGATGGCGTTCGTGGGTGTGGATCGGTACGGGACGAGCGGCAAGTGGGATGAGTTGTTGGAGTATTTCGAGCTGACGCCGGCTCGGGTGGCGGCGGCGGCGCGGGATGCTATCAGCCGGAAGCGGTGATGCCGGCCTGGCCGCGGGGCGCGAGTTTCTCTAGGGCTTCGATGACTTCTGGGACGTGGGCGGTGACGCGGAGGTCGTGGCGCATGGCTGCGCGGATGATTCCTTCTTTGTCGATGACGTAGGTGATGCGCGGGGGCATCCAGGGGATCCACCCTTTGGCGTCGTAAAGGGTGCGGAGGCGGCCTTCGGGGTCGGGGATGAGGGGGAAGGGGAGGCTGTGCTTTTGGCGGAATGCGGTGTGGGATGCGGCCGTGTCGCCGGAGATGCCGAGGATGATGGCGTCGTAGGCGGCGATTTGGCTGTAGTTGTCGCGGAAGGAGCAGGCTTCTGCGGTGCAGCCTGGGGTGAAGTCTTTCGGGTAGAAGTAGAGGACGATGTGCTTTTTGCCGCGATAGTCGGCGAGGCGGAACTCGGTGCCGTCGTCGAGGGTGGCGGTGAAGTCGGGGGCGGGGGTTCCGGGGGTGAGCATGGTGGGGCGGCCTCCGGGTACGTGGTTGGGGGTTTACTGGGTTCGGAAGCAGGCCTGGATGGCGGCTGCGGTTTCGGGGGAGCCGGTGAGTTGGCCGACGTCTTCGGCGCGGGCTTCGCCGCGGATAAAGCGGAAGAAGCCGCTGGTGTCGGTCTTGAGGTAGACGTCGGCGTCGGGTGCGCCGGAGCGACGAGGGTGGAGGTGGCCATCGTGGATATCGAAGGTCCAGGTGTTGGTGTCGCCGGCGTCGGTGATTTCGATGGTCATACGTGCTTGGAGGTCTTGTGCGCGCTCGGGGTGGAAGGAGAAGGTGGGGATGACGCGGACGGCGAAGTCGTGGCTGACGCGGTTGCCGACGTGTTCTTCGCGGATGGGTTCGACGTGTCTGCGGCCCCAATCGAGGAGTGCGAGGAGGATGGGGCGGACTTCCCAGCCTTTTTCGGTGAGGGTGTATTCGACGCGCGGGGGGAGGGCGCGTTGGTAGTGGCGTTGGACGAGGCCATGGGCTTCGAGCCGGCGGAGGCGGTCGGAGAGGACGTTGGGGGACATTCCGGAGCAGCTTTCGAGGATGTCGACGTAGCGGTGGAGGCCGGACATGAGGTCGCGGATGATGAGGAGGGTCCAGCGGTCGCCGAGGATGTCGAGCACCTGGGCGATGACGCAGGGGAGGTTGTACGTTCGCCCGGGTTCGAGGTCTGCGCGCTGGGCCATGGGTTGGGCTCCGGTTCGGGGATGGTTAAGGTTGTTCGTCGGGATAGTACCGGGACTATTGACACGATAGTGCCCGGTGCTATGATTTTGCCACGAGCACTGCTACGGAAATGCTAGTACCAGTACTCGCTGATTACTAGCCTAGCCGAGGGGCAGTTGCCCGGTCAACGAGACGAGACCGAGAAAGGGGGTCCAACACTATGGCTGAAGCCACCATCGAGACGACCAAGGCTCCCCAGGCTGACCACTTCCACCGCTGGCGGATCGAGGAACCGAACGGCCCGACGAGTCGCGGTGTCTGCAAGATTTGCGGCGCGGAGAAGGAGTTCAAGAACTGGCTGGCCGAGGGCGACTTCATCACGAATGAAGAGCATCGGGCGATGGCCTCTGCGGCGTGAGCCTCCGCCCTGGGCGGCGGGCGTCCTCTCCCGCCCGCCGCTCCGAAACAGTGTGCCGCCGCCCCCTTTGGGGGCGGCGGCTTTTTTGTGGGGTGGACGGGGCCGTGGGTCAGAT
>NZ_DAOUBJ010000078.1:0-7539 GCF_034432735.1 Tepidiforma sp. | reverse complement strand
CGACGACGGCCGCGGCGGTCTCGTCGCACGACGATTCGATCGCGAGCACTTTCACGCTCTTCAGGATAGCAAGGGAGGCGGATTTTGGGGCTGGGCGCTCGGGCGTTATGCTGAAGTAAGCATTTCGAGGGGGCACCCAGGATGCGATCGGGCAAGCGACGGGCGACGGCGCTGGCGGCGGTGCTGGTGGCGGTACTGGGCCTGGTGGCGAGCGCGGGCTGCAGGGGAGGAACGGAGGTGGTAGGCAGCGGAACGGAGGGGACGAAGACTGAGCCGGCGGCGACGCCGACGAAGATCGGTGGTTCGATGATCCTGGCGACGACGACGAGCACGCAAGACAGCGGACTCCTCGACGTGCTCGTACCGCGGTTTCGCGAGCAGACGGGCATCGATGTGAAGGTGATCGCGGTCGGATCCGGAGCGGCGTTGGAGATGGCGAAGAAGGGCGATGCCGATGCGGTGTTGAGCCATTCGCCGGCGGCGGAGCGGCAGCTCGTGGAGCGTGGCGACTTGGTGGAGGGGCAGCTCGTGATGCACAACGATTTCATCCTGGTGGGGCCGCCCGGCGATCCGGCGGGCGTGAAGCAGGCCGGGAGCCTGGAGGAGGCGATGCGCCGGATCGCGGCGGCGGGTGGGTTCGTCTCGCGGGGCGACAATTCGGGCACGCATGTGAAGGAGCTGGAGCTCTGGAAGTTGGCGGGGATCGACCCGGCGACGGTGTCTCGGCGGGAGGAGACGGGGCAAGGGATGGGCGCGACGTTGAACGTCGCCGACCAGCGACGGTCGTATACGCTGACGGACCGGGCGACCTACCTGGCGCTGCGCGATCGGCTGCAGCTCAAGGTCGTGTTCGAAGGCGCGGCGCCGCTGTTGAACATCTACCACGTTTATGTGGTGAATCCTGAGAAACACGAAGGGGTGAAGGCGGCGCAGGCGCGGGCGTGGGTGGCCTTTCTGGTGGCGCCCGAGACACAGGCCCTGATCGGGAGCTTCGGGAAGGAGAAACTCGGTCAGCCGCTGTTCGTTCCGGATGCGGGAAAGTCGGTGGAGGAGCTGGGGAGGTAACAGGTGGACGAGCTCTGGCAGGGGCTCATCGAGGCGGTCCGATTGATCGGCTCGGGGGATGCCGAGGTGCGGGATATCGCGCTGCGAACGGTGGTCGTCTCGGGGACGGCGACGGTCTTGGCGATGTTGGTCGGCGTCCCCGCCGGATACGTGCTGGCGCGAAGGCGGTTCCCGGGGCGGGCGCTGGTGTTGGGGGCGGTGAACACGGGGATGGGGATGCCGCCGGTGGTGGTGGGGCTCGTCGTCTGGCTCCTGCTGGTACGGTCGGGGCCGCTGGGCTGGCTGGAGCTGATCTACACGCGGGAGGCGATGGTGCTGGCGCAGTTTCTCATCGCGACGCCGATGGTGGTCGGCTTCACGGCGGCTGCGGTCCAGGCGCTCCCGCCGGAGCTGGGGGAGCTGTTGGAGGTGTTGGGGGCGGGGCGGGTGCGGCGGCTCTGGCTGTTGGCGGCCGAGGCTCGGCTGGGGCTGCTGGCGGCGGTGATGGCGGGCTTCGGTGCGGTGGTGTCAGAAGTGGGGGCCTCGATGGCGGTCGGTGGGAACCTGCAGGGCGAGACCCGGGTATTGACGACGGCCATCGTGACAGAGACGAGCCGCGGGAACACGGAGCGAGCTCTGGCGCTGGGCATTATCCTGCTCGCCATGGCCTTCGCCGTGAACGTGATCCTGACGCGGGCGCAGCAACGCAACGCCTGATGGAGCTGCAGTACCGCGGGGTGGAGCAGCGCAAGGGCGGGCGGACGGTGCTCGCTATCCCCGAGCTGACCTTGGGCCGGGCGGCGACGACGGCGCTCCTGGGGCCGAACGGGGCGGGCAAGACGACGGCGCTCCGGCTGGCGGCGGGGCTCGAACGGCCAAGCGTGGGCGAGGTACTGCTCGATGGCGAACCGGCGGCCAGCGCGGCGCCTCGACGGGTGGCGTTCGCCTTCCAACGGGCTGTCTTCCTCCGCGGCACGGTCGGGGAGAATCTGGACCTCGCCCTGCGCCTGCGCGGGGTGGGACGGGCGGAGCGGGGGCGACGGATCGACCGGACGGCGGAGGTCTGCGGGATTGCCGGGCTCTTGGGGCGCGATGTGCGGACGCTCTCAGGTGGGGAAGCCCAGCGGGTGAACCTCGCGCGGGCGCTCGCGCTGGAAGCGGAACTCGTGTTGTTGGACGAGCCGCTGAGTGGGCTCGATGGGCCGACCCGGGAGGCGCTGTTGGCCGATTTGCCGGAAATCCTTCGGGCGGCGGATGCGACGGTCGTGTTGGTGACGCACGACCGCGACGAGGCGCTGTTGTTGGCCCAGGAGCTCGTGCTGCTGTTGGATGGCCGGGTGGCTGCCCACGGGCGGGCGGGCGAGGTGTTCCGTCGGCCGCCGTCGCTGGCGGCGGCGCGGTTTTTCGGCTACTCGGTGCTGGGGCAGGTGGCCGTTCGCCCGGGTGCGCTGGTTGCGGGTCCGGGTGAGCGATGCTTTTCGCTGCGCGTGGAGCGGGTGGTGGACCTGGGGACGCAGGTGGCGGTGGAGGGGCGCATTGGCGAGACGCCGACCCGGGCGACGCTGCCGCCGGGGTATTCGCCGCCGGATCCGGGCGTTGTGCTGACGGTGAGCGCTCCGGCCGAGGCCGTGCTCCGCTTCGACGACGAGGACCGGACGATGGAGTAGGCTGGGGCGGAGATGTGTACGCAGCTCGCCGTGGATGGGGAGGAGATCCCGACTTCGCCGGGCAAGCCGATGCCGGTGACGCTGCCGTCGAGCGAGCGGGCGGTGGTGCGCATTCCGCTTTCGAAGACGGCGTTCGCGCGGGAGTTCCACCTTTGGCGGATGAAGGGGAAGCTGCCGTGCGCGAGCGAGGCGGAGGCGTTCGAGGTGGCCCGCCGGAAGGTGACGACGAAGTACGGCGCGGCACAGGTGATGTGGTTCCACTCGGCGTTCGGGAAGGGGTACATCGCGGGGGTGACGCGGTTCGCGGAGAAGAACCCGGATTTCGATCCTTCACGGCCGGCGAACGAGGAGACGAATCCGTTCTTTCTCTGGTTCGATGCGCCGGAGGGGCTGGTGGTGCCGATCATCCTGAGCGTGGACACGTTCCGGTGGAATCCGAAGCGGCAGGAGGGGTTGCGGGTGGTGGCGAATATCCTGACGCGGGATGCGGGGGTGATCGTTCCGCCGGAGATCCACGGTCGGGAGCCGTTTTTCATGCGGGCGGAGGATTGGCTGGGTGGGGAGTTGCCGGTGCGGCGGAAGGGGTGAGGGGTTGTGTGCGGGAAGTGTGAAAATTCGTTGACAGGCGGAGCGACGAACGCGTAGGGTGCGGCCGTATGGATGTGTTCGTTGGCATCCATCGACGATGACGGCGGCGCCGAAAGGTGCCGCCGTTCGTGCTTCTCGAAGGAGGGGTGATATGCAGTCCAGCCTGATTGGCAAGATCGAGAAGGCGAGGGTGTATGCGCAGGAGCGTTTCCGGATGCAGGTGGAGAACCTGCGGGTGACGTTCCATGGGGAGAACAGCGACCACGATGTCTCGCTCGTCGATGGCCGCTGGCATTGCAATTGCGACTTTTTCTCGCAGTGGTCGGTTTGCAGCCACACGATGGCGCTGGAGCGGATTTTGGAGGGGATGGTGCCGCGGCAGGATCTGCCGGCGCTGGCTAGCGCTTAGGAGGCGGCTTCGGGGTCGGGGAGTTCGACTCCTTCTAGGTGGGAGGTGTCGTTGAAGCCGGCGAGCACGACGCGTCCGCTGCGGCCGATGGTGAGCCGCGTGATGGAGGTGTTGGCGACGGCGAACGTCCAGGTTCGTTCGAGCGGGACGCCGAGGAGTTCGGCGAGGAGGGCGGCGATGGCGTTGCCGTGGGAGACGACGAGGAGGCGGCCGCCGTTGTAGCGTGCGACGAGGTCGCGGATGGCGGTGGCCATACGCTCGCGGAGCTGGCTGGTGGTTTCGCCGCCGGGTGCGGCGTAGCGGCGCCCGGCGAAGAAGTCGCCGAGGAGGGGGGCCTGGGTCTTGACGATGTCGCTGGCGGGCTTGCCTTCCCATTCGCCGTAGTGCATTTCGCGGAGGCGGGGGTCGGGGATGGGGTCGATGGGGGTGGGGTGGTATTCGAGCGCGTGGCGGGCGGTCTGGATGGCTCGGTGGAGGTCGGACGAAGCTGCGGCGTCGAACTGCTGGCCGCGGAGGCGGTGGCCGAGGGCGCGGGCCTGGGCGATGCCGAGGGGGGTGAGGTCGGTTTCGGAGTGGCCGCAGAAGCGACCTTCGACGTTGCCGTAGGTTTGGGCGTGGCGGACGACGAGGAGGTGGGTAGGCACGGGGAAAGGATAGCGGTGCGATGGCGGATGGGGTGGGGTCAGGCGGGGGCGGGCCGCCATTCGTTGGCGGCGGGCACCTGTTTGGTGCCGCGGGCGAGGCGGATGGCGCGGAGGATGGCGGTTTCGACGACGGCGGAGGTGAGGGTGCCGAGGAGGTAGAGGTCGTCGCCGGTGGCTGGACATTCGCCGGTGGAGAGGGCGAAGGCGATGTCGCCATCGCCGCGGGTGTGGGCAGGAACGACGCAGCGGGCGAAGCCGTCGTGGGCGTGGATGGCGAGCCGTTGGAGGTCTTCGGGGGCGAGGCGGGCGTTGGTGGCGATGCACATGAGGGTGGTGTTTTCGAGGGCGCTCGGGGGTGCGGTTCGGGGATCCTGGGTGGGGGCGGCGAGGAGGGGGTCCATGGCGACGGTGCGGCGCGCGAGGGTGTCGGGGAGGGTGAGGAATTCGCCCGGTCGGTCGCCGCGAGGTGCGGCGAGGCATTCGCCGGTGGCTGGGTCGTAGATGGAGCCGAGGGCGTTGGTGACGACGAGGGCGCCGACGATGAAGCCGCGGGGCCCGGTGAGGCTGGCGGTGCCGAGGCCGCCTTTGAGGGCTCGCTCGGGGCCGAGGAGTTTGGCGATGGTCGCTCCGGTGCCGGCTCCGGTGGAGCCTTCGGCGACGGTGCCGCGCCGCGCGCGGACGGCCGCGAGGTAGCCTTCGTGGGCACCGGGGAAGGCGTATGGGTCGCCGATGGTGAGGTCGTAGATGACGGCGGCGGGGACGATGGGGACGGGGCGCTTGGTGGTCGGGACGCCGATGCCGTGTTCGCTGCACCAGCGCATGACGCCCTCGGCGGCGGCGAGTCCGAAGGCGCTGCCGCCGGCGAAGAGGATGGCATGGCAGGTGCGGACGAGGTTGGCGAGGCCGAGAACGTCGGTTTCGCGGGTACCGGGTGCGCCTCCGCGGGCGTCGACGGCGGCGGCCTGGGCGGTTGGGCAGAGGATGACGGTACAGCCGGTGGCGGCGCGTCGGTCGGTGTAGTGGCCGACGCGGATGCCGGGGACGTCGGTAATGGCGTTGCGGGGGCCGGGCTGCCAGGCGCTCATGCCTCGCTGGGTGGCCTTCCGGCGCTCCGCCGGGCGTTGACGTAGGAGAGGAGGAATCCCCGGGCGATGCCGGCGAGGTCGGCGGTGAGGTCGGCGAGGGCGGTGGCGCTGGATTCGTCGGCTGCGAAGGAGGAGGCGATGGGCTGGTCCGCTGCGTCGATGCCCCCGAGCCAGATGGTTTCGGCGACTTTGCGGCGGGCGAGGTCGGGGATGAGGAGCATGGGGTTGCCGGTTTCGGCGGCGGCGACGAGGGCGGCCAGGTCGGCGAGGTCGGGTTGGCCGCGGAGAAGGCGGGCCCATTCGAGCGCGTCGTCGCCGAGGTAGAGGTGGCGGACGATCTGTTCGGGGGAGAGGGTGGCTGCGTCCTGGACGAACTGGTTCCATTCGCTGACGCCGGGCAGGGGCTGGAGGAGGCGTTGGGCGACGGGCCGGGTGCGGTCGGCGAGGGCTCGGTAGACGGCGACGAGGCGGCGGCAGGCCTCGGCGAGCTCCATGGCGATGAGCCCGGCGAGGATGGCGCGGTCGCCAGCTTCGGCGAAGACAAGCCGGCCGAGCGCGGCATCGGCGGCGGCTTCGGGCTTTTTGAGGGCGGAGCGGGCGTAGGCTTCGACGAAATCGAGCTCGCCGAGGCCGCCGGGGTAGGTGCGGGCGGCTGGGGTGGTCATGGGCGCATGGTAGGCGATCGGCGGGGCGATCGGGAGGCGTGGCCTAGGTGGCAGGTCGGGCGGCGCACATTCGGAGGGTGACTTCCCAGAGCATGCGGCAGTTGAGGGTGAAGGCTTCGATGCTGACGCGCTCGTTGTGGCCGTGGACGCCGCGGGCGACTTCGGGGGTGGTGAGGCCGCTGGAGAAGCCGTAGGAGACGATGCCGCGGTTGCGGGTCTCGGCGCTGTCGGTGAAGCCGAGGGTCATGCCGGGGACGACGACGGCTTCTTCGGTGAATTCGCGGATGACGGATTCGATGCAGTGGAAGAGTTCGGTGTCGAAGGGGCTGGCAGCGGAGGAGCGGATGTGGACGGGTTCGATGCGGACGCGCGGGTCGTCGATGATGCGTTCGAGTTGGGCCTGGAATTCGGCGGGATCGACGCCGGGGAGGAGGCGGATATCGAGGGTGGCCTCGGCGCGGGCGGGGATGACGTTGTGCTTGATGCCGGCGCGGGCGGTGGTGGTGCTGATGGTGTCGGTGAGCATGGCACGGATGCGGGGGTCTTCGGCGGCGCGGGCGGCGAGGCCCTCGGGGGTGGGGTCGCCCCGGTAGATGCCGGCCCGGGCGAGGCGACGGAAGTATTCTTCGAGCACGGGTGAGACGGTGAGGGGGCGTTCCCATTGCTGGATGCGGTGGAGGGCGCGGACGAGGCGGTCGAGGGCGTTGTCGTCGTGGGGGATGGAGCCGTGGCCGGGCAGGCCTTCGGTGACGAGGCGGAGCCAGAGGGGCCCTTTTTCGGCGACGGCGATGGAGTAGACGGGCCGCTCGACGCCGAAGAGTTCGGTGGTGCCGCCGCCGCCTTCGTTGATGATGTACTCGGCGTCGATGGTTTCCGGGTGTTCGCGCAGGATGTAGCGCATGCCGTATTCGCTGCCGGCTTCTTCGTCGGCTTGGGCGAAGAAGATGACGTCGCGCGCGAGGGGGATGCGGAGGCGATGGAGGGTGAGGAAGGTGAGGAGTTGGGCGATGCCGAGGCCTTTCATATCGAGGGCGCCGCGCCCCCAGATGTATCCGTCGCGGATGGTGCCGGCGAAGGGGTCTTCGTCCCAGAATTCGCGTTCGACGGGGACGACGTCGGTGTGGTTGAGGAGCATGAAGGGGCGTTTGGATCCGTCGCCGGGGAGGACGGCGCGGAGGGAGACGCGGTCGTTGCCGGCGTCGTAGAGCTGGAAGGGGATGCCTTCGCGCTGGAGGATGGCGCCGAGGAAGTCGCAGGCGAGGCGTTCGTTGCCGGGCGGATTGGAGGTATCGATCCGGATGAAGCGGCAGAGGAGGTCGATGGCTTCGTCGGCGAAGGCCTGCCAGTCGATCGGTGGGTGGGGGCTTGGCTGCATAGGCGGGATGGTAGTGGATTCTGGGTTGGTTGGCGCGCTGCGGTTGGCTCCGCGGGCGGGGG
>NZ_DAOUBJ010000077.1:0-6873 GCF_034432735.1 Tepidiforma sp. | reverse complement strand
GGCGAGTGACACTGTTGTTTTCCCCTCGGGATACCGAATACAACCAGGCGGTCGCGCTGAGAGAGTATTTGCTGAGGCGAGCCAAGGAGAGGTCCAGCTAACGAGCGCCCGCGACCCATGCGAGTGGTCAATGCCCAGAGGCGGTGGAGGGCGCGGATTTCGTTGCCGAGTGTATCACCGGCCCGGCGATGGCCTCGCCAGCTAGCCGCCGCGGGAGCGCCGGTACCGCAGGGCCACCGTCCCGTTGGGGAGCGGCGCTGCCGAAACGAGGTCGAGGTGGCGCGCCTCCCCCAACGACCCGTCGAACAGCCTCGGACCATGTCCTGCGATCCGGGGGTGCACCAGAAAGCGGTACTCATCGATCAGGTCGAGGGCATCCAGCGCCGCCCCGAGCGTAGCGCTGCCGACGAGGATACCGTTCGGCGTCGCCTCCTTCAGCCGCTGCACCGATGCGCGCAGGTCGCCCGCGAGGTGATAGCTGTTAGCCCAGGGAAAGGTGGCCCGGCGCGACGAGACGACGTACTTCGGCATCGCTTCCAGCTTGCGGGCCCACGCCTCCATCGCGGGCGGGGCAGCGAGCTCCCCCCGGGCTACGGCGGGCCAGTAGCTTTCCATCATCTCGTAGGTCACCCTGCCCCAGAGCAAGGCCCCGAATTCGTCGAGGAGGGCGGTATACCAGGCGTGGGTTACTTCGTCGGCCACTCCCTCCCGATGGTCGATGCAACCGTCCAAGGTAAGGTTCAGCGCGAAGACCAACACGCCCATCGCATCCTCCCTTCGAATCAGCGGACCCGCGCGTAGCGGAAAATCTGGGCACCGGTCGATGCGCGGGCCGTCGAGACGAGGTCGAACGTGAGCGGCTCCGCCAGGGCGGGGAAGAGCTTCGTGCCGGTCCCGAAGACGACGGGCACCATAGTCAGTACCAGTTCGTCGACGAGGTCGGCGGCGAGGAGCGATTGCACCATGGCGCGGCTCCCGTAGATGTAGACATACCCTCCCGGCTGTTGGCGTAGATCCCGCACCGTCGCGAGGAAGTCCTTGCCCCGGATGATCGTGGTCGGCTGCCAGGTGATCGCGTCCTCGCTGAGGGTATCGGAAACGACGTACTTCTGGACGCGATTGATCCAGTCGGCGAAGGGAAAGCCGGATTGCGAGGGCCAGGCAGAGGCCGACATGAGATAGGTATGGCGCCCCTGGAGGAGCGCATCGCTCTGCGCACTCAGTTCGCCGAACACGCCGCCGATGACCTCGGGGTCCATGTAGCGGGTCATCCAGTAGGCATGCGGGAAGCCGGCATCGACCTCGGCGATCGGCGCGCCCGGCGCCTGGACGACGCCGTCGAGGCTCATGAATTCGGTGACGAGGATTTTCACACGAGCTCCTGGAGAACGTGGTTCCCACTTTCCCGTGGGTCGGCGGCCCATCATAACCTGGAAATGAAGGACTTGTATAGTTCATCTATTCAGGCGTCGCCGATCGCCCCCGCAACGGCCCTCGAGGGCATCCCATCTGCGAAGAGGCCGAACGCGCTGCCCGCCGCCCGGCGACGGCCGTGCCGGTTCCCGCCTTCCGTGAATGGGCGGTTAACACGCGACCCCGTACCATCATGCGGCACACCACGAAGGAGGCCGCCGTGCAATCCTCCTCCGCCGATACGTTCGAGAGCTCCATCCTGAGGCAGCTCTCCACGCTCGACCGCTTCCTCCCGCTCTGGATCGGCCTCGCGATGGCTGTCGGCCTCGCCCTCGGCCGCGTCTTTCCCGACCTCAACGACCAGCTCGACCGGGTGAAGATCGACCAGACGTCGCTACCTATCGCCATCGGGCTCCTCGGCATGATGTACCCGGTACTCGCGAAAGTCCGCTACGACCGTATCCGCGATGTCACCACCGACCGCCCGCTGCTCGTTTCGTCACTCTTGCTGAACTGGCTGGTCGGCCCGGCGCTCATGTTCGCCCTCGCCTGGATCTTCCTGCCCGACCTGCCCGAATTCCGGACGGGCATCATCCTGGTGGGGCTCGCCCGCTGTATCGCGATGGTCCTCATCTGGAACTCGCTCGCCTGCGGCGATACCGAAGCGGCAGCCGTCCTCGTCGTGCTCAACTCCATCTTCCAGGTCGCCGCCTACGCATTCTTGGGCTACTTCTACCTCGAGACGCTCCCCGGGTGGCTCGGGCTCGAACAGACCGCTATCGACTTCGAGCTCTGGGACATCGCCCGCTCCGTGCTCATCTTCCTCGGCGTACCGCTCCTGCTCGGTGCGCTCACTAGCCTCATCGGCCGACGCCGAAAGGGCGATGCCTGGTACGAGCAGCAGTTCCTCCCCCGCATCGGGCCGTGGGCCCTTTACAGCCTGCTCTTCACCGTCGTCATCCTCTTCGCCATCCAAGGCGAAACCATCACCTCCCAAC
This sequence comes from Tepidiforma sp., assembly GCF_034432735.1. Taxonomy (GTDB): domain Bacteria; phylum Chloroflexota; class Dehalococcoidia; order Tepidiformales; family Tepidiformaceae; genus Tepidiforma. The sequence goes on along the minus strand of NZ_DAOUBJ010000077.1, from coordinate 4,462 downwards.
CGCTCGATGTCGTCCGGATTTCGCTACCCCTCCTCGCCTATTTCGCATGCATGTGGACGGTAGCGTTCGTGTGGGGACGGGCCCAGCGGCTCGATTATCCGAAGACGACGACCCTGGCCTTCACCGCTGCCGGCAACAACTTCGAGCTCGCGATCGCCGTCGCCATCGGCACGTTCGGGGTGGCCTCGGGGCAGGCGCTCGCCGGCGTCGTCGGCCCGCTCATCGAAGTGCCGGTTCTCGTCGGACTCGTCTACGTCGCGCTCTGGGCCCGGCGGCGCTTCTTCCCGCCCACCGCGTCGGCAGCATCCGCCCGCGCCTAACGGCGCCATAACTGGCACTCCCGCCACGCCCCGGCAGTCCGAATCTGCGCGACCACGGGCGCACCAGCGACGGTTGCCCCCGAGCTCGCACCGCACGGGGCTGCAGCTTCCCCTCGGGGCACGGCCCGACGCCGCGGCCTCCGCGACGGCGGCCTCCCATGCCATCCGACGAGATCCCACGCTGCCCCCGCCCCTCCGCCCCCGCGCCCCGCGATCTCCGACGCCGGCCCACGCCCGGGAAGTGCCGGACAAACAGTCTTCATCCACCTGCAATCCCCGGGCAACACGTTCCTCACCGGCCAGAAACAATCCCCCTTCAGCCTTGAAGCCCAAACGCCAGCGACCGGAGCGAAGCTGTATGGGGAACAAGATCGAGGAGATCAAACAAGCCAAGGACGGCTTGGATGTCCTGCCCGACATCCACCGCTATGCCCGGCTCGGCTTCGAGGCCATCCCTGCCGATGACCTGGAGCGGATGAAATGGTACGGCCTCTTTCACCGGCGCCAGACGCCGGGCTACTTCATGATGCGGCTCCGCATCCCCAACGGCATCCTCACCGCCCGTCAGGCGGCCGCCCTGGGCGAACTCGCGAACCGCTACGGACGCGGCAAGGCCGACCTGACCACTCGCCAGAACATCCAGCTCCGCTGGATCCGCATCGAAGATGTCCCCGCCATCTTCGCGACCCTCGACGAGCTCGGCATCGGCTATCTCCAGACGGGGATGGACAACGTCCGTAACGTGACCGGATGCCCCATCGCCGGCCTCGACCCCACCGAGGTGCTGGACGCTTCGCCCGTCGCACGGGCGATCCAAGAGGAGATCCTTGGCCGCAAAGCGTTCAGCAACCTCCCGCGCAAGTTCAATATCAGCATCGCCGGCTGCCGTTACGATTGCGCCCTTTCGCAGACGCACGACATCGGGTTGACGCCGGCCACCCGGGAAGGCGCCGTCGGCTTCAACGTCCGCATCGGCGGTGCGATGGGGGGCAAGTCCACCCATCTCTCTTGGGAGCTCGACGCTTTCGTTCCGCCGGAGGGGGTGGTCGCCCTCTGCCGTACCATCCTCGCCATCTTCCGCGACGAGGGGCTGCGCGAGAACCGGCAGCAGGCGCGGCTCAAATGGCTGGTGGAGGCCTGGGGCGTCGACCGCTTTCGCGCCGAAGTTGAGCGTCGGCTTGGCCAGCCGCTCCCCCCCGCCGGCCGGGACGAACTGTTCGCCTACGGAGGCGACCACCTCGGCGTGCGCCCCCAGAAGCAGGAAGGCCTCCGCTACGTCGGGTGCGTCGTGCCCGTCGGACGCATCACCGGCGACGATCTCATCGCCTTCGCTCGCCTGTCCGAGCGGTACGGCAGCGGCGAGCTCCGCCTCACCCAGGACCAGAACATCCTCATCGTCAACGTGCCCGAGGAGCAGGTGGCAGCCCTCCTCGGCGAACCGCTGCTCCAGCGGCATACCCCGTTTCCCGCGCCCGCCTTCCGGCGCCTCGTCTCCTGCACCGGCAACGATTACTGCCACTTCTCCCTCATCGATACCAAGGGCAGGGCGGTCGAGCTCGCCGAGCGCCTCGAGACCATCCTCCCCGAGGGCCGGCCGCTCCGCATGCACTGGTCCGGCTGTCCCCACGCCTGCGGCCAACACCACATCGCCGATATCGGCTTCCAAGCGGCCCGCGTCAAAGTGGATGGCGAAATCGTCGACGCCGCCGACGTCTACCTGGGCGGACGGCTCGGCAAGAACGCGCAGTTGGCCTCCAAAGTGCTCTCGGGCGTCCCCCTGAGCGAGCTGCCGGAACGGCTCCGACCGTTGCTCCAAGCGCTCGAGCGCGGCGACCGCTCCGAAGCGGAGGCCATCGACGAAGCCGCCGAGCCGACCACGGGCCTCCCGTCATGAAGCCCATGAAGCCGCCCCCCATTGCCCCCATCCCCGCAGCGGGCCGGCTCATCCCGTGCGACACCGTTCGCCACCCCGCTGACGCGACGCTTCGAACCCGTACCAGGAGGTTGCCATCATGATTCGCGACGGGATACGTCCCCCGAAGTTCGCCGACAAGTTCGCCCATCTCGATTTCGAGGCCGATCCCATGCCCGTGATCAGCCTCTACCCCATCCCGGAGTCGGCGGACCTCGGATCCCTCGTGCTCACCCTCTGCGGCTTGGATTGCCAGCCGCGCGCCTCGCGCTGGTCCGAGTGCGCCGATATCCCCCGCGTGCGCATGCGAGCACCCATCATCTGTTCGATTTTCAACTGGTCCGAAGTCGTGGAGTGGGAGGGCGTGCGCCTATGCGATTACCTGGATGCGGTCGGCCTCGCGGTGCCGCCGGAGGGGTACCTCGCCTTCTCGTCGCGCGATGGTCATTACTTCGAAACCCTGCCCGCGAGCATGGCCCGCGACCCGCGCACACTCCTCGTCACGGGACTGAACGGACAACCGCTCGCGCAGGAGTACGGTGGGCCGCTCCGGCTCGTGGTCCCCTTCCTTCAAGGGTACAAGAGCGTCAAGTGGCTGGGCGCCATCCGCGTCTTCCAACACGACCCGGCGGGGATCAAGCGGCTGCTCGGACAGAGCAAGACGGGCCTCTTGGGGCTCGCCTGGCGCGAGCGCTACGGCATCGAGCAGCCGGCGGGCGCCGACGGCCGGCCGGTGTAGCCGCCCGTCCCGACCCCGCGCCCACGCCGGGCGACGCTCGGCCGTCGACCTCGCCGCGCCCCGCTGCCGTGCACCAGCACGACCCCCGAAAAGGCCCCCCACCCGCCGACCCACCCGACGCCCGACCCACACCCTACGCCGAATCGCTCGCGGCGAGCCACCGCCGCCCCTCCTCGGTAATCTCCCACACCCCTTCAGGCGAGCCATGCTTCATCAGCCCCTCCTTGACGAGGGTGTTTCGGCACCATTGCGCGGTATTTCTCCAGCGGGGAGTCCGAGGTGCCGAACGGAGCGGCTCGTAATCGTGCTCCTTGAGAATCCCCCGCATCTTGGCACCGACCTTGTCGAGGACGTCGCCAATGGGGGCGCTCCCGCCGAGCTCCACCAGGGCCTCGAGGATCGGCCGGCGAAATTCGTCTTCCTGCGTGCGCAGACCTCGCCGCAGCTTCGCGCCCTGGGTTCGTGGCGTGGCTGCCTTTCGCGCGGCGATGCGTCCTCCGGTGAGCTTCTTCCATTCGCGCTGGAGCGCTCGGACTCTCTCCCGAAACTCGGTCAGCTGGGGGAGCGTATCCAGCGTCTGCCTGGCCTTCCGATCGTCTCCGGCACGAAACGCTTCGGCCCCCGACTCGCGGAGCTCGTTCACGACGAGTTCGATCTCCTCGATGAGGATATCGAAGGCGGTTTCCACCTCGTTCCAGTCCATCGTGCCTCCTCTCGGTAGCCCCCTCGCGATAGGCGAAGGCCGGGCGAGCGTCGCCCGAAGCGTGCGCCGGGATAGTAGCGGATCGGCCGTTCCGTGGCCGCGCCTGTGGAGTCCGCGGAGCTTCTTCGTTCGCGGCGACAGGTAGTGTCGCCTGCCAGCGCCAAGCCCCTACGCGCGCGGGCGAGCGGCGCTCGGACGGCGCCCCCGCGATGGCCGGCCCCCTCGCTCGGCGGCTTCGTCCGCGCCGCTCCGTTGGGCCGCGCCTCAGTTGAAGATGACGTAGCGGAACTGGCCGCCGGGCCTGCCCCGAACTTTGAACTCCCCGACCGTGACGCTCTCGACGTAGGGCTCGCGCTGGCGGTTCCCGCTCACGTACTGGAGCAGGATGACGCTGTTCGGCGTGACGTTCGGATCGGCGATCGTCAGCCGCCCGTTCGCCGGGAACGTGTACACGTTGGTCGAAGGAAAGACGCTGCTGCTCCCGGCTGGCCCCTGTGGCCCCTGTGGCCCCTGTGGCCCCTGCGGCCCCGCTGGCCCCGCTGGACCCTGTGGCCCCGCTGGCCCCTGCGGCCCCGCTGGCCCCTGTGGCCCCGCTGGCCCCTGCGGCCCCGGCGCCGGGGTTCTGGTGAATTCGAAGAGAATGAGGTCGTTATTTTGGAAGGGGTTGGGCGAGCTGGCCCCGGTGTTCGTCACCGAGAAATTCCGGTAGCCATTCGGCGTGGCCTTTGCGGTCAGATCGAAGGTCAGCCAGGCGTTCGTGGGGTCCCCAGCCTTCGAAAGCCGGATCT
>NZ_DAOUBJ010000076.1:0-2732 GCF_034432735.1 Tepidiforma sp. | reverse complement strand
GCTCATCGACCACCCAGCGCTGCGGATCGAGGAGCGGCCGGGGCGGCTGGTGCTCCCGGAAGCGCGCACCTTGGCTGGCCTGGGCGTGACGGCGGTCTTCGGCGCCTCGCGGCGGACCGAATCTCAGGGCGACGGCCCGATCGGGCCGGCACGGCTGCTCTGGCCGGCCGCGGGCCGGAGAAGCGGCAGGGGATAGCCTACCCGGCGGGGGCGGCGCCGGCTCCACTCCCCATTCGGACGCCGACGGGCGGCCGGCTCCATTCGGTCGGTGACGTTGGCGTTGACGATGCGGATTATCTTATGTCCGGGCGATCACGGCCGAATGTCATCGTATGGATGGGTTCGAGCCTGACCAGGGGCCGGGGGCGGCGGACGAGGCGCAGGGCGAGGTGGATGGTGCGCTCTTCCCGGTCCGGATGTTGAACGAATTCGTCTACTGTCCGCGGCTGTTCTACCTGGAGTGGGTCCGCGGGTGGTGGGCGGAGAACGATTACACGGCCGAGGGGAGCGACGTGCACCGCCGGGTGGACGTTCCGAGCGGGGTGGCTCCCGATGAGGACGAGAGCGGGCGAACGGTCGTACGCGGGATGGAGTTGAGTTCCGCGGCGCTGGGGGTGACGGGAAAGCTGGACCTGGTGGAGTTCGAGGGCGGGAGGGCGCGACCGGTCGACTACAAGCGGGGCGAGCCGGCTCCGGTGCCGGGCGGCGTGTGGGAGCCCGAGGCGGTGCAGGTGGCGCTCCAGGTGCTCTTGCTTCGGGAGGCGGGGTATACCTGCGACGAGGGCGTGATCTATTTCGCGGCGGCGAATCGGCGGGTGAGCGTGCCGCTCACGCCGGAGCTGGAAGCGAGGGTACGGGAGGTGATCGCGGGGGCACGAGCGGCGGCCGCGGAGCCGGCGGCGCCACCGCCGTTGGTCGACAGCCCGAAATGCCCGGCCTGCGTCCTGGTGAACCACTGCATGCCGGACGAGGTGAACTTGTTGCTGCAGCGGCGCGCGGGGCGACCGCGGACGTTGATCACGCGCGACCCGCCATCGCGGCCGCTCTACCTGGTCGGCGGGGGCACGCAGTTGAAGAAGGAGGCGAACCATCTGGTGGTTCAGCCTCGGGAAGGGGAGCCGACGCGGGTTCGGGCGATCGACGTGAGCCACGTGGCCGCCTTCGGCAATGCGTGGATTTCGACATCGGCGCTCCAGGCGCTGCTGGCGCAAGAATCGCCGATCGTCTGGCTGACGCGCGGCGGGCGCTTTTTGGGGATGGCGAGCGGCCTGATGGGGAAGAACATCGACCTGCGACGGCGCCAGTTCACCGTGGGGGATGCCGAGGCGCTCGAGTACGCGCGGGCATTCGTCGTGGCGAAGATCCGAAACCAGAGGACGCTGTTGCGGCGGAACAGCCGGTGGGAGGTTGGGCGTTCGCTCGCGGCGCTGGCGGAGGCGACCAACCTCGCACGGCGGGCGCCGGACATCGACAGTCTCCGCGGTGTGGAGGGGTACGCGGCGCGGGTGTATTTCCAGGCCTTCCCGGCGATGCTCCGGCGCGATCTTCCTTTCGAACCCGCGGACTTGTTTCGCGGTCGAAACCGGCGGCCACCGCGCGACCCGGTGAATGCGCTCCTTTCGTTCGCTTATGCGTTGCTGACGAAGGACCTGGCGGTCCAGGCGCAGGCGGTGGGTTTCGATCCGTATTGCGGGCTGTATCACCGTTCGAAGTTCGGCCGGCCGGCCTTGGCGCTGGACATGGCCGAGGAGTTCCGGCCGCTCATCGCGGAATCGGTGGTGATTACGGCGCTGAACAATGGGGAGGTGGAACCCGCGGACATCCGGAAGCTCGGAGCCGGCTACGCGCTGACGGACGAGGGGCGGAAGAAGTTCCTGCGGGTTTACGAGCGGCGGCTCGAGCAAGAAGTTCGGCATCCGCGCTTCGGATATCGATTGAGTTACCGGCGGCTTCTGGACCTGCAGCTGCGGTTTTTGGCGGCAGCGTTGCTCGGCGAGGTGCCGGCCTATGTGGGGTTCGAGACGCGCTGAGCGCTTTCGGGCCCGGCCGGAATGGCGACTGGCAGGGCGATGGCGGCCGCGGAAGCGACGCGGAATCGAGGGAAGGAGACGGCAATGCAGCGGCGACGGTACCTGGTGGCGTACGACATTTCGGACGACCGCCGCCTCCGCTTGGTGTACCAAGAGATGCTCGGGTGGGGAACGCGCCTGCAGTATTCGGTGTACTTGTGCGACCTGACCGGTCCGGAGTTGACGCGGATGCAGCGGGCGCTGCGCGATCTGATCGACAGGGAGGACGATAGCGTGGTGATCATCGACCTTGGGGAGGCGGCGGTGAATCGGCATTGTCCGATCCGGACCTTGGGGAGGCCAGTATCGTTCCCGCAGGGTGGTCCGGCGATATACTGAGCGGGTAGGAGGCCATTCGAGCGGTCTCTTGACGAAGGCATCGAACGAGAACCGCTCGAACGCCTGCACGGACCTTAACAGGCAGCCGATCGAATCTGGACGGGGCTGCTGGGGGCGAGGGCTGGGCGCTTCTGGTGGCGGAGGCTGGCCAGTGGGAGGGGTAGGCGGGGGGACCGCTCGAAAGCGGTGGTGCGTGGGGGGCAAGATGTGGTATTTTCAGATTCGCCGGCGGGGGTTGGGGGTGGTAGCGGGCGGTGAGCAGTTTCCACCATCGAAAGATGGTGGCTTCATTGAGGGGCCGTCAGCTGCCGCGCCCTAGCCAGC
>NZ_DAOUBJ010000075.1:0-4435 GCF_034432735.1 Tepidiforma sp. | reverse complement strand
CGGAGAGATGGGGCTGCGGGGAGGGGTGGTTTGGGGGTGGGCTTGGGGGCTTTGGCGGCGGAGGGCTTCGGGGTGGCGGCGGTGGCGGCGGGGCTGGGATCGGCGAGGGCAGCGAGGACTTCGGCTACCCAGCGTTCGCGTTCTGGTTGTGGGAGGGAGCGGTAGCCGCCGGGCGGGAGGCGGCGGGCGGCGGGGGCGAGGGGGGAATTGCGGAGGAGCCCATCTTCGTGGAGCTGGACGAGGAAGCGGTCGAGGCCGCCGAGGACGGCGGTGTTGCGGCAGCCGCTCTGGCGCTCGAGTTCGAACAGGCGACGGAGGCGGACGGGGTCGAGGGTGCGGGGGGCTGTCATTCGCGTTGGAGGGCGGCTACGCCGAAGGCTCCGGGGCCGGTGTACGTGCCGACGACGGGGCCGAGGTAGGCGGTGTGGAGGGTGGTGTGGGGAAGGTGGGGTTGGAGGCGAAGGAGGGCGGCCTCGGCTTCTGTGGGGAGGTCGCCGTGGGCGATGAAGAGCTCTTTTGCGCGGGGCATGCTGGACGCGAGCTCGAGGATGCGCTCGTGGGCGCGGGCACGGGTGCGGACGCGTTCGAATGGGGCGACTTCGCCTTGGTCGACGGTAAGGATGGGCTTGATGCTGAGGATGGAGCCGATCAGGGAGCGCGCCCGGCCGATGCGGCCGCCGCGCTGGAGGTATTCGAGGGTATCGACGGCGACGTGGACGGAGACGCGGTCCATGGCGCGGCGAGCGGTGGCGACGACTTCGGTGAGCGAGGCTCCTTGGGCGGCGGCACGGGCTGCTTCGAGGACGATGAGCCCGAGCCCGAGGCTGACGTTGTAGGAGTCGATGAGGTCGATATGGAGGTCGTGTTTGAGGGTTTCGCGGGCGACGGAGGCGGAGTTGAGGGTTCCGGAGAGTTTGGAGGAGATGTGGATGGAGACGATTTCTGCGCCATCGGCGCCGGCGGTTCGGTAGGCCTGTTGGAATCGTTCGACGGGGGGCTGGCTGGTGCGGGGGAGGAGGGTGGAATTGCGAAGGCGGTCGTAGAAGGCTGGGGGTGTGATGTCGATGCCGTCTTGGAGGGCTTCTTGGCCGAAGATGACGGTGAGGGGGACGACGACGATGTCGTGGGCGGCCACGAGGTGGCTGGGGAGGTCGCAGGTGGAGTCGGTGACGATGCGAACGGTCATAACTGTTCAGGTGCCTATGCGAGAGAGTATAAGCTGCCGGTGCGGAGGCCGTAGAATAGCGCGCGATGGCTCACGTAAAGCTTGCACCTTCGATTTTGACGGCGGACTTTGGGCGGCTGGCGGATGAGGTTCGGGCGGCTGAGGCGGGCGGGGCGGATATGCTCCACTTGGATGTGATGGACGGGCGGTTTGTCCCGAACATTACGTTCGGGGCGTTGGTGGTGGAGGCGCTACGGAAGGTGACGCGGCTGCCCTTCGATATTCATTTGATGACGGTCGAGCCTGAGCGGCTCATCGAGCAGTTTGCGGAGACGGCGGACATCATCAATGTGCACATCGAGGTTTCGCCGCACATCAATCGGACGCTGGAGGCGATCCATCGGCTGGGGAAGAAGGCGGGGGTCTGCTTGAACCCGGGGACGCCGGTGGCGGCGATCGAGGAGTCGCTGCCGGACGTGGATCAGGTGATGGTGATGACGATCAATCCGGGTTGGGGTGGGCAGGAGATGATTCGGCGGCAGCTGGAGAAGGTGGCACAGATTCGGCGCCTGCTGGATGCGGGGGGTTTTGGCGCGGATATCGAGATCGATGGTGGGGTGAAGGTGCACAACGCGGCGGAATGTGCGCGGGCAGGGGCGACGGTGTTGGTGTGCGGGAGCTCGGTCTACAACGCGGAGCGGAGCGTGGCGGAGAATCTGGCGGCGCTGCGGCGCGCGTTAGGGTAGGGGCTCAGGCGATTTTGACGCCTGCTTCGCGGAGCCTGGCGAGGAGGCCGATGGCGGTTTCGAGTTCTGGGTCGTGCTCGGTGGTTTGGCCTTCGAAGAGGAGGAAGTCGATGTCGGCGGCGGTGTAGCCGTAGCGGTCGAGGACGTCGAGGGCCTCGCGGATGGCTTCCTGGGTATTGGGGACGTGGCGCGCGACCCAGTCGTCGGTGGTTTTCATGGGACCCTCCGTTCGGCGGTTAGGGTTCAGTGTGCCACGGGTGGCGTGGGTGCGCTGGGGGCGAATGGCTGGAGGGAGGGGGCCATAGGGCGAAACCCTGAATTTGGTGGGATGTGGGGCGGCAGTCACTCAATGTCCACGTTGTTCACCCGATTGTCACGGTAGTGGCCCGGGAGGGCGGCAACCTCGCCGGGCGCGACATCACCAAGGTTCCGGTGGAGAGCCGGCGAAGGAGAGGCGACGATGACCCGCATCATGACGAACGTGAGTGCCATCAACGGGCAGCGAAATTTGGCGAAGACGGGCCTGCGGATGGGGAAGACGTTGGAGAAACTGGCGAGTGGGTATCGGATCAATCGGGCAGCGGACGATGCTGCGGGGCTGGCGATCAGCGAGAAGATGCGCGCGCAGATCCGCGGGAACAAGCAGGCGTTGCGCAATGCGCAGGACGGGATCTCGATGCTCCAGACGGCGGAGGGGGCGATGGACGAGGTGCACGCGATTTTGCAGCGCATGCGGGAGTTGGCGGTGCAGGCGGCGAACGGGACGTACGCGGACAACGGACCGGAGCGGACGAGCATCGGCGAGGAGATCGTCCAGCTGCGCAAGGAGATCGACCGAATCGCCTACAGCACGGAGTTCAATGGCCAGAAGGTGTTGACGGGGGCGCTTTCGAGCATGGCGGCGGGTGTGTCGGGGACGAATCTCGTTCAGGGGGAGACGATCGGCTATGCGAACGCTGGCGCGAGCGGGACGCATTTGGTGAGTGGCGACCCTCTTCCCTCGGGTGGCACGCGGACGGTGACGTTCGCGACGGCGCCGGCGGGCGATTATGTGTTCGTGAACAACGGCGGTGTGCTGGAGATGCGCCTCGGGAGTGCGAGCGGTGCGCTGGTGGCGACGGCGGCGGGCTTCGCCTCGGGCTCGACGATCGCGGCGGGCCAGGGGGGCTCGGTGGTGTTCAGCAATGGGTTCACGCTCACGATTACGTCGGATCCTGCGGCCTACTCGTGGTCGAGTTTCCTGGCGGATATGCAGGTGGGGGGCAATTCGAACCTGTCGGTGAACGGTCTGACGGCGACGACGATCACGGCGACGACGGCGCGGCCGCAGACGTATACGTTCACCTCGCCGGGCGCTGGGCAGCTGACGTTGACGGGAGCGGACGGCACGTCCCAGACGCTGACGGTGAGTGGCATGGCACCGAACGAGACGCGGACGCTGGACTTCAATCAGCTAGGAGTGAGCATCACGCTGCAGACCGGCCCAGCCGGGCGGACGGCGGCCCAGGTGATTTCGGACCTGACAGGGGCGACGGACAATACGGTGGTGATCGTGGGGACGGGGAATGTCTCGACGTTGCAAGTCGGGGCGAACGTGCCGGACACGCTCCAGCTCGAGTTCGTGAGCATGTTGAGCGAGAACTTGGGTTCGCCGGCGTACAAGTTGGGCGGGTCGAGCGGGCTGATCACGACGCTGGGCGACCAGGTGGTGAAGACGATTCAGGATGCGCACAACCTGATGAGTGCGCTCGACGGGGCGATTCAGACGTTGAACAGTCGGCGCGGCACGTTGGGTGCGGCGCAGAATCGGCTGGAGCACACGATCAATAGCCTCGGGGTGGCTGTCGAGAACCTGACGGCGAGCGAGAGCCGGATCCGCGATGCGGATATCGCGGAGCTCTCGAGCGATCTGGTTGCTTCGAATATTTTGCAGTCGGCTGGGGTGGCGGTGTTGGCGCAGGCGAACCAGACGCCGCAGGCGGTGTTGCAGCTCCTCCAGCGCTGATCCGCGGACTGATCGAGGCCGCTCTCCCGGTGCGGGGAGGTCACCTGAGGTGACCTCCCCGTTGCCGTTTTCGGGGGATCGGCGAGGTGGTTCGTTCACCCGCTGTCCACCGTGGGTACGTGTTCGTCACCGGTGTACCCCTGGTGGCCCCTATTCTGCACCCCGAATCGTTCGTGACGGGAGCGATAACCAAGGCGTCAGACCTGCCCAAATCCACATCGGGGCAGGCCCCGGGGAGATCCGGGGGAGTACGAGAAGGGGAGACGCAGGATGTCTTCGATCGTTACGAACGTTGCTGCCTTGAACGGTCAGCGCAACCTCAACATCACGGCTGCGAAGATGGGGAAGGTGTTGGAGAAGCTCTCCAGCGGCTACCGTATCAACCGCGCTGCCGACGATGCCGCCGGCCTTGGCATCTCGGAGAAGATGCGTGCCCAGATCCGGGGCACCAGCCAGGCCATCCGCAATGCCAAGGACGGCATCTCGATGATCCAGACCGCCGAAGGCGCGATGGACGAA
>NZ_DAOUBJ010000074.1:0-23469 GCF_034432735.1 Tepidiforma sp. | reverse complement strand
TGGACGAATTGCCAGTTCTGCCCGTTCGACCGGGTGTGCCCCGGAGGTGAACGGGACCGTCTTTGGGAGCGGCTGCGGGTGGACGAGCGGCTGGCTGCGTTCGTTGCGGTGGTCGTGGAGGGCAAGGATGGGGAGGGGGAAGATGGGGCTGCGTGATGCCTCGGCTCGGGAGCGGGCGGTGGGTGCGACGGGGGAGACGCTGTTCGTGGAGGCGGGCGCCGGGGCGGGGAAGACGACGGCGCTGGTCGACCGGATCGTGCGGCTGGTTGCCGAGGGAGCGAGCGTCGAGCAGATCGCGGCGATCACGTTTACGGAGAAGGCGGCGGCGGAGTTGTCGGACCGGGTTCGGCAGCGTCTGGAGGAGGCGGCTGAAGGGAGCGGGGCGTTCGCTTCGTGGGGCGATGTGGCGCGGCGGCGATGTCGGGGGGCGGCGGAGGGGCTGGATGGGGCCTCGTTCCAGACGATTCATGCGTTCGCGCGGAGGATCCTTGCTTCGTATCCGGTGCAGGCGGGGCTGCCGCCGGAGTTCGATGTGCTCGACGAGGCGGAGGAGGAGATCGATTTGCGGGAGCAGCTCCGGCGGTTGTTGGACGCGCTGGAGAGCGACGAGGGGGCGCGGGGGCCGCTAGCGTTGGCGTATACGCTGAGGTTGCAGCCAAGGCACGTGCGGGGGCTGGCCCGCGAGTTCGCCCGGAACTGGGACCGGCTGCGCGTGGGGGGTTTCGAGCTTCCGAGGGTGGAGCCGGACTGGGAGCCTCCACTGCTGGAGCTGCTGGACGGCATCGAGCCGGAGGCTACGACTCCTCAGCTGGCGACGCATCTCGAGGAGTTGCGGTCGTTCGCGGAGCGGCTGGCGGCCGCCTATGGGCGGTACTTGGCTGCGGGCAGTGGCGAGCGGGAGCGACGGCTGGTGGAGATGCTGACGCTAGCGACGCGGGCGCCGCGGTTCAAGACGGGGGTGGGAAAGGGGAGGCCGCTGGTACGAGTGAAGGAGGCCTACGAGGCTTGGCTCGGGGAGATTCGTTCGTGGGCGCTGGCCCGACTCTTGCCGAGGATTCAGGCGTTCGCGCTGGAGTATGCGGAGGAGCGACGGCGGGCGGGTCGGGTGACGTTCCACGATTTGTTGGTGCTGGCGGTGGATCTGCTGCGCGGAGATGCGGAGGTTCGCCGGGCTTTGCACCGGCGGTTCGCCTATCTGCTCGTCGATGAGTTCCAGGATACGGATCCGTTGCAGGTGGAGCTGGCGGCGCTCATTGCGGGGGAACCTGGGGAGGTGTGTGCCTGGCAGGAGGCCTCGGTGGCGCAGGGCCGGCTCTTTTTCGTGGGGGACCCGAAGCAATCGATTTACCGTTTTCGGCGGGCGGACATCCGCATTTATCTTTCGGCGAAGGGCGCTTTCGATGCGGAGCACGAGCAGCTGACGACGAATTTTCGTTCGACGCGGGCGATCGTGCGTTGGGTGAATGCGGTCTGCGGGCGCCTGTTCGCGGGCGATGGCGCGGGGGGATACCAGGCGCCGTGGGTGCCGCTGGATGTGCGGGAGGACGCGCCGGTCGGGGTGCCGGTGCGGGTTTTCGGCGGGATGCGGGAGCGGTCGGCGGCGGAGGTGGACGAGGAGGAGGCGCGGGACGTGGCGCTCGGAGTGCTCCGGGCGCGGGCGGAGAATTGGGCGGGGGAGGAGCGGGGTACGAGATTCGGGGACATCACGATTCTCCTTCCACGGCGAACGACCCTGGGGGCTCTGGAGCGGGCGCTGGCGGACCGCGGCATTCCGTACCGCATCGAGAGTCGCTCGCTGCTGTTCGCATCGGAGGAGGCACGGGACCTGGCGGCGGTGCTGTTGGCGATCGACGACCCGACGGACCAGGTGGCGCTGGTGGCGGCGCTGCGTTCGCCGCTCTTTGCCTGCCAGGATGGTGAGTTGGCAGCGCATGTTCGCGCCGGGGGACGTTGGACGTACGAAGCTGCGCCGCCGGCCGAGAGCCCGGAGCGCGTGCGGAGGGCGCTCGAACGGCTGGCCCTTTGGCATCGGGAGCGTTGGGGGATGAGCGCGGCGGGGCTGATCGAGCGGGTGGTAGGGGACTGCCATCTCTTGTTGGTGGCGGTGGGCGACCCGAGGCCGCGGGAGGCGTGGCGACGGTATCGGCTGCTGGCGGAGATGGCACGCTCGCTGACGGTGCGGGGTGCGGTGGGGACGTTGCGGCAGTTCGTGGACTGGCTGGAGCGTCAGCGGGAGGAGGAGGTCCAGGTGAACGAGGCGATTGTCTCGGAGCCGGATGATGACGCGGTGCGGATCATGACGATCCATGCGGCGAAGGGGCTGGAGTTTCCGGTGGTTTTCGTGACGGGCTTGGGCAAGGAAGGGCGGCCGAACCGGACTGTTTCGGTTTTTTGGCCGCCGGAGGGGAGCGGGCGCCTGCCGGAGGTGCGCTGTGGGGGGAGGGAGGATGGCTTCGCGACGGCGGGGGCGGCCGAGCTGGAACAAGAGGAGGAGTTTCACCAGTCGGCGGAGGATGTGCGGCTGTTGTACGTGGCGGTGACGCGGGCTGCCAGGGCGCTGGCGGTCTCGCTCTATCGGACGAAGCGGCGGGACGGGGGTTCGCTCGCGAGCCAGGTGGAGGCCGCGTTGGAGGTTGCGCCAGCGGGAAGCTGGGAGGAGTTAGGGCGGCAGGATTGGGATGCGGTGGGTGAGGTTTCGGAGGAGCAGGTGGCGAGGTTCCATGCGGTGCCGCCGCGTGACGAGTGGCTACGGAGGCGGGAGGAGGTGGTGGCGCGGTATGCGAAGGCGCCGGTGGTGGCCGGTACGGCGGTGGCACGGGCGGCGGCACCGGAGGTCCCGGAGGAGGGGGAGGAGACGATGGCGCCGCCCGGGGAGCCGTGGCGAAAGGGGCGGGCGGGCACGTCGATCGGGCGGGCTGTGCACGCTGTGCTGCAGAGCATCGATCTCGCTACGGGGGAGGGGCTGGAGGCTGCGGCGCTGGCGCATGCGGAGGCCGAGGGGGTGGCGGATCGCGCCGAGGAGGTCCAGCGGCTGGCGGAGCGGGCTCTCGGTTCGGAGGTGGTGCGGGCTGCCGCGGCGAGCGGCCGGTTCTGGCGGGAGGTGTACGTGGGTGCGGAGGTGGGTGGCGTGGTGATCGAGGGGTTCATCGATTTGGTCTACGAGGGGCCCGATGGGCTGGTGATCGTGGACTACAAGACGGACTCGCTGCGCGGCCCGGAGGAGGTGGCGGTGGCGATGGCGCGGTACCGGCTTCAGGGAGCGGTCTACGCGCTCGCTGCCGAGCGCGCGGTCGGCAGGCCGGTTGCGCGGGTGGTGTTCGTTTTTACGGAGCCGCGGGTGGACCGGGAGGTGGAGGACCTGGAAGGGGCGAAGGTGGAGGCGCTGGGGCTGGCGCAAGGGTTGGTGGGCTCGGCGCGTGGCTGAGTGGGGAGGCATGTGCGCTGGGTTCGCGGCTGGCGCCCCGCCGGGCGAGGGGTTGGAACGAAACGGCGGGGGAACGGGCGATGGTGGGGGAAGTTCGGCGGCGTGCCGGGAGCGGGGATGCCCCGCTCTATGGCAAGTGATCGGGGGCGGGGGCGGTGTGGTCGAGGTCGAAGATGACGCCTGGATTGAGGATGCCGGCAGGGTCGAGGGCGCGTTTGATGGCCTGCATGGCGTGGAGGTCGGCGGGGGAGCGGGTGAGGTGGAGCCAGGGTTTTTTGGCGATGCCGATGCCGTGTTCGGCGCTGATGGAGCCGCCGAGGGAGGCGACGAGGCGGAGCACGGCGTCGTCGGCTGTTTCGTCGTCCGGTGGGAGGCCGAGGAGGTTGACGTGGAGGTTGCCGTCGCCGGCGTGGCCGAAGAGGATCGGGCGGGCGGATGGGGCGAGGGCGGCGAGGTGTGAACGGACCTCTCGTTCGAATTGGGCGAGGCGGCCGATGGGGAGGGTAACATCGAGTTTGTGGGGAATGCCTTCGGCGGAGATGGCTTCGGTGTGGCGTTCGCGGTAGGCCCAGAGGCGGTCGCGGTCGGGGCGGTCGGTGGCGAGGAGGGCGGCGGCTGGGTCGACGAGGGGTTCGAGGAGGGCTGCGAGTGCGGGTGCTGGGTCGGTGGCACCGGCGCATTCGAGCAGGAGGTAGCAGGGGTAGGGTCGGGCGAAGGGTGCACGGAGGCCGGTGTGGCGCAGGACGAGCGCGAGGCCTTCGGGGAAGAAGACCTCTGCGGCTTCGAGGGTGGGGGCGGCGGCACGAACGGCGCGGACGATTTCGAGGGCTGCGGCGACCGAGGGGAGTCCGATGAGAGCGACGGCCCTAGCGGGGCGGTTGGGGATGAGGCGGAGGCGGACGCGGGTGATGACGGCGAGGGTGCCTTCGCTGCCGGCGAGAAGGCCTGGCAGGTCGTAGCCGGTGTTGTCTTTGAGGAGGCCGGGAAGGCGGGAGAGGATCGCGCCATCGGCGAGGACTGCTTCGAGCCCGATGAGCTGGTGGCGCATGGGGCCATAGCGGATGACGCGGACGCCGCCGGCGTTGGTGGCGACCATGCCTCCGATGGTGGCGGAGGCGCGGGAGGCGAGGTCGACCCCGACGTCCCAGCCGGCAGGGCGTACGTGCTGCTGGAGGCGTTCGAGGGTGACGCCAGCTCCGACGGTGACCTCGCCGGCGACGGGGTCGAAGTCTTCGATGGTGTCGAGGCGGCGGAGCGAGAGGACGCCTTCGCCGGAGCGGGGGACGCTACCGCCGACGAGGCCGGTGTTGCCGCCCTGGGGCACGAGGGGAACACCGGCTTCGCGGCAGCATTGGAGGACGCGGGCGACTTGGCTGGTATCTGCCGGACGAACGACGAAGGCGGCGGTTCCGCTGAAGCGGCGGGTCCAGTCGGTTTCGTAGGAGGCGCGGGTTTCGGGGTCGTGGATGACGTGGGTGGGCCCGACGATCCGTTGGAGGCGGGCGCGAAGGGTTGGGTCCACGCTGGGAAGTCTACCGTGGGTGGCGTGCCTCAGTGGGAGTGGGGCTTCGTGCCGGGGCCGTGGCTATGGCCGTGGTGAGACCAGCGGGAGCTGGAGGGGGTAGGCGGGCTGTGGAGGGACTCGCGGGCAGCGCCGCGGGTGAAGGTCATCATGGGTGGGGTGAAGACGCGCTGGGCGGCGATGTTGCACATTGGGCAATCGGCGGGGACGTCGGAGTCCCTGATGCTGCGGGAGACTTCGAAGTCCAGCCCGCAACGGTTGCAGTGGTAGTCGTAGAGGGGCATTGGGTCCTCCGGGGATTGCTGCAGTTTTCTGCATCTGCAAGTTCTTGCAAAATATGATGCATGAGTGAGCAGGCAGTTTCGAGTTTCGCGGACGTAGGAGAGGGCGCCGGGTTTGGGCGGCCGACGTTGGCGGTGCTGGTGCACGAGGGGTTTCCAACGGAGGCGATGGTGGATGTGGAGGAGTTGTGTCGGTCGTTCTCGGGGTTCATCGGTTCGCCGGTGGTGCTGGCGAGTTCGAGGTCGGCGGCGCTGGAGGCGACGCTGGACGTGCTCGCGGAGGCAGGGGGCTGGGAGGTGCGGTTGGTTGCGCCGCCGACGTCGAAGGCGGCGAGTATGAGCTCGGCGCCGTTCGTTTTCCGCGAGGATGGGCGGCCGGACTGGGGTGCGATGTGGCAGGGGTTTTGCGAGCTGGCGCTCTACGGGGGCCCGCCGCATCGGGGCGCGGAGGATGCGTTGCGGGCGGTGGAGAATCCTTTGGAGGTACCGGCGAATCCGGAGATCGACGCGATCGCGGAGATCCGGCGGGGGATTTTCGAGACGACGGGGCTGTTCTCGGAGCCGGCGGAGCCGGGTTGGCTGGCGGTGACGTGCCGCTCGAAGAAGATGGCTGCTTGGATGGCGGCTTCGATCATTCTGGAGAATGTGGACGCCCGTTGCGACGAGGAGCGGCTGTTGGTACCGGCGCATCCTTCGTTTCGCCTGAAGAACGAGGTGAAGAGCGTGATCACGGTGGTGGCGAAGTGCAACCATTATTGGCAGGCGCACATCGCGGCGGGTGGGGCGGCGGATTAGGCGGGGGCTACTGCCGGGCGATTTGCCCCATGACGTCGATTGCGCCGCTCTGGCCGGGTGCGGGGACCTCGACGATGCGCTCCTCGATATCGTCGTATTCGAGGCGAAGGGCGCGACAGATGGTTGCGTGCAGGCGGTAGGTGCCAACGGCGTAGGAGAGTTCGAGGATGGCTTCGTCGGGGAGGGCTCGGCGGAGGGCGGCGAAGGTGGCGTCGTGGACGCGGCCGTCCTGGAGTACGAGTTCGTCGGTGTAGGCGAGGATGGCGCGCTCGGAGGGGTCGAAGATGTCGGCGGTCTGCCAGGCGGGGATGGCGGCGAGCTTTTCTTCTGGGATTCCGGCGGCGCGGGCGGCTTTGCAGTGTTGGGAGTAGACGAACTGGCTGGCGCCGAGGTAGCCGGTGCGGACGAGGGCGAGTTCGCGCTGGAAGGGGGTGAGCGTCCGGCGGCGGCTGGCGAGGAGGGCGAAGCCGTCCTGAGCGTGGACGAGGATGTCGGGAACGAGGGCGAAGACGGTCCACCAGTTGCCTGGGGTACCGGTTGCGGTGCCGGGCTCGGCGACGGGGTCGCGGTCTCCGAAGAGGCGCTGGTAGGCAGCGAGGGCTTCGGGAGCGGCTTCGGCTTTGGGGACTTGGCGGAGACGGGGCATGGGGAGGACCTCTGAGTGCTGTCCGACGGCGGACGCCGGGGCGGCATCATAGCGGATTCTTCTGCTGTCATGGGTCGGCAGGAATGCGTGGGCTGGAGCGCCACGCTGCGGGGACGGGCTGCTACGCTCGATGGTGCGCTCCTGCTCACCGGGGCGTTGGAGGGACAGATTGCTGGCTATCGAGGCGATTGGGCTGACGAAACATTTTGGTCCGGACATCCGCGCGGTCGATGGCATCGACCTGGCGGTGGAGGAGGGGCAGATTTTTGGCTTTCTCGGGCAGAACGGTTCGGGAAAGACGACGACGGTCCGGATGCTGACGACGTTGCTGAAGCCGACGGCGGGGACTGCCCGGGTGGCGGGGTTGGATGTGCAGCGCGAGCCGGCGGCCGTGCGGCGAAGGGTCGGGGTGGCGCTCCAGGAGGTGGGACTGGACGAGTTGCAGACTGGCCGCGAGTTGCTGGTGCTGCAGGGGCGGCTGTTCGGGTTGAGTGCCGCGGCGGCGCGGGAGCGGGCGAACCAGTTGCTGGAGGTGGTAGGGCTTTCGGATGCGGCCGACCGGCCGGTGCAGGGCTATTCGGGCGGGATGAAACGGCGGCTCGATCTGGCGTGCGCCTTGGTGAACGAGCCGCGGGTGGTGTTTCTCGATGAGCCGACGACGGGGCTCGACCCGATTTCGCGCGAGGCGGTGTGGCGGTACGTGGAGGTGTTGAACCGGGAACGTGGGGTGACGTTTTTCTTGACGACGCAGTATTTGGAGGAGGCCGACCGGCTGGCGCACACGGTGGCGATCATGGAGCGCGGCCGGATCGTGGCGGCTGGTTCGCCGGCGGAGCTGAAGGCGAGCATCGGGGCGGACGCGGTGACGCTGACGTTCGAGGACGAGGCGGCAGCGATGCGCGGAGAGGCGACGCTTGGCCGGTTCGAGGGGGTGCAGCGGGTGCTGCGGACGGGGAACGAGGTGGCGGTCTATCTGGCGAACGGAGCGGCCGCGGTGGCGGCGATCGTTCGGGCGCTCGACGACGCTGGTGCGCCGGCCCAGTCGCTGGTGTTGCAACAGCCGACACTCGACGACGTGTTTTTGCAGGTGACGGGGCATCATCTGGAGGCGGTGCAGGTGCCGACGCCTGTGGGGACGCAGCGAGGGGGCACGCGGTGAATCTGATCCAAGCGACTTGGCTTTTGACGTTGCGGGCACTGCGCCGGTCTGCCCGGCAGCCGGCGGACGAATTCGCGAACATGTTCATTCCGCTGTTTTTCTATTTCGTGACGGTTGGGGCGGTGGGGTCGGTGGCGGCGGAGGCATTCGGGGTGGCCGATTACAAGGGGTTTCAGCTGCCGGTTGCGGTGCTCCAGGGGGCGGCGGGTGTGGCGAGCGGGGCTGGGCTGGCGATGACGCTGGACATCCAGTCGGGATATTTCGAGAAGCTTTCGCTGACCGCGGCGCCGCGGCTGGCGTTGGTGCTCGGCCGAATGGTGGCCGACGGCCTGAAGGCAGTGGTGCTGGCGATGCTGATCGTCGTGGTGGCGTTGGTCTACGGTTCGGAATTCGAGACGGGCGTGCTCGGGGTGGTGTGTCTCTTGGCGGCGACGTTCGCGTTCACGGTGGCATATGCGGGGTTTGGCGTGGCGATTGCGCTGAAGACGGGGAGTCCGCAGGCGGCGCAGGCCGGGTTCATCCTGTTCTTTCCGCTGCTGTTTTTGGCGCCGACGTTCGCGCCGCTGGAGGTTTTCGCGACCTGGCTGGAGGTGGTGGCGCAGCTTAACCCGGTTACCTACATCCTGGTTGGGATGCGCTCGTTGGTGACGGATGGGTGGGATGCGGCGGCGCTGGCGAAGGGGGGCGCGGCGGTGGCGGGCGTGGCGGTGACAACGCTGACGCTCACCCTGCTGGCGTTGCGGGGGAGGGTGCAGCGCTAGGGGCGGCTGGCTGGCCGTCCGGATAGTTGACGGTGGTGGGGGGCGTTCGTAGCGTGCGGGCTACGAGGACGCGGGCGCGGCCAGGCCGGTTGGCGCCCGGAACGAAGGAGGGGTACGCCACCGACATGGCCTATTCGAAGCCGATTCCGGAGCCCGACCCGGTTCATCGGGCGTACTGGGAGGGTGCGCGCGCGGGGAGGCTGATGCTACCGCGCTGCACGACCTGCAACCGGGTGCATTGGTACCCGAGGTTGCTCTGCCCGTTTTGTCATTCGCGCGAGATCGAATGGATCGAGGCGAAGGGCGAGGGGCGGATTCACACGTTCGCGGTCCAGCATCGTGCTTTCGGGGGCTGGGCGGACGAGGTGCCGTTCGTGACGGCGTACATCGACCTGCACGAGGGTGACCGGATGTTCACGGTGCTCCGCGGGGTGGATCCGATGCGGCCGGAGACGATCCGGATCGGGGCGAGGGTGCGGGTAGAGTTCGAACGCGCGACGGACGAGGTGAGCATCCCGTTCTGGCGCGTGGTGGAGGAGTAAGGCGATGCCGAGCGCGCTTTCCCGTGCGGCAGCGATCGTCGGGGCGGCCGAGGCCGACGAGATTGGCTACCCATCGACGCCGAAGACGGCGCTTCAGCTCCATATCGAAGCGATCAAGAACGTGAGCGAACAGACGGGGATCCCGATTTCGCGGATCGACGGGGTGTTCAGTGCGGGCTGGTCGAGCCAGCTGGCGGAACACTTGGGGCTCCATCCGAAGTACATCGATACGACGTCGGTGGGGGGCTGTTCGTTCGAGATGCATGTGCACCATGCGCTGGCGGCGATCCACGCGGGCATCATCGATGTCGCGCTCATCAGCCACGGGGAGAACGGATGGTCGGCGCGTGCGACGGGGGGACGGGGAACGGGACGGCCGCGCGGGGCCCCGGATCCGTGGGACCCGGGGCAGCAGCACCAGGCGATCTATGGGGTCGCGGGGGCGCCTTCGAATTACGCGCACGCGATGACGCGACACAACTACCGGTTCGGTTCGACGCCGGAGGATTTTGCGCACATTGCGGTGGTGACGCGGCAGTGGGCGATGCTAAATCCGCGGGCGATCATGTTTTCGAAGGAGACGAATCCGGGCGGCGGGCCGATCACGGTGGAGGATGTGCAGAATTCGCGCGTGGTCGCTTGGCCGCTGACGCTGCTGCACTGCTGTCTGGTGACGGATTACGGCGGGGCGGTGCTGGTGGCGCGGCCGGAGATCGCGCGGAGCGTGAAGACGAAGCCGGTGTGGATCGCGGGGGCGGGCGAGAGCATGGGCCACCAGAACATGCTCGAGATGGAGGACTTCACGGCGACTTCGGCGGCCGCTTCGGCTGCGGCGGCGTATCGGATGGCGGGGATGGGGCCGGAGGACATGGAGATGGCGATGATCTACGACTCGTTCACGATAACGGCTGGGATTACGGCGGAGATGCTGGGTCTCGCTCCGCGGGGGGAGGGATTCCTGCTTTGGAAGGACGGGCGCGCTGGACCGGGCGGCAAATTCCCGATCAACACGAACGGGGGTGGGCTTTCGTTCAATCACTCGGGGATGTACGGGATGCAGTTGCTGGTGGAGGCTTACCGTCAGCTCTCGCGGACGGCCGAAGATGGGGTGACGGGGCTGCCCGGCAAGCAGGTGAACGCGCGTTCGTGCATCGTGAACGGCACGGGTGGGAGCCTTTCGACGACGGGGACGCTGATTCTCGTGGCGGATTGAGGGAGGGAGCGCGCGGAGGGAGCTGGTGTCCGGCGGCGATGGGGCGTGCTGGGCGAGAAGGGCCACTGGTGCCACGGTTCGGGTTGCGATGGCGACGCGGGCATCGTCCATGGCGGGGGCGAGGCGCCGGACGGCGTCGAGCCGGGGTGGTGATGGTGGTGCCGTGGAGATGGAGCAGGCCCGGGAGGCTGGTGTCGGCGGTTGACAGTGCGGGTAGAGTTAGGGCGAGCTGCGCGCCAGGAACACGATGGCGGCGGGCGGACGTCAAGAAGCTCCAGGAGGTGTGCACATGGGAAGAGTGAGCGATACGGGCTATTTTGTGCGGCGAAGCTTGTTGTTCGTCTTGGTGGTTTTGCTGGCCGGTGCTTTGGGGACGAGGCTGACGGTCGCGGATGGGGCGACGAACGGGTCGTTTTCGTTCGCGACGACGGCTGGGGTTGCGCTTCCGAGCGGCTCGGTCGTGGAGGGCCAGGCGGCGTGTATCAACATTCACCGGAGCGGGGGCTCGCAGGGCACGCAGCAGGTGCAGGTGGCGCTGACGTCTGGGAACCCGGCGGATGTATCGGGTTTCGGCAGCATGTACGTGACGTTTTTGCCGGGGGTTCTGGACCGAACGATCGACCCGGGCGTGTACGGAGGCTGCCTGGCTACGGCGGACGATTCGACGACGGGCGACAAAACGGTGGTGTTCACAATTCAGTCGGTCACTGGCGGCGGGGTGGTGGGCAGCCCGAACGCGTTCACGCTGACGATTCTCGATAACGATGGGCCGCCGAAGTATTCGTTCCAAACGGCGGCTACGAGCGTGACGGAAGGGAACAGCGGGAGCCAGGTGGTTGGGGTGGCGGTTGTGCGGGTCGGGTCGACGGCTGGGACGGATAGCGTGATCTGCCAGCTCGGGAGCGGCTCGACAGCGACGGGGAGTGGGACGGACTACTCCTTTTCGAACCAGACAATCACGTTCAATCCGGGGGACTCCGGACCGAAGAACTGCACGGTGACGGTGGTGGGGGATACGGTGACGGAGTCGAACGAGACGATCGTGTTGGCTTTGGTGGGTGCGTCGGGCTTCGGTGGAGGAGCGGGGACGACGACTCAGCACACGGTCACGATCGTGGATGACGACGGGACGGGCACGGTGCAGTTCTCGCAGGCGACCTATTCGGTGAGCGAGGGGGTGGGAACGGCCACGATTGGGGTGACGCGGACGGGCGGGAGCACGGGCGCGGCGAGCGTGGCCTGCAGCACGGTGGCCGGTGGTTCGGCGACGGCGGGTGCGGACTACACGACGGTGACGAACCAGACGCTTTCGTGGGCGAATGGCGATTCGACGACGAAGTTCTGCACGATCCCGATTTTGCAGGACACGTTGATCGAGGGCCCGGAGACGGTGAATTTGCAGCTGAGCGGCGTGACGGGGGCGACACTCGGCAGTCAATCGACGGCGACGCTGACGATCACCGATGACGACGGGACGGGGAGCATTCAGTTCAGCTCGGCGACGTTCGTGGGGACGGAGGCCGGCGGGCCGATCACGATTACGGTGACGCGGACGGGTGGCTCGGTGGGCGCGGTGACGGTGGATTTCGCCTCGGTGACCGGGGGCACGGCGACTGCGGGGGTGGACTACACGTCGGTGTCGGGCACGCTGAGCTGGGCGAACGGGGAGACGGGATCCAAGTCGTTCACGGTGACGCCGATCCCGGACACGCTGACCGAGGGGTCGGAGACGGTGGTCCTCCAGCTGAGCAACCCGACGGGGGGCGCGGTGCTGGGGACGCCGAATCAGGCGACGCTGACGATCAGCGATTCGACGATTATCCCGGTCATCACGTCGATCAGCCCCGGGGCGGGGCCGGTGGGGGGCGGCACGACGGTGACGATCAGCGGGCAGAATTTCACGGGTGCGACATCGGTGACCTTCGACGGCATCCCGTGCACGTCGCTGACGGTGGTGAGCGCGACGGTGATCACGTGCGTGACGCCGCCGCATGCCGCGGGGGTGGTGGAAGTGATCGTGACGACGCCGATCGGGTCGAACGTGACGACTGGTTCGGCGAACGATTTTGTCTACACGACAGGGCCGACGGTCGCGTCGCTCTCGCCGTCGCAAGGGGCGTGCAACGGGATAACCACCGTGCAGATCACGGGCACGGGGTTCACCTCGAGCGGGACGTCGGTGGTGTTCGGGGCGGTATCTGCGACGTTCGCGTATGTGTCGCCGACGCAGTTGGTGGCGGTGGCTCCGTCGCAGGGGGCGGGGGTGGTGGACGTGCGGGTGACGACGCCAGGCGGGACGAGCCCGAATACGGTGGCGGATGACTTTACGTGTACGGGGACGCCTGTCCCGACGGTGACGGGCGTTTCGCCGACGAGCGGGCCGGTCGGTACGACGGTGACGATCACGGGGACGAACTTCACGGGCGCGACCTCGGTGACGTTCGGAGGGGTGGCAGCGTCGTTCACGGTGGTGAGCGGCACGCAGATTACGGCGACCGTGCCTGCGGGCGTCTCCCCGGGGGTGGTGGACGTGCGGGTGACGAACGCTGGCGGGACGAGTGCGAACACCGCGGCGGACAACTTCACGGTCACTTCGACCGGGACGATTCGGTATTCGTTGTATCGGACGTTCACGCTCATCGTGTGGACGGGCGCGGACAACAAGCCGATCCGCGACGCGATCGGTGGGACGCAGCAGGGGACGACGAACATTGGGTCGCTCGTGGGTGCGATCTGGTTGTTCGATGCGCCGAGCCAGACCTGGGGCGGGTACTTCCCGGGAACGGACGACGACCCAAGGGTGAACGATTTCACGACCTTCCGGGCCGGGGTGGCGTACTTCATCGCGCTGCGGCCGACGGCACCGTCGGTGGTGACGTGGGACGCGCCGGCGAACTAGGCGGACGGAGGGCAACCAAAAAAACGGGCCGCATGCGGCCCGTTTTTTGGTGGGGTTATCGTTCGGATGGCCGCGCGAGCTGCTATAGTTCGGGTCGATTCGGACTATCGAGGAGGTTCCCATGGACGGCTGGGACTGGGTGAGCCGGGTTCATCGGGAGGAGGCTGGGCACGCGACTTCGGCGGCTGGCGCACTGGTGGCAGGGGTCGGCGCGGTGTTGCTCGGGATTGGGGCGGCGAACGATACGGGGTGGTTGGCGGTAGCGGGCGGGATCGTTGCTGGCGTGGGGATCGTGGGGTGGGAGCTTTTGCGCCACGTTGCCATCGACCAGAAGCTGATGGGCCGGCTCGACCGGCTCGAGAAGTGAGGGCGGGGTGGGTCGATGGGCATGTCGAGCCCCTACCGTGTCATCGACCTGACGGATAGTCGGGCGGCGCTGGGTCCGCTGATGCTGGCGAATCTGGGCGCGGAGGTGGTGCGGGTGGAGCCGCCGGGCTTCGAGCCGGATCCTGCGGATGCCCTCCGCTATGCGGTGTTCAACCGAGGGAAGCGCCGGGTGGCGTTGGACCTTGGGGAAGCGGGTGATCGTGAGCGGTTTTTGGAGTTGGTGCGCTCGGCGGATTTTCTGTTCGAGAACGCGCCGCCGGGTGCGATGGCGGCACAGGGGTTGGGTTGGGAGCAGCTGCGGGCGGTGAATCCGGGGTTGGTTTACGTGGCGACGACGCCGTTCGGGCAGGACGGGCCGTACGCGGACTATCGGACGACGGACCTGGTGTTGGCGGCGATGGGCGGGATGATGGCGTTGAACGGTGATCCTGACCGGCCGCCGGTGCGGGTCTCGGTGCCGCAATGTTGGCATCATGCAGCGGCGGAGAGTGCGGTCGGGGCGATGGTGGCGCATCATTTGCGGGAGCGGACCGGGGTGGGGCGCTTCGTGGATGTCTCGGTGCAGGCTGCGGTGTTCTGGACGGGGCTGCAGGCGATGATCGCGCACGCCATTCAGGGGAAGGATTTCGAACGGGCGGGGACGGCGCTCCAGCTCGGGACGATTACGCTGCCGATGGTGTACCGGGCGAAGGATGGGGAGGTGGTAGTGCTGGGGAATGGGGCGACGCTCGTGCCGATGATGCGGTGGCTGGTGCGCGACGGCATCGTTCCGGAGGAGTGGCTGGAGGGTGAGGAGTGGGCACGGTACGACATGAAGGTGCTGGCCGGGGAGCCGCTCCGGTACTCGTACGAGGAGGTGTTGGACGCGCTTCAGCGGTGGCTCGAGACGCGGACGAAGCGTGAGCTGTTGGAGATCGGGCTGGAGAGCGGGGTGACGTTCGCGCCGGTGACGACGGTGCCGGAGATTCTGGACTTCGTTCACTTGAAGGCGCGGGAGTACTGGCGCGAGTTGGAGGTGCGGCCGGGGGTGGTGGTGAGGGCGCCGGGCCCGTGGGTGCGGGCGGCGTGCGATCCGCTGGTGTTCGGGACGCGGGTCGAGGAGGTGACAGGCCTGGATGCGATCACGGACCGGGAGGAGCGGAGGCCGGTGGGCGGGGAGGCGGAGGGGACGCTGCCGTTCGCAGGGCTGAAGGTGGCGGATTTTTCGTGGATCGGTGTCGGGCCGATCACGGGAAAGTACCTTGGCGACCATGGTGCCGATGTGATCCGGGTGGAGACGGCGAGCCCGCCGGACCGTTTGCGGGTTGCGGGTCCGTTCAAGGACGGGGTGTTCGGTCCGAACCGGAGCCAGTTTTTCGGGGCGTTCAATACGTCGAAGCGTTCGATTGCGGTGAATCTGAAGACTGAGGAGGGGCGTGAGATCGCGAGGCGCCTGATCGGGTGGGCGGATGTGGTGCTGGAGTCGTTCACGCCGGGGACGATGGATTCGCTGGGGCTGGGTTACGAGGCGGCGAAGGAGCTGAACCCGGATGTGATTTACGTTTCGACGTGTTTGATGGGGCAGACGGGGCCGGCCGCGCCGCTCGCGGGTTATGGTAATCACGCGGCGGCGATCAGCGGGTTCTACGAGGTGACGGGCTGGGACGACCGGCCGCCTTCGGGTCCATTCACGGCGTATACGGATACGATTGCACCGCGCTTCTTGGCGACGGCGGTGATGGCTGCGGTGGACCGGTGGAGGCGGACGGGCGAGGGATGCCGCATCGAGCAGGCGCAGATGGAGGCTGCGCTGCACTTTCTGGCGCCGGAGCTGGTGGAGTACCAGGTGAACGGGAAGGTTCCGCGGCGAGCTGGGAATGCGGACCCGAGGATGGCACCACATGGCGCGTATCCGGTGGCGGGCGAGGACGAGTGGATCGCGATCGCGGTGGAGGATGACGCGGCGTGGCAACGCTTCGCGGCGGTGGTGGACGAGGCGTGGGTGTGGGACGCGCGGTGGGCGACTGCGGCGGGTCGGCTGGAGGGTCGCGCGGAGCTGGACGCGCTGGTGGCGGGGTGGACGGCGGGGCGGGACGGTATGGCGCTGATGGAGCGACTTCAGGGGGCGGGGGTGGCGGCGGGGTTCGTGAAGCGGTCGAGCGATTTGCTCCGGGATCCGCAGCTTGGGCATCGGCGGTTTTTCCATCCGCTGGAGCATCCGGAGATGGGGCAGGTGCCGTACGAGGGGCATCAGTTCGTGATCAGTGGGTACGAGAGCGGGCCGCGGCGGCCGGCGCCGTGCCTGGGGGAGCATTCGATGGAGGTGCTGCTGGAGGTGTTGGGGGTGGGCGAGGAGGAGGTGGCCCGGCTGGCGGCCGGGCTCGGGTAGGGGGCGATATGCCGGGATAAGCATATTGCGAGCGTTCGTGAAACCGGCAACGATGCAAGGCGCAGCAGGCGCAACTAGCGTCAGGGAGGCAAAGGGAGTTGACGACAGCAACAGCGACCAACGGTGCCCTCGCGGAGAAGGGCTACAACGGCAAGATGCTGAACGTGAATCTCACGACGGGTGAGATCACGGTGGAGCACCCGGATGAATCGCTCTATCGGCAGTACCTGGGCGGGTACGGCATCGGGGCTCGGATGCTCTGGGACCGGGTTCCGAAGGGTGCGGACCCGTTGGGCCCGGAGAATATGCTCGGGATGTTCGCGGGGCTGCTGACGGGGACGCCCCTGTTCGGGCAGCGCTGGCAGGTGGTGTGCAAGAGCCCGCTGACGGGCGGTTGGGGGGATGCGAACTGTGGTGGCGACTTCGGCGGGGTGCTGAAGCTCGCTGGCTGGGACGGGATCATGTTCTTCGGGAAGTCGGAGAAGCCCGTCTACTTGCTGATCGATAACGATCGGTACGAGCTGCGGGACGCGAGCGACCTGTGGGGGATGGGCGCCATCGAAAGCGAGATGGCGCTGAAGGACCGGCACGGGAAGCGTGCGAGCGTGGCGAACATCGGTCCGGCGGGGGAGAATCTCTCGCTGATCAGTGGTGTGTGCAACGACCATGGCCGCCTGGCGGCGCGGTCGGGCGTCGGGGCGGTGATGGGTTCGAAGCGGTTGAAGGCGGTCGTGGTGCTGGCGGAGCGGAAGGTGATCAGCCAGACGCCGGAGACGATCAAGATGCTCCGGGAGAATCTGGATCAGTTCGTGAAGCCGCTGAAGGATTTCTTCCACAATTTCGGCACGACGGGGATTACCGCGATGTCGGCGCTGAATGGGGACAGCCCGGTGAAGAACTGGGGCGGCGTCGGGATTGTGGATTTTCCGCAGGCGCAGCAGATCGATGGCGGTTCGCAGATCAACCCGCGAATGGAGAAGTCGTACGGCTGTTGGCGTTGTCCGATCGCCTGTGGGGCGGAATCGAAGGAGTCGACGAACCCGAAATATCCGTATCCGCACCACACGCACCGGCCGGAGTACGAGGCGATGGCAGCGTTCGGCACGATGAATCTGGTGGCGGATCCGGATGCGCTGATTTACGCGAACCACCTGTGCAACGAGTACGGCTTCGACGTGATCAGCGCGGGCGGGGCGATTTCGATGGCGATCGAGTGTTACGAGAACGGGATCATCACGAAGGAGGATACGGAGGGGATCGAGCTGCGGTGGGGCGATGCCGATGCGATGATCGCGTTCTTGAAGGCGATGGGGGAGCGGCGCGGGATCGCAGCGGTGTTCGCTGACGGGGTGAAGGTGGCGGCGGAGAAGATCGGGCGTGGGGCGGAGAAGTACGCGATGCATATCGGTGGGGAAGAGCTCCCGATGCACGACCCGAAGCTTCAGCCGGAGTACTACACGACGTACAAGCTGGACCCGACACCGGCGCGCCACACGCAGTACGAGGGGAACAAGCGGCTGGGGAAGATTCCGCCGGCGCCGGCGGACAACAAGGTGTACAGTGGGCGCGGCGAGCACCACAAAGGCGCCAGCGAGTACATGCACGTGGTGAACGCGGGCGGGATGTGCCAGTTCATCATGATGGCGGCGAACACGGCGAACATGCCGACGTGGTTCAACGCCGTGACGGGCTGGGACATGGACCTGGACGAGATGATGCAGGTAGGCGAACGGATCGCGAACCTGCGGATGGCGTACGAGGTGCGCGAGGGCGGCAATCCGCGGAAGCGGTACGTGCCGCCGCGGGTGACGGGCGAGTCGACGGAGGCGACGCACGCCGGCCCGCTGCAGGGCATCAAGCTCGACACGGAGACGCTCGAAGTGGAGTTCTTGAAGGCCTGCGACTGGGATACGGAGACCTGCAAGCCCTCGAAGGCGAAGCTGGAATCGCTCGGGTTGGCGGACGTGGCGGCGGCTCTGCACGCCTGACACGGCCGATTCGTGCGGCAGTCTGGGGCGCCCCTCCTGGTCGATTCGGGAGGGGCGCTTGTTTGCGGGTGGGGTGGAGCTGGGAGCGGGGGCTTTACCGCCGTTTGTGGGGCGATGCGGCACGGTAGCGGGGTGAGCCAAGGGCGCGAGGCCCGGGAGGTGTGCGTGTGACGAGTTGGAACGATGTGTCGCGGCAGGAGGCGGCCGCGCGGGCGCATGCGGTCTTCGAGGCGGCGATGTTCGAAATCAAGCGGGTGATCGTGGGCCAGGAACAGATGCTGGAGCGGGTGCTGGTGGCGCTGCTGGCGAACGGGCATCTGCTGATCGAGGGGGTGCCGGGGCTGGCGAAGACGCTGACCGTGAAGACGGTGGCGGAGGTGCTGGGTGGGACGTTCCACCGGGTGCAGTTCACGCCGGACCTGGTCCCGGGCGACCTAGTGGGGACGCGCATCTACCGACCGGACACGGGCGCTTTCGTTGCGGAGAAGGGACCGGTGTTCTGCAACATTTTGCTCGCGGACGAGATCAACCGTGCGCCGGCGAAGGTGCAGTCTGCGCTCCTGGAGGTGATGCAGGAGCGGCAGGTGACGATCGGGCTGGAGACGTTCCGGGTGCCACACCCCTTTTTGGTGATGGCGACGCAGAACCCGATCGAGTCGGAGGGGACGTACCCGTTGCCGGAGGCGCAGGTGGACCGCTTCATGATGAAGGTGGTGGTGGATTATCCGGCCGAGGCGGAGGAGTTGGCGATCGTGCAGCGCTCGCTGGCCCCGGTCGGTGAGGTGCGGACGGTGCTGCCGATGGAGGAGTTGGCACGGTTCCAGGCGCTGACGGCTGAGGTGTACGTGGACCGGGCGGTGGCGGAGTATGCGGTGGCGTTGGCGAATGCGACACGGCACCCGGAGCGGTACGGGCTGGTGCGACACAAGGAGCACATTGCCTTCGGGTCGAGTCCGCGGGGGAGCATCAATCTGGTCCATGCGGCGCGAGCGGTGGCGCTGCTGCGAGGTCGGGCGTATGTGCTCCCGGGGGATGTGTACGACTTGGCGCGGGATGTGCTGCGGCACCGGATGGTGTTGACGTACCAGGCGCTGGCCGAGGGGGTGACGGCCGACCAGATTCTGGATGGCGTGCTGGCGGCGGTGCCGGTGCCGCGGATCGAGCTGGCGAGCGGGGCGACGGCATGAGCGTGTTGCTTTGGCGGCGGGCGACTCCGGATGCGCCGGGCCCGGGCCCGATGCCAGAGGCGGTGTTGCGCGCGTTGGACGTTTCGGTGGGGAGGCGCGTGAGTAGCCTGTTGGCGGGGGATTTTCGCTCGCACGGGCTGGGGGCTGGGACGGAGCTGGCTCAGGTGCGGGAGTACGTGCCGGGCGATGACGTGCGGCGCATCGATTGGAACGTGACGGCGCGGACGCTGGTTCCGCACGTGCGGGAGTACGTTGCCGAGCGGGTGCTGACGACGTGGCTGGTGCTGGATGCTTCGCCGTCGATGTCGTTCGGGACGGCGGATCGGCGGAAGTACGATGTGGCGGAGGGGGTGGCGCTGGCGGTGGGGCATGTGGCGACGCGCCATGGGAACGCGTTGGGCACGTATCTTTTCGATGGTACCCGGGAGCGGCTTTCGCGGCCGGCGCAGGGCCGTGCGGGGCTGCTGGCGTTGTTGCTGGCGCTGCGGGTACAGCCGCCTGCCTCGGGGGCGGTGGCTTCGCTTGGCGCGGCGCTACGGAGGGTGGACCGGGTGGCTGGGCGGGGGCGGCTGGTGGTGGTCGTTTCGGACTTTCGTGGTCCGAGGGACTGGGAACGGCCACTGCTGGAGCTGTGCGGTCGGCACGATGTGGTGGCGGTGGAGATCGGTGATCCGCGCGAGCTAGAGCTGCCGGATGTGGGGGAGCTCTGGCTCGTGGATCCGGAGACGGGCCGACGGCTGCGTGTAGACACGGGTTCGCGCAGGTTGCGCGAGCGGTTCGCGGCGGCAGCGGCGGCGGAGCGCGCCGAGGTTGGGCGGGCGATCGCGAGGGCTGGTGCGCGCCATATTGTGCTCTCGACGGCGGGCGACTGGCTGCGTCGATTTGCGACTGGGCTGCTGGAGAAAGGGGTGGCTGGATGACGTTTCTGTGGCCGTGGATGCTGCTCGGGCTGGGGTTGGTGCCCTTGTTGGCCGGGCTTTACGTGTTGGTGCAGCGCCGGCGGGTGGTCTATGCGGCTCGGTTCACGAACTTGGAGCTTCTGGCGAACGTGGTGGAGGCGAGCCCGAGCTGGCGGCGGCACGTGCCGCCGGTGCTCTATCTGTTGGGGATTGCGGCGGTGGTGTTGACGTTGGCGCGTCCGCAGTTGGTGACGAAGACGCCGAAGCAGGAGGGGACGGTGGTGCTGGTGACGGATGTGTCGGGCTCGATGAATGCGACGGATGTGGCGCCGACGCGGATGGGTGCGGCGAAGGAGGCGGCTCGTACGTTGGTGGACCGCTTGCCGCGGGGGTTTCGTGTCGGTTTGATCAGTTTCTCGAGTGGGGTTTCGGTGCTCGTGCCGCCGACGACGGAGAAGGAGCAGGTGTACGCGGCGGTCGACCGGCTGACGCCGCTGGGCGGGACGGCGATGGGCGATGGGTTGGCGACGGCGGTGGAGGTGGTGCGGGCGGCGATGGCGGGGGGTGGGACGGATGGTGCGGATCCGGCGGCTCCGATTCGGGCGGAGGGTGAGCCTGCGCCGGCGGTGATCGTGTTGCTCTCGGATGGGGCGAATACGCTGGGGACGTACCAGCCGTTGGATGCGGCGCAGCTGGCGGCGGATGCTGGCGTGCCGGTGTATGCGGTGGCGCTGGGGACGCCGGACGGGGTGGCCGTGGTGACGGATCCGCAGGGGCGGCAGCGGACGGTGCGCGTTCCGCCGGATGTGGAGACGCTTCAGGCGGTGGCGGAGCTGACGGGCGGGCGCGCGTTCCAGGCTCCTGGTGCGAGCCAGCTGGAGAGCATTTATCGCGACCTGGGGGATCGCATCGGCTACGAGGAGGAGCGGACGGAGGTGAGCTGGGCGGGGGCAGCGTTGGCCGGGGTGTTGGTGCTGGCGGGTGGGGCGCTGGGGCTGTTGTGGTTCAACCGATTTCCCTGATTTCGGTCATTCGTCGAGGTGTGAACGAGATTGCGTGCTGGGGGGCGATTCGCTAGGGTTCGGGCATGCCGTTCGCGGTATGCAACGGGGTGCGGCTGTATTTCGAGGTGCACGGCGAGGGGGAGCCGCTGCTCCTGGTGGCGGGGCAGGGGAGCGACCACCATGGGTGGGACCCGGTGTTGGAGGATTTCGCGAGACGTTTTCAGGTGATCGTGTACGACCACCGGGGGACGGGTTGGAGCGACAAGCCATCGGAGCCGCGGTATACGACGCGGCTGTTGGCGGCGGACGCGATTGGCATCCTGGACCATTTGGGTA
The DNA here is from genome assembly GCF_034432735.1 of Tepidiforma sp. Taxonomy (GTDB): domain Bacteria; phylum Chloroflexota; class Dehalococcoidia; order Tepidiformales; family Tepidiformaceae; genus Tepidiforma. Next base: position 2,058 of record NZ_DAOUBJ010000074.1, on the reverse strand, counting down.
TCGAGCGGGCGCACGTGTACGGCATTTCGATGGGCGGCCGTATCTGCCAGTGGCTGGCTATCGATGGTGCGGAGCGGGTGGGGGCGGTGGTGCTGGGCTGCACGACGCCCGGGGATGCCCACGGGGTGCGGCGGCCGCCGGAGGTGGACGAGGCGATGCGGAATCCGCCGGCGGACCCGGAGGCGGCGGCGAGGTTTTTGGCGGAGGAGATGGTGAGCCCGGGGTGGTTGGCGGCGCACCCGGAGTATTTGGAGTTTTTGCGCGAACGTGCACGGAATCCTCTCCCTGCGTATGTCCGGCGCTTGCACTATGAGGCGAGCCAGGCGCACGATACGTGGGAGCGGCTCCCGGAGATCCGGGCGCCGGTGCTGGTGATCCACGGGACGCAGGACCGGATCAACCCGACGGCGAATGCGGAGCTGCTGGCGAGCCGGATACCGGGGGCGGAGCTACGATTGGTCGAAGGGGGGCGGCACGGGTTCTTCATCGAGTTTCGCGAGGAAGCGGGCGGAGCGGTGATGGAGTTTCTGGAGCGTCACACAACGAGGTAGGGTGCGGGCATGCATTTGCAACGGAAGATCATGGGGTTTTCGCGGGACGTTGGGCGGCGTCTGGACCGGGTGTTGGGTGAGAATCTGATCGGGCTGTATTTGCACGGTTCGGCGACGATGGGCGCGTTCCAGTACCAGCGTTCGGATTTCGACATGCTGGCGGTGGTGGAGCGCCCGTTGACGAAGGACGAGCAGCGGGAGGTGGCCGAGCTGTTGATGGACCCGGAGATGCCGTGTCCGGGCTCGGGGCTGGAGTTGAGCATCGTGACGGATGCGTCGCTGGATGTTGAGAGTCATTCGCCGCCGTTCGAGCTGCATCTGTGTACGGTGCCGGAGGCGCGGACGTTCGTCGATGGGCACGGTCATCCGGGCGACCCGGACTTGCTGCTGCACTATGCGGTTGCGCGGGAGAAGGGGCGGGCGATCATTGGGCCGCCGCCGGAGGAGATGTTCCCGATCATTCCGCGGAGCTGGGTGTTGGAGGCGATGGCCGACGAGTTGGGCTGGGCGGTGGCGAACGCGACGCCTGGTTATGCGGTGCTGAATGCGGTCCGTGCGCTGCGGTACGCGTATACGGGCGAGTTCGTGAGCAAGCAGGAGGGTTCGTATTGGTTTTTCCGGCTGCGGAAGAACCTGATGCCGGTGCGGCTGGCGTTGAAGCAGCACTTGGGGCGGGCAACGACGGGCCCGACGCAGGAGCAGGCGGAGCGGTTCGTGGCTTGGGTGCTGGAGGAGATCAATCGGGTTCGGCTTTCGCTCGACGAGGATGAGTAGGCGGTCGGGGTGATGGGCTGGCGGGTCCGCCGGGCCGGGCGAGGCGACGCGGGGGCGCTCGCGCGGCTTCGCTGGTTGTTTCGGGCGGAGATGGGCCAGGCGAGCGAGCCGCTGGCCGACTTCGTGGTTCGGGCGGAGGGGTGGATGGAGCCACGGCTGGCGAGTGGGGGGCATTGGATGGCGTGGCTGGTGGTGGACGACGATGGGGGGCCGGTTGGGTGTGGCTGGCTGCAGCTGATCGAGAAGGTGCCGAATCCTGGCCCGGAGGAGGAGCTCCACGGGTATGTGACGAGTCTGTTCGTGGTGCCCGAGCTGCGCGGGGGTGGGGCTGGCGCGGCGCTCCTTTCGGCGGTCTTGGATGCTTGCCGGGAGGCGGAGGTGGACTCGGTGATTCTCTGGCCGACGTCGCGCAGCCGCTCGTTGTACGAGCGTTTCGGTTTTCGGGATGGGGGCGAGGTGATGGTGCTGCGGCTGGGTACGGGGCGTGCGTTGCCCTGAGGTTGGGTCGGCTCATTCGCTTGGGGGGGTGGCGATGCTCCCGTCGGGGGGTGGGGGAAGTGGTGGCGGGGTGGGGAGGGGATTGGCTGGGGTGGGGGTTGGCGGCGGTTCGGTTGGGTGGGGTGTGGGCGGTGGTGCGGGTTCGTCGGCGGGCGGTGTCGGGGTATGGGGCGGTGGGGTGGATGTTGGTGGCGGGGCGACCGGGGTGGGTTGGCTGGGCGGCGGTGGGTCGGTA
>NZ_DAOUBJ010000073.1:0-12320 GCF_034432735.1 Tepidiforma sp. | reverse complement strand
GTTGCCGGGCCGATGCTGACGAGCCGTGCTGTGGGTGGCAGAGGGGATTCGCCGAGTGCGGCGCGGAGGAAGCGGGCGGTGGAGGCGCTGGTGAAGGTGACGGCATCGGCATCGAGGACGCGGACGATGAGGGCGGGAGGGAGGGGCTCGGGGAGGGTGTCGTAGGCATCGATGCGCTCGACGTGTGCGCCGCGGGCGCGGAGGGCGTCTTGGAGTTCGGGACCGGCGAGCGAGGAGATGGGGAGGAGGATTCGCGCTCCGGAGGCACGGGGGAGTTCGGCGGCGAGGCTCGCGGTGGTGGCACGGGTGGGGAGGAAGTCGGGGTGGATGCCGTGGACCCGGAGGGCGGCTGCGGTGGCTTCGCCGACGGCGGCGATGCGGGTGTTCCCGAAGGCGCGGGCGTCGCGTCCGGCGGCGTGGAGGGCCGCGAAGACGGCGGCGACGGCGTTTTGGCTGGTGAAGAGGATCCAGTCCCAGCGGCTGGCGGCGCGCTCGTCGGCGATGAGCCGCTCGGGGTGGAGTTCGACTCGGATGGCTGGGGCTTCGACGACGGTGGCGCCGAGGTTACGGAGGGCTTCGCCGAGGGTGGAGCTCTGGGTTCGGGATCGGGTGACGACGACGGTGCGACCGGCGAGTGGACCGGAGCGGCCGGGCGCGAGGCTTTGGGCGAGGGAGACAACGGGGCCGACGACGGTGATGAGTGGGGTGGGGAGTTGGGCGGCGAGCTCGGCGATGGAGGCGAGGGGGGCGGAAATGGTTCGTTGGTCGGGGAGGGTGCCGTTGGCGATGGCCGCTGCGGGGGTATCGGGGGCCCATCCGGCGGCGAGGAGGCGTTCGACGAGGCGGGGGAGGGCAGCGGCGCCCATGAGGATGACGAGGGTGCCGGCCGCTGCGGGGCCGGGCACGTTTGCGGGTGGTTCGCCGGTTCGTTCGGCGCCGGTGAGGACGGTGAAGCGGGTGGCGAGGCCGCGGTGGGTGACGGGGATGCCTGCGGCGGCGGGGACGGCGATGGCGGAGCTGACGCCGGGAACGATGGTGAAGGGCAGGCCGGCTTGGTGGAGGGCGAGGGCTTCTTCTCCGCCGCGTCCGAAGACGAAGGGGTCGCCGCCTTTGAGGCGGACGACGCGTCGGCCGGCGGCGGTGTGGTGGACGAGGAGGCGGTCGATCTCGGCTTGCGGCATGGTATGGCCGCCGGCGCGCTTGCCGACGGGGATGAGCTCGGCGCCGGGCCGGACGAATTGGAGCAACTCGGGCCCGATGAGGGCATCGTAGAGGACGACGTCGGCTTGCTGGAGGGCTTCGCGGCCGGCGAGGGTGAGGAGGCCCGGGTCGCCCGGGCCTGCGCCGACGAGCCACGCGTGTCCTGTGAGATTTGGCATCGAGTCCATTGTGGCACGTTGCATCGCGTTCAGCGGTGCGGATCAGGGCTGGAAGATGGTTTCGGGCGAGGTTTTGAGGCAGGTGAACATGGGGGTATCGCGTTGGGTGTAGAGGGAGGCTTCGGTGAAGCGGAGCCTGGCGACGAGGTCGACGAATTCTTGTGGGTAGTCGGAATCGAAGGCGACGACGAATTCTTGGTCGTCGATTCCGTAGCTGTAGCTGGTGTTGAGGCGGACGCCTTTGAAGGGTGCGGAGACGTGGATGTGTTCGTCCATCATGCCTTGGCGGGCGTGGGGGCTGAGGGCGTACCAGGCGCGCGTTTTGACGAAGGGGTAGACGAAGAGGAATTGGCCTTCGCCTGGCAGGAGTTCGACGCCATGGCCGGAGCCTTCGATGCGGTTGACGTACTGGGATCGTTTTTGGAGGGAGAGGAAGCTGTAGGCGGGGATGATCCAGCCGGCCATGGCGGTGGCGTCGAGTTCGCGCTGCATTTCGTTGAAGCGACGGAGGTCGTGAGCGATGCGCCAGAGCATGAAATCGGCGTCGGCGCGGAGGCCTTCGAGGGTGTAGGTGCGGAGGATGAAGTCGTCGCGATGGGACCAGCGGTGGAGGACTTCGACGTATTCGCGGTGGAGTGCGCAGCGCTCTTCGCGGGGGAGGCGGCGGAAGGCGGGGTCGAGGCGGAAGAAGGCGTAGTTGAGGAATTGTCGGCGGGCGCGGTCGGGTTCTTTGGGGTTGACGCGGCCGGATGGGTCGAGTTCGACCATGGGGCCACGGGGGCGTTGGGGCGGGGTGGCGGGGGCGTGGTCGCTGCTCATGGGGTGGCTCCTTCGGGCTCGGGGTAGCCGGCGGCGCGAAGCCGCTGGACCGTGCGGTATTCGTCGTCGGTGAGGGGTGGCGCTTCGCAGGCGGTGGCGAATTCGCGAAGGCCGGCTTCGTCGTAGATATTGGGGATGACGGAGCCGATGGTGGGCTCGCGGAGGATGAACTGGATGGCGGCTTGGCCGAGGGTGCGGCCGTCGCGGGCGAGGAAGGCGAGGGTGCTGGCGCGGCGGATTCCTTCTTCCCAGAGGGCGCGTTTCTCGGGGGTGTCGATGCGCCAACGGCGGTGGTCGCCGGGGGGGAACTCGGTAGCGCGGGTGGCGGTGCCATCGAGGAGGCCGGAGGCGTGGGGGACGCGGGCGAGGGTGCCGACGCCGTGTTGGCGGGCGACGGGGAAGATGCGTTCGCCGAGTTCCTGTTCGAGGATGTTGTAGATGATTTGGGCGGGCATGCCGCGGCGAACGGCGGCGATGCCTTCTTCGGCCTGGCGCATGTCGAAGGCGGGGCCGAGGGCGACGCCGTAGGCGCGGATGAGTCCTTCGCGGCGGGCGTCTTCGAGGGCGGCGAGGAGGTCGTCGCGTTGGATGGCGTCGAGGCGTGGGTTGTGGAGCTGGTAGTAGTCGATGACGTCGGTGCGGAGCCTTTCGAGGGAGGCTTCGAGTGAGCGGCGCATGTGCTGGGGGGACCAGTCGTGGGGGCGTTCTTGCTGGTTGGGGCGTGGCGGGACGGAGAGGTCGTAGCCGAACTTGGTGGCGATGACGATCTCCGAGCGGTGGTCGCCGAGGGCGTCGGCGAGGATGGTCTCGGCGGCGCCGTCGGCGTAGGTGTTCCCGGTATCGAAGAAGGTGATGCCGAGGTCGAAGGCGAGGCGGAGGAGCCGGATGCCTTCGGAGCGGTCGGTGATGCCCCACCAGGTGGTGCCGACGGTCCAGACGCCGAAGCCGACGGCGGAGAGGGTGAGGGGGGTGCCGTGGAGTTGCCGGTAGTGCATGGTCAGGTGTCCTCGCGCATGGTGTCGGGGTCGATGCCGTGGCTGCGACAGAAGGCTTCGTAGGCGGAGGGGAGGATTTCGGATGGTTTGATTTCGGAGCGGCCGCCCCAGAATTGGGTGGTGTAGTGGACGGGAATGCCGGCTTGGGCGAGGTGGGTGTCGATGGCGGCTTTGTGGGCGAGGAGGGTCTCTTTTTGGGTGCCGTGGGCGACGGCCATGAGGTTGACGTTGCCGAACTCGGGGCCTGCTTCGCGCCAGTAGGCGTGGGTGATGATGTGGTGGCGGCCGACTTCTGCGCCGGCCTCGAGTTCTCGGCCGGGCTCGACGGCCCAGTGGAAGAGGGCGTTGTAGCGGGTGACGCGCTCGCCGGTGGGGAGCTCTTTGACGTGTTCGAGGAAGGTGGAGAAGCGGGCGACGAGGCCGTTGGCTTGGAAGCGGGCGACGGCCTGGAGGAAGGCGGGGTAGGGGAGGCCGAGGCGGTCGCAGCGGATGCGCCAAGGCTCCTCGGTGATTTCGGAGGGCTCGAGGGGCGCTTTGAGCGCGGCAAGGGCCTGCCACTCGAATGGTTCGAGGCGAACGAGCTGGGGGTATCGGGGCCGCGCGGGTGTTTCGGCGCGGGCGCCGGGAGCGAGGCTCCTCCGGCGGACGTGTCCGACGCCGAGCGCGAAGAGGCAGCGGGCGGGCATGATGCGCCAGTCTTCGGCGCCGATGCGGGCGGCCATGGCCTGGACGTGCCGTTGGAGGGAGAAGCCCTGGGGGATTTTGAGGGTGGTCCACAGGCGGAAGGCTGCGCCGGGTAAGGCGGAATCGGTGGAGCGGATGACGACGTGGCCGGAGAAGGGGTCGTCGCGGAAGAGGGTGTCGAATGCGTCGTGGAGGAGGGCTGGGGGGACTTTCCAGGCGACGAGGGCGCCATGCGCGAGGCTGCCGGTGTCGAGGGTCTGGCGGACGCGGCGAACGACTCCGGCTTCGAGGAGCTCGCGGATGCGCTGGATGACGAGAGGTTCGGGGAGGCCGGCTCGGTGGGCGATGAGGGCGAAGGGGCGCTCGTGGAATCCGGCGATGCCGTCTTCGGAGATGGCGAGGATGGCGGCGGTTTCGGGGTGGTGGGTGCTGAGGACGGGCGGTGCGGTCATGGCTGCTCCTGGGGTTCGAAGAGGTCGACGATGGCGTGGGCGGTGGCTGGGTCGAGGGCTCGGAGGCGTTGGGAGGGTTCGTGGAGGAGGTGGGCGACGAGGCTGCGGGTGATGGTTTCGAGGACGTGGCGGGGGATTTCGGGGTGGCGGCGGGCGATTCGCTCGAGGTCGCTGCGGCGGCGGAGTTCGATGGCGCGGCGGAATCGACCGACGGGCGAGGCGGAATCTTCGGACCAATGGGCGATGACGCGCTCGATGTGGCGGTCGAGTTCGGTGAAGAGGGGGGCGCGGGCTTCGAAGGCTGCGAGTTCGCGGAGGTCGGCGAGGGTGGTGACGCGGGTGTCGGCGGGGTCGGTGCGGCGCGGGGTGGAGAGGTCGAGGATGGCGGTTGCGGGGATGGTGGAGGGTTGGAGGACGGGGGCATCGCCGCCGAGGGCGACGACGGCGAGGTCGTGGTTGGGGAGGCTGGGGAGGGCGCCGAGGTGGTGCCAGGTATCGGACCGGGCTGGCTGCCAGGGTGGGCAGGTGCGGGCGGTGAGGGTGATGCGGGGGATGCCGAGGGCGCGGCCTGTGCGGCAGATGGCGGCGGCGGTGGGCCCGGATCCGGCGACGAGGAGGGAGGCGGGGGTGGGGAGCCGCTGGAGGGCGAGGCGGAGGAGGCTCCCGGCATCGGCATCGGATGGGTATTGGCGGCGAAAGGCCCGGGCTGCGGAGATGGCGCGGTGGAGGATGGCGGCGACCTGGGGCGGGGCTTCGTCGGCGGCGCGCCGCACCTGTCCGAGGATTTCGTGTTCGCCGAGGGCGATGGAGTGGAGTCCGGCGGCGAGGGCGGCGAGGTAGCGGAAGGCGGGGAGTCCGGTCCGTTGGGCGGGGCAGGCGAGTGGGCAGGGTTCGAGTGCGATGATTTCGATGCGCTGGCAGGTGGTGACGATCGCTCCGGTGTGGGCAGCGGCTGCTCGGTTGGCGGCCTGGAAGGCGTCGGTGGAGGCGGAGGCGGTCTCCCAGGAGCAGACGACCAATTTGGCCAAATCTCTCAAATGATCGTTCATTGTGAAGATCTACGAGGTTTTCAAGTTTTGTGATCTTCGCTGCGGTGGCGCTTCGGTGCAAGGGGCAGGGGCGTATACTTTTCGGTTCGATGACGAAGGAATCGATGGACGAGGTACCGGCCGGGATCCGCTACGAGGCGGTCTCGAAGTTTTTCGCCGAGCATGTGCCGGGCGGCGATGTGCCGCTTCGGTTCGCGCTCATCAGCGGCGGGCGTTCGAATCTGACGTACCGTGTGGAGGGGGGAGGGAAGGTGTGGGTCCTGCGGCGGCCGCCCCTGGGGCATGTGCTGCCGACGGCGCACGATATGGCGCGGGAGTACCGGGTGCTGCGGGCGATGCAGCGGGCTGGCTTTCCGGCGCCGCCGCCGATCGCGCTGTGCGAGGATCCGGCGGTGAACGATTATCCGTTCTATGTGATGGAGTACCGGGAGGGGGTGATCATCGCGGACCGGGTTCCGGAGGGATATGCGGAGACGGAGGAGCGGCGGCGGGCGATCGGGCGGGCGTTGATCGAGACGTTGGTGCAGCTCCATGCGATCGATTACGAGGCGGTGGGGCTCGGTGATTTCGGGCGACCGGAGGGGTATCTGGAGCGGCAGGTTCGGCGCTGGAGCGAGCAGTGGGCGCGGTCGGAGACGCGGCCGCTGCCGGCGATCGACGAGTTGATTCGGCGCTTGCGGGCGAGCATCCCGGTTTCACCGAAGCCGACGATCGTGCACGGTGACTATCGGCTCGGGAACATGATGTTGGACCGGGAGGATCCGGGCCGGGTGGTGGCGGTGCTCGATTGGGAGATGGCGACGCTGGGTGATCCGCTGACGGATTTGGGCTACACGCTGGTGTACTGGGGGGAGGCGGATGACCCGCAGGCGTACTTTACGGCGCGGATCGCTTCGGCGGCGACGGCGCTGCCGGGTTTTCATACGCGGCGGGAGCTGATCGATTTGTACGCTCGATTGAGCGGGCGGGATGTTTCGGCCATAGAGTGGTACGAGGTGTTCGCGCAGTACAAGTTGGCGGTCATCGTGGAGGGGATTCACGCGCGCTATTTGAAGGGGGAGACGGTCGGCGAGGGGTTCGAGGGGATGGGGCAGCGGGCCGAGCTGCTGGTGGAGGAGGCGCTGGCGAAGGCTGACCGTGCGGCGGATCCGCGGCTCCGGGGGGAGATTTGATGAAAGGATTGGCGAGCTGACGGTTGCCTGCCCGCGGGGGTAGAGTTCCGCAAACGTGGCGAGGTGGGCTGCGATGGATTTTCGCTTTTCGCCGGAGGACGAGGCGTTCCGACGGGAGGTGCGGGCGTTCATCCAGGCGGAGCTGCCGAAGGTGCAGGCGGGTGAATCGTTCACGAAGAAGCTGGCGGCGAAGGGCTGGCTGACGATGTCGTGGCCGCGGGAATACGGCGGGCAGGGCGCGCCGCACATGCGTCAGCTGGTCTACAACGAAGAGATGGCGTACCACCGCGCGCCGGGGCAGACGATGGGGGCGGACCGCGTGGGGCCGACGCTCATTCTTTTCGGTACGGAGGAGCAGAAGGCCCGATTTCTGCCGGCGATCGTGCGCGACGAGGTGACGTGGTGCCAGGGCTTCAGTGAGCCGGGTTCGGGTTCGGACCTGGCTTCGCTGCAGACGCGAGCGGTGCGGGACGGGGACTGCTGGGTGATCAACGGGCAGAAGATTTGGACATCGAATGCGCAGCGGGCGGACTTCATGATTCTCCTTGCGCGGACGGACCCGGATGCTCCGAAGCATCGCGGGATTACGTACTTTTTGGTGGATATGCGGCTGCCAGGTATTACGGTGCGGCCGTTGGTGCAGATGACGGGGCAGGCGGGGTTCAACGAGGTGTTTTTCGACGATGTGCGGGTGCCGGTGGATATGGTGGTGGGCGAGGTGAACCGCGGCTGGTACGTTTCGACGGCGACGCTGGATTTCGAGCGCTCGGGTATCGGGCGGGTGATCGGCGGGCTGCGGACGTTCGAGGAGGTGGTGGGCTACGCGAAGGCGACGCCAGCGCGGGACGGCGGTGAGGGGACGCTCTATGACCGCCCGGCGATTCGGCTGGCGCTGGCGGATATCGCGCTGGGGTTCGCGGTGGGGCGGTTGCTGTCGTACCGGGTGGCGTGGATGCAGAGCAAGGGGCTGGTACCGAACTACGAGGCTTCGATGGCGAAGACGTTCGGAACGGAGCTGCACCAGCGGATGGCTCGCACGGCGTTGACGACGCTGGGGTTGCGCGGTCAGTTGCTCGGGGGCGAGTGGGCTCCGCTGGATGGGCAGGTGCCGATGGCGATTTTGCAGGCGGTGTCGCTGACGATTGCGGCCGGGACTTCGGAGATCAACCGGAATATCATCGCGACGCGGGGGCTCGGCCTGCCGCGCGGATAGGAGAGAGGGGGCAGAGCGAGGAGCGATGGACGACATCCGCGGGGTGTTCGAGGGTATCCGGGTGCTCGACTTGAGCGAGTACATTGCGGGGCCGCTGGCCGGGGAGCTTCTGGCCGACCTCGGGGCGGATGTGATCAAGGTGGAGCCACCGTTGGGGGACTTTTGGCGGCACACGGCGCCGGTGGCGCCTGGGGAGAGCCGTGGCTTCATGGGTGTGAACAAGGGGAAGCGGAGCATTTCGATCGACCTGAAGCGGGCGGAGGGCCGAGAGCTTTTCGCCCGTTTGGTGAAGACGGCCGATATCTTGCTGGCGAACTACCGTCCCGGGGTGGCGGAGCGCCTGGGGGTGGATTTTGCGACGCTTTCGGCGCTCAATCCGCGGCTGATCTATTGCCAGAACACGGCGTTCGGGAGCGCGGGGCCCTACCGGGATCGGCCGGGGTTCGACTTGGTGTCGCAGGCGATGACGGGGATCATGGCGTTCGAGGGGGCGGGTGGGCTGCCGCACCCGATCATCACGACTTCGCCGACGGACCTGGCGGCGGGGATGTTTCTGGCCTACGGGGCGGCGGCGGCGCTCTACCACCGTGAGCGAACGGGCCGCGGTCAGCTGATCGAGACGAGCCTGTTCGCTGCGGGGATTGCGGTGCAGTATCGGCCGATGTTCTCGATCGAGCGCCTGGACCGCCCCCAGCGGGAGCAGCTGCTGGGGGCGATGGAGCGGGCGCGGGCGGAGGGCCGGCGGGTGGAGGAGGCGCTGCGGGAGGTGCCGACGCGGCACGAGACGGGCCGCCGGAACAATCCGTACTACAAGGTGTACGAGACGAAGGATTCGTACATTGCGCTGGCTTGTTTGAACAATCGGCTGCGGCGCGCGGCGGTGCGGGTGCTTGGTGTGGAGGATCCGCGGGTGGAGGGCGACGAGTTCGATACGGAGGCGCTCTCGGCGGAGGAGAATCTGGTGTTGAACGAGCTGATCGCGGCGACGTTGAGCACGAGGACGACGGAGGAGTGGGTGGCGGCGTTCGATGCGGCGGGTGTGCCGTGCGGTCCGGTGCGGTACACGGCGGAGCTGTTCGATGACCCGCAGGTGGCGGCGATGGAGCTGCTGCGGGAGTTCGACCACCCGGTGGTGGGGCCGGTGGTGATGGCGAACAGTCCACTGCGGATGAGCGGTGGGGAGACGGGGACGCGGCGGCCATCGCCGGCGCTCGGCCAGCATACGCGGGAGGTGCTCGGCGAGCTGGGGTTGGATGCGAGGGAGATCGAGGCGCTCATTGCTGCGGGCGTGGTGCGGGCGTGGGAGCCGCCGGCGGGTGGGCGGCGCGATTAGCGGACGTCGAGCAGTTCGACTTCGAAGACGAGGTCGGTGTCGGGCGGGATTGGGCCCTGGCCGCGGCTGCCGTAGGCGAGCTTGGCGGGGATGTAGAGGAGGCGCTTGCCGCCGACTTTCATGGTTGCGACGCCTTCGTCCCAGCCGGCGATGACCTGGCCGACGCCGAGGACGAAGGTGAAGGGCTGGCTCCGATCGAGGGAGCTGTCGAATTTTCGGCCGTCGGTGAAGTAGCCGGTGTAGTGGACGGTGACGCGTTGACCTTGCTGGGGCGTGGCACCGCTGCCAACGACGATGTCCTGGTAGCGGAGGCCGGTGGCGGTGGTGGTGGGGCTTTGGAGGACGATGGGGCCCGAGCGCGCGGTCGGCGAGGGGGTGACAGTGCGCGCGGTAGTGGATGTAGCGGCTGGGGTGCCGCTGGGTGTGGGGGTGGCGTCGGCATCGTCGTCGCCGCAGGCTGCTGCGAGGAGGAGCGCGGCGGTTGCGACGAGGAGGATGGGGAGCTGTCGCTTCATGAGGCGAGGGTAGCGGCGGCGGCGTTTAGGGATAAGCGGGGATCGGGCTCGGGGAGGCAGAATGGGTAAAGGAGGGGGATGGCGCGAGCGAGGTCGGCTGCGACGGTTTCGGCGAGGGGGCGGGTGAGGGTGGCGATGGGGTAGGTGCGGTGGAGGCGCCGCCAGGAGGCGGTCCACGCCTCGAGCTCCCAGGCGGGGCCGAGGGCGGCCATGAGTGGGGCGGCGTGGGCAGCGACGAGCGCTGCACGGGCGTCGTTGGCCTCGGGCGGACCTTCGAAGTGGAGGCCGAGCTCGACGAGCCCGCGGGCGGGCTGGGGCTGGAGTTCGATGTGGTAGGCGGGTTCGCCCCAGGAGAGTTGGAGGATGGTCCACATGACCCGCCGGGAGGGGGTGGGCACGGTGGGGTCGAGCGCGCGCATGGTGAGCTCTTCGGTGAGGAAGAGGAACTGGCGCGCCTGGAGCGACTCGCGGGGCACGTTGCCAGTGTACCGTTCGGTTGGATGGGAGGGTGGGCGGTACGGTCGGACACGGTGGAAGGGATACGCGGCTTGGGATGGGGTTCGTAGACGAGTTGGAAACGAGGGCTTGGTATAGTCGGGACGTGGCGCCACTGCGAAAGACGAAGATTGTGGCGACGGTGGGCCCGGCTTCGTTCGACCGGGAGGTGCTCCGCGGGATGATCCGGGCGGGGATGGATGTGGCGCGGCTGAACACGAGCCACGGGACGTTGGACTGGCATCGGGAGGGGGTGCGGCTGGTTCGGGAGGCGGCGAAGATGGAGGGCCGGCCGGTCGCGGTGCTGCTGGATCTTGCGGGGCCGAAGATTCGGACGGGGGAGACGGCGGGGGGCCGCGCCCTGGAGCTGGCGACGGGGGCGACGGTGCGGGTGACGGCGGAGCCGGTGGCGGGGACGGAGGAGCGGTTCACGATCGGCTACGAGCGGCTGACGGAGGATGTTGTGCCGGGGGAGCGGATCTTGTTGGACGACGGCCGGGTCGAGCTGCGGGTGGTGGCGCGTGACGGGGCCGACCTGGTTTGCGAGGTGGTGGCGGGCGGGCAGTTGGGGCCGCGCCGGGGTGTGCATTTTCCGGAGACGGTGCTGGCCGCGCCGGCGCTGACGGACCGGGACCGGGAGGCTCTTCCGATGGCGGTTGCGGAGTGCGTGGACTATGTGGCGCTGAGCTTCGTGCAGGGCGCGGAGGACATCGCGGCGACGCGGGCGGCGATCGCGGCGCTCGGGGGCGATATCCCGGTGGTGGCGAAGATCGAGCGAAAGCGGGCGGTGGCGAACCTGGATGCGATCGTGGCGGAGGCGGACGGGGTGATGGTAGCGCGGGGTGACCTCGGGGTGGAGCTGCCGCCGGAGGAGGTGCCTGTCTGGCAGCGGCGGATCATCGCAGCGGCGGGCCGCGAGATGGTGCCGGTGATCACGGCGACGCAGATGCTGGAATCGATGGTGGACGCGCCGCGACCGACGCGCGCGGAGGCCTCGGACGTGGCCCATGCGGCTTGGGAGTTTTCGGACGCGGTGATGCTGAGCGAGGAGACGGCGGTGGGGAAGTATCCGGTGGAGTCGGTGGCGATGATGGATCGGATCCTGCGGCAGGCGGAGGCGGTGATGGGGCGGGCGCCGGAGGCCGGGGGAGATGGGGAGGAGGACGATCACTCCTTGGTGATCGCGTTGGCGGCGCGGCGGATCGTGGAATCGGACCGGAATATGCGGGGCATCGCTTGTTTCACGCGGAGCGGGTATTCGGCGCTCTTGCTGAGCAAGGTGCACCCGGAGGCGCCGATTTTCGGTGTGACGCATGCGGAGGCGGTGTATCGGCGGCTGGCGCTGGCGCGGGGGGTTGTCCCGGTGATGAGCAGGGCGGTGCTCACGACGGACGAGTTGCTGCGGGCGCTGGACGAGGCGCTGCTGGCGGGCGGATACGTGGAGGAGGGCGACGAGGTGGTGGTGGTGGCGGGGCTTCCGGTGCGCGCTCAGGGGACGACGAATTTCTTGAAGCTGCACCGGGTGGGCGACGCTGCGACTTTTCAGTGGTGAACGCGGCGTCAGGCGACGAGCGCGTCGGGGCGGGGCTGTTCGCGTCGGCGGAGGGGGCGCGCCTCTTCGAGGTCGTGGAGGACGTCGGTGGCGTAGAGTGCCTGGAGGTCGTATTGGAGGACTCGCGCGGTGACGGGGACATCGAAGATGTTGTGTCCGTCGGAGACGGCGATGGTGCCGGGGACGCGTTTGAGGTAGAGGAACGCTTGCTCGAGGGTGCATTCGACGAGCATGACGCAGAATTTGGCGCCGCCGAGGTGGGCGAGGAAGTCGGACGAGCGGGTGAGGCGTTTGAGGACTTCGGCGAGGCTGCCGAGGGCGCGTTGGGCGAAGTCGTCGCCGCGTCGGGCGCGGATGTCGTCGATGTTTTCGATGGAGAGCTGGACGAGGACGAAGGGGGTGCCGATGGCGCGGGCGCGGGGCATTTCGCGGCGGAGTTCGGCGAGGACGTAGTTGCGATTGGGGAGGTTGTGGAATTCGGAGAGGTAGGCGGCGCCCTGGAGGCGGGCGGCGACGCGGTGCCAGTGTCGTTTGCGCACGAGGCGGATGAAGAGTTCGTGAGCGACGAAGAGTGCGAAGAGGGTGGCGAGGCCGATGGTGACGACGAGGTTGGGGGTGGTGGGGCGATGGAGGTATTGGCCGGCTTGGACGGCGAGGACGAC
>NZ_DAOUBJ010000072.1:0-81144 GCF_034432735.1 Tepidiforma sp. | reverse complement strand
GGTCCCATCGAGCCCGGGGGTCGGCTTTGCGGTGGGCGATGGGGTGGGTGTCGGGTCAGCGGGGGTCGTGGCTGGAGGCGCGGCGGGGATCTGGCCGTCGATGCTACCGCTGGGTGGGCCGCCGGAGGAGGGGCCGCCGCTGCTGAGGCTATCGGCCGAGACGAAGACGAGGACGGCGATGGCCGCGATGACGGCGATGACCGATGCGAAGAAGAGGCCACGTCCGGCATTCGGGCTCGACTTCGCACCGACAGTTCGGTCTTTCCGCTCCGCGGGCCGCCTTCCTGAGCGCGCTGCCATGAGAGTTACCTTACTGCCGATCCCGCCGAGTGCCTACCGAAGCCAACCCGTTCACCGGATTCGCGGGTCGCTCGCGACGTCATCGAGGAACGCGCGGAGGAGGGCGATGGTGCGCTCTGGCTGCTCGAGTTGGAAAAAGTGACCGGTGCCGGGCAAGGGCTCCTGCCTGGCGAAGCGGCTGACGCGCCGGAGCCAGGCAGGGTCGCCGAGTGGGCGCTCCGCCCAGATTGCCATGAACGGTTTGGTATCGGCCGCTTGGATGAGCTGGGGCAAGCGGGACAGCACGTCGGGCGCATCTTCGAGCATTCCAATTGCAACTTCGGGTGGGCAGCTGTACATGACGCGCTCGGCGTACTCGCGGGCGGCTGGCGACGATTCCGGCGTGAAGAAGGATTCGATGAGTGGGCGCAGCCCTTCGCGGGTTCCGAACTCCTGGATCCGGTGGACGAGCGGGGCCGTGACTTCTCGGCGCGGCTCTGCGATGGGCGAGTCGCCGGTGACGATTCCGAGCACCAAATCGGGTCGAAGTTCGTTGATGACGAGTGCCGTGATGCCGCCGAGGCTGTGGCCGATCACCACGGCGGGGCCGACGCCCAATCGGTCGACGAGTTCGGCGATGTCGCGGGCGGCTTGTTGAATGCCGAACGGGGGGTGGGGTGGTGTTTCGCCCCGGCCACGTAGGTCGACGGCGATGCAGCGATGGTCGCGGCTGAGGTCGGCGACCTGCGGCTCCCATGCGTGTCGGTCACAGCAAAGGCCGTGGACAAAAACGATGGGGGGCACACCGGTGCCCGTATCGGAGTGGGAAAGGTGCACGCGCACAGGTTAGCGGAAGAGCGGAAGCCGACGCGAGCGCTCTCGCCGCCACGGTGCTGGGAGGAACCGGGAAACCCGGTCGACAAGCGCCCGTCGTCGACGGCGGCGGGTGGCGGCCTCCACTCGGTGGACGGTTTGGCGGACGGCCTCCGGCGCGTGGCGGCCCGTCTCCGAAAGGGCCGCGAGCACTTCGGCGGCAGCCGCGCGAGCTCGGGACAGGTCGACCTCGTCGATGCTCTTGCGCGCACGGCGAGCGCTGCGTGTGCCGACTTCGGCGAGCCGGGCGACGGTCTCGGCGGCGCGTGCCCGCGCGAGTTCGAGGTCGACGACGCTCGAGGCGGGGGTGGCCGAGCGGACGGCAGTTGTGACACGGCGCGACGGACGGCGCTTTTCTTCCCGTCGCTGGGCGGCAGCCTTGAGAAGGAAGCCCGCTGCGGCGAGTGCGATCACCGCGCCGGCACCGACGAGTACGAGGGCGAGTGTGCCCGGCCCGCGCCGGTCAGAGGATTCGTGTTCCGAGACGAGTTGGCGAAGGGCTGGCTCCGCGTCGGTGGTCTGCCGGGGGAATTCGCCCCGCTCTACTTCTGCGAGGAAGCTGGCGACGGCCTCGGTGAAGGCGTCGGGATTGTCGCCGGGAACGCTATGGCCAGCGCCCGGGATAGTGACGAGCCTCGCGGCCGGCATTTCGTGGACGACGCGTTCGGCGACTTCGGGAGCGAGGACGTCGCTTTCGGCGCCGCGAACGAGAAGGGTCGGCACGTCGATACCGCGGAACAGGCCCCACAGCTCGTCGCTGCTCAACTGCCAGCCGACGGTGAGTCCGCTATCGGGCTGACGGAAGCGACGGTCGAACTTCCAGGTCCATTTGCCGCTCTCCGTGGGTTTGAGGCGGTGTCGCATCCGTTCGCGGATGTTCTCGATGGTGCGACGCGGATTGAAGCGATGCGCCATCTGGACGAACTCTTCGAACTCGAGCTCGTCGGGACCGCGGGTGAAACGAACGATGTTGTCGACGCCTTCTTTCGAGGATTCGGGGCCGACATCGACGAGGACGAGTGCGGTGACGTGGCCGGGGTAGCGGTTGACGTAGGAAACCGCGTTGAGGCCGCCCATGGAGTGACCGATGAGCACGAATTTGTCGAGGCCAATCGCTTTGCGGAAGCCTTCGAGGTCTTCGACGAACGCTTCGCGGGAGTAGTCGCCGCTTTCGGACCAGTCGCTATCGCCGTGGCCGCGCTGGTCGAGTGCGAGGAGCCAATAGCGGTCCTGCATGCGCTGGGCGAACTCGTCGAACATGTGGCCCGAAACTCCGAAGCCGTGGAGCATCACGATCGGTGTCGCGGAAGGGTTGCCCCACTCCTGGTACGCGAGCTTGAGGCCGTTGACGTTGACAGAGCGTTCGATATACCCGGCCGTTACCATGGGTCACCTCCCGGTTGCGGCGTGCGGGGCGACGCCTGAATCGATGATACCACCGGGAAATGGGCGAGAGCGGGTGCGGCGGTTTCAGGCGAGTGGTGGGAGACCCTGGGCGGCGAGCAATCGATTGTAGGTCCGCACGAGGGCATCGCCCTGGTGGGCGAAGCCGCCGCCCGGATTGAAGGTATCGTCGTAGGCTGCGCGGACGGCGTACTCACCGATGTAGCCGGCTGCGGTGACTTTGTGCCAGGAGGAGGCGAGCCCGCGGGCGGCGCGTTCGGCATTGGCCTCGGGGTCGTAGCGGAGGTCGCCCATGCCGTGGCCGTAGCCTTGGTCGTGGAGTTGGAACAACCCCACGGAATGTCCACCATCGCCGATGGCGTCAGGCCGGCCTCCGCTCTCGATGAGCATGACCGCTTTGAGAAAGAGGGGCGGGACGTTGTACTTTCGGCCGAGTCGGTCGAGGAGGGGGTCCCAACGGTCGGGGTCGGCTGGTGCGCCAGCAGAGGCGACAGGTGTGTGAGGTATGGACAGACCCGCTGTCGTCGCCGGGCGTTCGCTGGGGTGGTGGGGAGCGCGCCGTGGTTGCGGGAGGTCGTGCTGGGCAGCTTGGAGCAGGTCGGCAAAGGTGCCCGAGCGCAAGGAACGAGCGTTACGGCCGGCTTCGGGGAGGGATACATGGAGGGCGGAGGGGATGCCAGCGGCGAGGGGGTCGATCGCCATAGGTCGATGGTAGTACGCTCGCGGATGCGTGCCGCCGGGGGATCCCCCGAAGTTGCGGTGCAAAATCCCGGTTCCTAGGTGGCCTCGATGGAACGTCGCATTCCGGACCCTACGTTGATGGCCAGGTTGCAGCTGAGCGTCAAGGGTGTGGACTGGGCCTCGGGCCTGGTCCGGCCGTGGCAGCACCGGAGGCCGGGCGATGGTGGCTGGACGCCGCATCAGCACGTTGCGCATTTGCTGGCCGTGGAAGAGAACGTTTTCCACGTTCGCATCCCGCGGATGCTCGTCGAAGATAGACCGGTGTTCGAGGCCTGGGACGAGGGGAAGCATATCAGCGAGGAGTACCGCGCGGAGGGTGATATCGAGGAGCTCGCCGAGGCATTCATGCGGGCGCGCGAGAAGACGGTCGGGTTTTTCAAGGATCTCACCTCCGAGCAGTGGACTCGTGTTGCAGTCTGGCCGAATGGCTCGGAAGTGGACGTGGCGTGGGTGGCGGAGCGTGCCCTCGCCCACGCGCTGGAGCACTTCGTGGCCCTGTTGAATCTTCACCAGGAGTTCGACAAGCGGCACGCGCGGACGTGGCTCGAGGGTCCGACCAGGGCGTAGGGGAGCCTCAACGCAGGATGGCTTCGTAGCGCCCGGTGGCGAGCGCTTCGAGCAGGTCGGTGTCGGTGCGGAGCGGCATGTGGAAGCGCGTGGCCGCCCGGCCTACTTCTGCTTCCGTGTGCGCATCGGAGCCACCGATGCCTGGGAGCCGAAATCCCTTGGCGAGCCCAGCTGCTGCGATGTTCTGGATGCGCGAATCTGAGCCGTTGGCGGCTTCGACCGAGACGAAGTACTCGACGGTTTCACGGGTGACGCGGAGGAGGCCATCGCGGGCGGGGTGGGCCAGATACAGCAGAGCCCCGCTGCGCTGGGCGGCGCGGGCAATTTCAGCGGCAACAGGGGAGTATTGTTGCGGCGGGAGTCCGAAGGCGAGCACGTGGCCGAGGTCGGTGGTCAGCTCGACGCCGTGAAAGACGGGTATCGGCGAGGCTGCTCGGAGTGCTGCGAGGGCCTCTTCGTCCCACGCCCGGTCGTGCTCCGTTAGGCAGATGGCATCCAGGCCGCGCTCGGCTGCGAGCCGGACGAGTTGGCCGGCTTGAAGGGCGCTGCACGCGGACCGTGGGTGGGTGTGGCAATGGAGGTCGACAAGCACGGTTCAACGCGGGAGGCGCACGCCGTAAATCTCCCCGAGGAGGTCGAGGAAGCCGGCCATGGGGCCCGATTGCGGCTTGTTGCGGCGGTACATGACGGCGATGTCGCGTTGGACCGGCTCGGCAGCTTCGATGTGGACTTTGTGGAGGGTGCCCAGGCGGATCTCGCGCTCGACGGAGACTTCGGGAAGGAGGGCGATGCCGAGGTTCGCTTCGACCATCTTCTTCGTGGCTTCGATGGAGTCGAGTTGCATTTGCTGATGTGGTACGACTCCGAGTTCGCGGAAGAGCCCCATGATCATGCCGTAGTAGCCGGAATCTCTGTCGAAGAGGATGAGCGAATCTTCGGCGAGGTCTTCAACGCGGACCGAGCCCTTCTTGGCGTAGCGGTGCTGGGCAGAGACCACGAGGACGAGCTCATCGCGGTAGAGGACGACGGTGCGGACGTCGGGGTGGTTGATCGGTCGACCGAGGCCGATCTGGACGTCGTCGTCGAGCACGAGCTGGAGGATCTCGTCGCTATGGCCGGTGCGGACGAGCACGTCGACGCCAGGGTGGTTATCGCAGAACACCTTGAGGAGCCTGGGGAGGACGTAGGTGCCTACCGCAGGGGCGGTGCCGATGAGCAGGCGGCCCGCTGTGCCGTCGCGGGTGCCCTCGAGCATCATGAGTCCATCGTTGAGTGTGCGCATGACGCGCTGGGCATAGGGGAGGAATGCGCGGCCGGCGTCGGTGAGTTTGACGCCGCGTCCCATTCGCTCGAAGAGTGGCTGGCCGACTTCGCGCTCGAGGGCCTGGATGCGGTTGCTCAGGGATGGCTGAGCGACGTTGAGGAGTTCGGCGGCGCGGCTAAAGCTGCCGCAGTCGGCAGCGGTGATGAATGCTTCGAGCTGCGCCAGTTCCATATACGTTTCTCGTGATCCATAGGGTGCGACTATGGCTTAGCATACGCCACGAGAGAGCCATCAGCTACGGGCATAGTTCTATTGGCTTCGACGACGGGCAGGGCGGCGATGGAACTCAATCGAAGTAGCGACCCATGAGCCAATTGAGCACGTCCCGCCCGGTGAGGATTCCGATGAGCTCTCCGTCGCGGACGACTGGGATATGGCGAAATCCTCCGACTCCCATTTTGTTGAGGGCGTAGGCCATCATGTCGTCTTCGCGGAGGACGACGGGGTCGGGGGTCATGAGTTTCTCGAGAGGCTCGTCGAGCGTGGCGAGATCGGGGGCGACGCGTTGGAGGACGTCGCGATCGGTAAAGATGCCGACGATGCTGCGTTCACGGAGCACGACGACGGCTCCGGAGCGTTGTTGCTGCATGAGCTGAATCGCCTCACGAACGGTCGCGGTGGCCTGAATCGAGACTGGCTTGCTCCAGCGAACGGCCGCAATCGGAAGGGTGAGGTCGGACTCTTTGAGGAGTTGTGCGGCGTCGGGGACGTCGATGCTGCTGAGGTCCATCATGCAGCGTTCGCAGGTTTCGGCGCCCTCGATGTTCTCGGCGCCGCAGCTCGGACAGACGATGACGTTCGCGGGCTCGTGCGGCATGGTTCCCCCGTTCGCGCGTTGCGAGACGCATTCGGGCCCTCCCAGCTGGGAGGGCTCGAAGATAGCAGAAACGGTGAAGTGCCGATACGTGGCCCGCTTATTCTACGACCCAGGTCTCGCCGGTGCGGAGGGCTTGCTCGAGCGACCCTTTGCCGCGGGCGATTGCCTCGTCGACTTGTTGTTGGACGAGCTGGTCGAAGGTCGGAGCGTCGATATCGCGGAAGACGCCGACGGGGACGGGGTATTCGGGGTAATCCATCCCGACGAGGATGTTGGCGAGGGTGATGTTCTCGGCGTGGGCGTCGTGCACGAGGAGGCCTTCGTCGGTCTCGGCATTTTCGACGATTTCTGGTGTGAAACCGTTCAACCGAATGCCGTGCTCGTTATTTTTGCCGAATCGGAGCGGTTTGCCGTGTTCGAGGTAGACCATGCGTTCGGCGCGCACTTCTTTTTCGGCGAATGCGGCAAAGGCGCCGTCGTTGAAGATGTTGCAATTCTGGTAAACCTCGACGAAGGAGACGCCGCGGTGCTTGGCAGCTCGGTACAGGGTCTCTTCGAGGTGTTTCGTATCGCGGTCGACGGAGCGCGCAACGAAGGTTGCGCCGGCAGCGAGGGCGATGCGGATGGGGTTGAGCGGACGTTCGGTGGTGCCGTACGGCGAGGATTTGGTGATTTTTCCGAACTCGGACGTGGGTGAATACTGCCCTTTGGTGAGGCCGTAGATGCGGTTGTTGAACAGGATGATGTTGAGATCGATGTTTCGTCGCATCGCGTGGAGGAGGTGGTTGCCACCGATGCTGAGGCCGTCACCGTCGCCGGTGATGACGAAGACCGTGAGCTCTGGCCGCGCCGTCTTGAGGCCGGTGGCGATGGTGGGGGCGCGGCCGTGGATGCTGTGGAATCCGTAGGTGTTGACGTAGTAGGGGAAGCGGCTGGAGCAGCCGATGCCGCTGACGAAAACGATGTTTTCACGGGCGATGCCGAGGTCGGGGAGCATCTTTTGCATTTGGGCGAGAATGGAGTAATCGCCACACCCGGGGCACCAGCGCACTTCTTGGTCGGTGACGAAGTCCTTCCTGGTGAGGACCGGGAGGTCGGCGGAGATAAGGCCATCGTTGGGAGCGGCAGAAGTTGTCATGTCAGCCTCCACTGACGCCGGCGCTGCGGGTGAATTCGAGGACGTATTCGTCGCGAAGGCCGAGGACTTCGTCGATCTTGCCTTCGATTTCGGCGATTTTGAACGGTTGCCCGGAGATTTTGTTGAAGGGGACGGCGTCGACGAGGAAGCGCCCGCGAACGAGGAGCGCGAGCTGGCCAGTGTTGAGCTCGGGGATGAGTACCTTCCGGTACCGTTTCAGGACGTCGCCGAGGTTGGCGGGGAAGGGGTTGAGGTAGCGAAGGTGTGCCGATGCGACGCTGAGGCCGCGTTTGCGGGCGTTGTCGCAGGCGCTGGTGATGGAGCCGTAGGTCCCGCCCCAGCCGAGGACGAGGAGGTCGCCCTCCTCGGGGCCGGTGACTTCCAGGGGTGGGATGTCGTTGGCGATCCGTTCGACTTTGGCTTTGCGGGCGAGGGTCATCTCGTGGTGGTTGCGGGGGTCGTAGCTGATGTCGCCGGTTTCGCCCGATTTTTCGAGGCCGCCGATGCGGTGCTCGAGCCCTTTTTGGCCGGGCACCGCCCATGGGCGGGCGAGGGTGTTGGGATCGCGCAGGTATGGGTTGAACTTTCCGTTCTGGGGTTCGGCGTATTTCCACTCGATGCGCGGCAGCTCGGAAAGGTCGGGGATGCGCCATGGTTCGGAGCCATTTCCGAGGTATCCGTCGCTGAGGAAAACGACCGGAACCATGTGCTTCAGGGCGATGCGGAAGGCTTCTATGGCCATGTAGAAGCAGTCGGAGGGGGTGCAGGGCGCGACGATGGCGACGTAGCTATCGCCGTTGCGCCCGAACATTGCCTGGAGGAGGTCGGCCTGCTCGGTTTTGGTTGGCATGCCCGTGGAAGGACCGGCCCGCTGGACGTCGATGACCACGATGGGGAGTTCGGTCATGACGGCGAGGTTGAGCGCTTCGCTTTTGAGGGCGAGCCCTGGCCCGCTCGTTCCGGTGAGCCCGAGGTGGCCGGCGTAGGCGGCACCGATCGCGGCGCCGATGGCGGCGATTTCGTCCTCGGCTTGGAAGGTTTTGACGCCGAAGTTCTTGAGCTTGGAGAGTTCGTGGAGGATGTCGCTGGCGGGGGTGATCGGGTAGCTCCCGTAGAAGAGCGGGAGACCGCTGAGGACGGAGGCGGCGACGAATCCGAGCGCCGTGGCCTCGTTACCGCTGATGTGGCGGTAGGTGCCGGGGGGCACTTTGGCCGGAGGAACGCGGTATTGGACGCGGAAGAGCTCGGTGGTCTCGCCGAAGTTGTAGCCGGCGCGCAGGGCGCGGAGGTTGGCCTCGAGGATATCGGGGCGCCGTTTGAACTGTTCCGTTGCCCACTTGATGGTGGTATCGAGCGAGCGGCCGTAGAGCCAGAGCACGAGGCCGAGGGCGTAGAAGTTTCGGCTGCGGAATTTGTCTTTGGCGCTGAGTGGCAGGCCTTCGAGCGCGAGTTCGTTTTGCCGCGTGATGGATATGGCTACGACTTGGTACCCGGCGAGGGAGCCATCTTCGAGTGGGTTGGTGTCGTACGCGGCCTTCTTCAGGTTGGTGGGTTCGAATTCGTCTTTGTCGACGATGAGGAGGCCGCCGGGCTTGAGGTCGCCGAGGTTCGTTTTGAGTGCGGCGGGGTTCATGGCGACGAGGACGTCGGGGCGGTCGCCCGGCGTGTAGATTTCGGTACTCGCGAAGGAGATCTGGAACCCGGAGACGCCAGGCAGGGAACCGGCTGGGGCGCGGATTTCGGCGGGGAAATCGGGAAGGGTGGCGAGGTCGTTGCCGAAGACCGCAGCGGTTCGGGTGAACTGGGTACCCGTGAGCTGCATGCCGTCGCCGGAGTCGCCGGCGAACCGGATGGTGACTCGCTCGAGCTCCTCGATGTGATGTTCGGGTTTGAGCTGGGTTTGGGTAGTCATGAATCTCTGCTCTTATCCACCCTCGGCTTGCTCCATCACCTGGTGAGGGCGAGGAGGCAGGTTCAGGACGTCTTCGGGATAGGCCTCTGCGAGGTCGCGGAGGAGATCGCCCAGGCGCAGGACCCCGACCACGCGGCTGCCCTCCACCACGGGCAGGTTCCGGTAGTGATGTTGTTGCATCATGGCGATTGCTTCGGCCACCGTCCCTGTGGAGGCAATCACCCGGGGCTGCTTCGTGAGCACCGAAGCCTCGAGCGGCTGGTCCCAATCGAATCCATCCACCATGCATTTCGTAAGGACATCGCGTTCTGTGAAGATCCCGTGGAGTTCGTCCTGCTCGATGGCGAGCAGGCACGAGGTTCGGTACCGGAGCATGGTCGCGATGGCCTGTCGAACGGGGAGGGTAGGCGAGACGGTAGCAGGCTCGCTGAGGGTGACCTCTGAGAGGCGCTGATTGACGAACCGGCTCAGCCGGGTGCGATCCATGTGCGCTTTCGTTCGCCTGTGTGGGTTACCGCGGCGCGGGGGCACTCGGGCTCACCGTGCACTGCATCCCAAGTGTACGCCCTTTGTTCGTGTCTTGCAGGAAGGTTTCGGTCGATCGGCTTGGGTCCACCTGATATGCGGTACGACTGTTCCTGATTTCTCCTGGACGTCACTCGGCGGTCCCTGCACGGCCACCTTTTGCGGGCCGATATTCGGAATACGCCCTGCTACCTGCGGGACACGGGGAAAGATGGCTTCCAAAGCGCAGATCCAGACCGTCAAGGCGGATTTTCTCGATCCTTCGCTTTACGAAGATGCCGGGCTCGCTGGGGTGCCACGCCTTAGCCGAGGGACCGTGCTCGGTGCACTGAGCCGGGCGTTCGATCTCGGCGAGGGACGAAAGCCCGGGCACGCGCAGCGGGTGGCGTATATCGGTGTGTATCTAGCGAGCGAGGTCGGGCTGGAACCGGCGCGCATCGAAGAGGTGTACTTTGGCTGCCTGCTGCATGACGTGGGGATGGCAGTCATGGAGCCGGTATCTCCGCCGGTGACCCGGCTCGTTTCGGGCTGGGGGCATGCGATACGGGCGGTCGATCCGGTGCGGCCGGCCCCGGCGGCGGGCTGGTCGGAGGTTATCGAGGCGATTGCCCGGCACTGCGAAGCTGGGGCAGATGTTGCCCGGCGCATGGGGTTCAGCGAGTCGGTTGCGCGGGCGGTGCTTACTCATCATGACTGTTGGGATGGCTCGAGCAGGCCGGGAGCCGCGCCAGGGGAACATACGCCGGTCGTCGGAAGAATCGTCGCACTGGCCGACCGGTTCGAGTCGTTGCTGGATGCCGAAGCGCCGCCGCTGGCGCTGCGAAGGAACGGGCCGCGGCTGTTGCGGGAAATGGCGGGACGCGAACTCGACCCGGACTTGGCAGAACGGATGGCGGCCATTGCCTCACGGGACGAATTCTGGCTGGGCCTTTATGACAACGACCTCGGCGCGGGGCTGATGGCGCTGAATTATGGCGGAGTCATGGGCCGAGACGAGCTTTTCGAGTTGCTGGGGGTGATTTCCGACGTCATCGACGTTCGGAACGGTCGGTCCGAGGGGTCGGGCCGGCGCATTGCCGAGCTTGCCCGGCGGGTTGCCCTTTACTGCGATATGACGGAGCGACGAGCGGACCTCGTGAAGGTCGCGACGCTCCTCCACGACATCGGGACGCTGGGAGTGCCTGCCCGGTTCCTGCGGAAGCCCGACATTCTCAGCGTGGACGAGATGGCGACCGTTCAAATGCACCCTATCTATGCGCGGGACATTCTCGGGGAGATCCCGGGTTTTGGTGCCGCTGCGTGGTGGGTTGGCTGTCATCATGAGCGGATCGATGGCAAGGGATACCCGGGGATGCTGGAGGGGAGCGAGGTCCCGGTCGAGGCCCAAATCATTGGCATGTGCGAGACGTACGACGCTCTGACGAATGACCGCCCGTACCGGCGGGCGCAGCCGCGCTCGGAAGCGTTGGAGATCCTCCGGGGGCTTGCTGGCAACCGGTTCGACGCGCATCTCCTCGCCCGCTTCGAGAGCGTGGCGGGCCCGTTCGACGCCTGAGACGGGCGCCAACCCGTCCGCATAGGCGCCTCCCGCGGAGACGGGGCCCGGCAAATCGGGCCCCGTCTTTCGTGACCGCTCATAGACCGGCGCTACAATGACGGCCCGCGGAGCCTTCCGCGAAGGGGGAACGGACGGTGACGACGCGTGTAGTTTCCATCTCCCGGCAGGTGGGCACGGCGGGCGAGGAGGTCGCTCGGGCGGTTGCCGACCGGCTGGCGTTTCGTTATGTGGACTATCAGGTGATTCAGCAGGCGGCGGCCGAAGCCGGCGTCTCTCCAGAAACGGTGTCCGAGGCGGAGCACACGCCGTCGTTGTTGACGCGGATCCTGGAGGCGCTGGCCCGCCATCCGTCGATGCCAGCGGCGGGGTGGGCGGACCCGATACCGTTGACGACGAGCCCGCTATACACGTCCGCGGATTACCGGCGATTCGTGGAAGACGTCATCCGTGATCTTGCCGAGCAAGGTCATTGTGTGATCGTGGGCCACGCGTCGCAGGTCATTCTTCGCGAGCGTGAGGATACCGTCCGGGTGCTCGTGACGGGCTCGCCCAAATTTCGCGCTCGCCGCATCATGACGGGGATGGGCGTCGACGAGAAGGAGGCGCTCAAGATCATCGAAAGGACCGACAGCGAGCGAGTGGAGTACTTCCGCCGCTTTTACGAAACCGGATGGCTGAACCCGAGTACGTACGATTTGTGCATCAACACCGACCACCTCTCTCCTGGGCAGGCCGCCGAGGTGGTCGTGCAGTTGGCCACGTTGCCGCGGGCATTTTCCTGATTTTCGGTCTTTGGGCGGGAGCCTTCCTCGGCTGCGGGGGAGGGGGTGAGACACCTGAACAGGGGAGTGGCCCCGTTGCTGCGACGGCGGCGGACCTCGTCCCCGACCTTTCCGACCAGGGCTTTCGGCTCGCTTCGAGCGGTGCGCTGCCATCGCTGGGCGACGAGCAGGATAGCTTCCTCGCCATTTATGTGGCCACGGGCGCGGTTTCGAGCATTCGGATCGAACTCAGCCTGCAGTCGTCATCCGATTCGGCGGCAGCCCGGTTCGGTGCGATCGCCGAGGCCTTGCGCAATCCGCCGCCGGACCTCTTCGGTCCGGGCACGAGCCAGGCACCAGGGGAATCCGTGTACGACGCGGACGACGAGCGAAGCTATGTGACTGCTCGTCCGGATGGACAAGGGAATCTGGTGTATTCGGATGCGTACCGGATGGGGAGGGCGATCGTCATCGTGTACACCTTGGGCAACGACGCGGAGGCGGCCCGAACTGTGCGTGAGCTCGTGGCGAGGCGGATCGATGCGCGGGCGCCGCGCTGACGGCTGATCGGGCTGCCACGGGGATGCTAGGATGCGCCGCATGTCGCCCCGATCCGAGCAGCGGCTGCGCCGCCTTCCGTTCGCCTTTACGTCGCTGGACCCGGCGGTAAGCCGAGAACCGGTGTACCTCGAAGCGAGCGACACGGGGCAGAGCTTCGGCATTCTGTATTGCCCGCCGGGACGCCGACCGAAAACGGTGTTCTATCTGATGCATCCTCGGGGTGAGTTCAGTCGGCATTATGTGGTTCCGGGGCTGACGGCACGTGGCTACGCCGTGTTCGGCCACAACAGTCGCTACCTCAACAACGACACGGACATGGTTCATGAGCGGCTACTGTTCGACATCGCGGCGGGCATGCGGTGGCTCCGGGAGCGGGGGTTCGAGCGCGTTGTCCTTCTTGGCAACTCTGGAGGGGGCTCGCTGCTCGCTTTCTACCAGGCGCAGGCTTCGCTCACGCCCAGTAGCCGATTGAAGCTGACCCCATCGGGTGAGCGCATCGACTTGGCCGGGGAGGCGATGCCCCCGGGCGACCTGTACATTGCCGTCGCGGCTCACCTTGGCGAGGGGCGTTTCATGTTGAACGTGCTCGATCCGAGCGTGGCCGACGAGCATGACCCGACGAGTTACGACCCGGCCTGGGACATGTACAACCCGGACAACGGCTACCGACCGTTTCCTGAGCCGAGCACGTACGACCGGGGTTGGCTGGCTGAGTATCGGGCTCGGCAGCGGGAACGGAGCCGCCGGATCGACGCGATCGCGCGGGAGTACCTCGCCGAGCACGCGTTCTTTCGCGGTGAACTGCGGGCGGAGGGCTTCGCGGCTTTATCGGGGTGGGCGCGATCGTTGGTTGCGAGGAGGGCAAGGCTCGGGCGGTACATGGTGATCTATCGAACGTTGGCGAACCCGGCCTATCTGGACCCGACTATCGACCCGAGCCGTCGGCCGCTGGGGAGCATCTTTTCGCCCGGCGACCCGATCATCGGGAACTATGGCTACGGTGGCCTCGCGCGGGTGATGACGCCGCGCGGTTGGCTGAGCACGTGGAGCGGTACCAGTTCTCAGGCGGACCTGCCGGATTCGATTCAGAAGGTGACCGTGCCGACGCTGATCGTGTTCGCGGATGGGGACTGCGACATCTTTCCTTCGGAACAGCGGGAGCTTTTGGAGAAGTCCGGGGCCTCGGACAAGCAGCTGGTGACGCTGGAATGGGCCGACCACTATTTGAATCCGGTCGGGGAAGCGGGACAGCGGCTCGGCGATCCCCGTGAACGGCTGAACGACCTGATCGTGCCGTGGGTGGAAGAGCGGCTGGGCGGGCCGTGACGTGCCCCGGTGGTCGCGCGGGTGCCACGAATGGGGTTGACCGCGGCTGATCCCGACGGCCTACAATCCGGCGATGCTCGCCCGTGTCCTGAGCTGTGCGGTCGTCGGGCTCGATGGCGAGCTCGTCGAGGTCGAAATCGATATTACCCGGGCCCAATTACCGGGCGTGACGGTGGTGGGCCTCCCGGACGCGGCCGTTCAGGAATCGAGGGAGCGGGTGCGGGCGGCGATTCGGAACAGTGGACTGGCGTGGCCGGCGAACAACCGCCTTACGGTGAATCTGGCGCCGGCCGATCTGCGGAAGGAAGGGCCTGCGTACGACTTGCCGATTGCGGTAGGTATCCTGGCGGCTTCGGGACAAGTCGAGGCCGGGCTCGGCGATGCGGCTTTCGTTGGCGAGCTAGCCCTGACGGGAGATGTGCGCCCCGTCCGCGGGGTGCTTCCGATGGCGATGACGGCCGCAGAACGCGGGATTCGAAGGCTCTTCGTGCCGCCGGACAACGCGGCGGAAGCCGCGCTCGTCGAGGAACTCGCGGTGTACCCTGCTCCATCCCTGGCAGCGCTGGCTGCGCACTTGAACGGCGGGCCAGCGCTTTCGCTGTTCCGGTCATCTGGTCAATCGCCGGGCGACCCTTTCGCAGGGCTCGTGACCGACTTTGCCGATGTGGTGGGGCAGGAGCACGTGAAGCGGGCGCTGGAGGTGGCGGCAGCGGGTGGGCACAACGTGGTGATGAAGGGGCCGCCGGGGAGCGGGAAGACGCTGCTGGCCCGAGCCGTGCCGGGGATCTTGCCACCGCTCTCGAGCAGCGAGGCGATGGAGGTGACGCGCATTTACAGCGTGGCGGGGCTGTTGCCGCCGGGGGCGGGGTTGGTGGCGTCGCGGCCGTTCCGGGCCCCACATCACACGATCTCGAACGCGGGGTTGGTCGGCGGCGGATCGGTACCGCGCCCCGGCGAAATTACGTTGGCGCACCGAGGCGTGCTGTTCCTGGACGAGCTCCTGGAGTTCGACCCGCACGTTCTCGAGATGCTCCGACAGCCGCTAGAGGACAAGTCGGTCACCATTTCGCGGGCGAAGCAGGCGGTGACCTTTCCCGCGAGCTTCATGCTGTGCGCGGCGCTGAATCCGTGTCCGTGCGGCTATCTGGGCGACCCGGACCGGCCCTGTACCTGCCCGCCGCCGCTGGTTCAGCGGTATCAGCGACGACTCAGCGGGCCTTTGCTCGATCGCATCGACCTCTTCGTGGACGTCCCGCGGGTTCCGTTCGACAAGCTGAGTGCGGCGACGCGTGGTGAGTCGTCGGCGGCCGTCCGGGAGCGGGTAGCTGCGGCGCGCGTGCGACAGGCGACGCGATTCGTCGGTACGCGAACATCGACGAACGGCGAAATGAGCCCTGCTCAAGTCCGGGATTTTGCCCAAGCCTATCTGGACGCGGCCGCGGCGGAGCTGCTGAAGCGCGCGGTGGACCGGCTGAACCTCTCCGCCCGGGCGTACCACCGGGTGTTGAAAGTGGCACGCACGATTGCCGACCTTGCGGGCTCCGACCAGATTGCCGCCCAGCACATGGCCGAGAGCATCCAGTACCGCGCTCGTATCGATTAAGGTGTGCTTTTTCCGCTGGTGGGCATGAAGGTTTCGACGAAGCGCCGGAACGTCTCGGGCCCAGCCCAGGCGAAAGGGGCTTCTCGGGCCCGTTCGACCCAAGCCTCGAATTCGCCTGCGGCGTCTGCGGCCAGCTCTCCGAGACGAACGTTCGCCTCGGTCAGCGCGGCAGCGGCAGCGAAGAGCTCGGACCACCGTTGGAGGACGATTGCGTACTGGCGCCCGAACGCGAGCGCTTGTTCCGAGGGGGCAAGGAATGGGGAGCGCCGCCGTGGCATCGGCTGGGAGTATACGGGAACTGGTCAGCGGGCGCCGGGGCGGCTTTCCGAACATTTGTGTTGACAGTCGCACATGCGTTCGCATATGCTTCGTTCGATTTCCGAACGGATGTGCGAATGATGGTCAATCCCGTGCTCACTGTGATCGTCGATCTGGTGCTCATCGGGTCGGCGCTTTGGATCCTTTCGGCGATGTTGACGGAAGCGCTAGGCGAGCGGCGCCCGTCGGTCGGCATGCGGCGGCCGGCGGCCCGGGGCGATACTGTGCGGCATCGGTCGCCAAGGCGAGCTCGTACGGTGCGGCTCACCGTTGGGGCCCGGCGGGCGGCTTGAGGCGTCAGGGCGCGGCGCGGCGAAGGGGGACGGGGGATTCTTCGGGCAGCGGTTTGCGCCTGCGCTCCTGAACTCTTTCGACGGAGCGAACCCCACGGATGATTTCGATGCGCGCGAGGAGCCGGGAAAGCTGCTCGATACCGGTCGTTTCGAGTGTGGTGGTGATGGTGACGGAGCCTTCGCCGTGTTCGCTGGTGCGGACGCCGACCATGTTGACCTTTTCTTCGGTGACAACGGTCGTGATATCGCGGAGGAGGCCGACGCGGTCCCAGGCTTCGATTCGAATCGATACGGGATAGGTGCGCGTGACGGTGCCCCACTCGACCTCGACGATTCGTTCGTGCTCTGCCTCGTTGAGGATGTTGAGGCAGTCAGCACGATGGACGGAGACTCCGCGGGACCGGGTGACGTAGCCAACGATTTGGTCGCCGGGGACGGGGTTGCAGCAGCGCGCCATGGTGGTGAGCAGGTTACCGACGCCGAGGACGCGCATCCCCGGTCCGCCCAGCTTGGCTGGTTCCTGTTTTTGGGGTAGCGGTGCGGGCGGCTCGTTCTCGGCCTCTTCCCGCTCGATCTCGGCCGCAACCTTGCGCGCGATGCTATTGGTACTGACCCCGCCGTAGCCGATAGCAGCGAGGAAGTCTTCCCAGTTGGTGTAATTGAACAGCTGAAGGAGTTGTTCCTGGCGTTCGGCGATGTCCCAGCCGAGTCGTCGCAACTCCTTCTCGAGCATTTCTCGTCCGCGTTCGATGTTCTCGGCGCGCTCCTGTTTTCGGAACCACTGGCGAATTTTTTCGCGAGAGTGGGCGGTGCGGATGTAGCCGAGGTTCTGGTTGAGCCAGTCGCGCGAGGGCCCTTTGCTGGCGCGGCTGCGGAGGATTTCGACGACGTCGCCGGTTTTGAGGGGCGAGTTGAGGGCCACCATTCGACCGTTGACTTTGGCGCCTACGGTCTGATGGCCGAGGTCGGTGTGGATGCGATAGGCGAAATCGAGGGGCGTGGCGCCGGCTGGGAGGTCGAGTACGTCTCCTTTCGGCGTGTAGACGAAGACCTGGTCGTGGAAGATATCGGTTTTGACGGATTCGATGAATTCGTCGGCACCAGCGAGGTCGCGTTGCCACTCGATGAGCTGGCGGAGCCAGGCAATTCTTTCCTCGTCGCGACCAGCCTGGCGGTTGCCCTCTTTGTAGCGCCAATGGGCAGCGACGCCGTATTCGGCGACGCGGTGCATTTCCCATGTTCGAATTTGGATCTCGAGAGGCCTGCCGCCCGGGCCGACGACGGTGGTGTGGAGCGACTGGTACATCGAGTCTTTCGGGTTGCCGATGTAGTCGTCGAATTGGCCGGGGATGGGGCGCCACAGTGCATGGATGACGCCAAGCGCATGATAGCATTCGGAAACGGTATCGACGAACACCCGGACGGCCAGGAGATCGTAGATCTGGTCGAAGCTCTTGGACTGTGCGGAGTACCGCTTCATTTTTTGGTAGATGCTGTAGATATGCTTGGCACGCCCGGTGACTTCGGCCTTGATTCCAGCTGCTTCGAGGTGTGTTTTCAGCGTGTCGGAGGCTTCGGCGATGATCCGCTCGCGCGTCGTGCGTTTGGAGGCGAGGAGCTCGGCGATTTCGCGGTATTTATCGGGTTCGAGGTAACGGAAGGCGAGGTCTTCGAGCTCCCACTTGATTTGCCAGACGCCGAGGCGGCTGGCGAGTGGGGCGAAGATCTCTTGGGTCTCGAGGGCGATACGGCGCTGTTTTTCGGGCGGAAACGCCCAGAGGGTCCGCATGTTATGGAGGCGGTCGCAGAGCTTGATGAGGACGACGCTCAGGTCCTCGGCCATTGCCAGGAACATTTTTCGCAGGTTCTGCGATTGGGTGGTGCCGCGCGATGGGTCGAGCTCGCGGACGTTCATGGGGAGCTTTTCGAGCTTGGTGAGCGCCTCGACGAGCCGTGCTACGCGAGGTCCGAACCGCTCCGCGATCTCGTCGTTCTTGACGCCGCAGTCTTCTTGGACGTCGTGGAGGAGGGCTGCCGCGATGGCGAGATGGTCGAGCTCGAGATTCGCGACGAGTTCGGCGACGGCGAGTGGATGGGTGATATAGGGGTCTCCGGTTTTTCGGAGTTGCCCTTCGTGATGCTTCGCGGCGAATTCGAAGGCTTCGCGGATGATGCCGAGTCGGTCTTCGGGAAGGTATTGCCGGGCGCGCGTCAGGAGGCCGTCGATGGAGACGCTAGCTACGGCGGGCTCTCCAGGGCTGAGTGACATTGGCGGCGGCCTCTTTGCCGGGGCGATCCCTTTCTATATCTTAGCATGCAACCAGTTCCCCTCGTTAGGACCACCGATGGCTCGATTTCAGGCTCCACGCGGCACACAGGATGTGCTGCCGGCGATGCAGCCGTACTGGCAGGCCGTGCTCGATGCTGTGCGCGAGGTCGCCCGGCTTCACGGTTTCCAACGGATCGACACGCCGATGTTCGAAGACGCCGCCGTTTTCGAGAAGGGCAGCGGCGACACGACGGACATCGTCGAGAAGGAGATGTATGTCTTCGAGGATCGCGGCGGCGATCGGCTTGCGCTCACGCCGGAGGGGACGCCTGCCATCATTCGCGCGTACCTGGAACACGGGATGGGCAGCTGGCCGCAGCCGGTGCGCCTGTATACGACGCATCCGATGTTTCGCTACGACAGGCCCCAGAAGGGCCGCTATCGACAACACACGCAGTTCGATTGCGAAGTACTTGGCTCGTCGGACCCGCTCGTCGATGCCGAGGTCATCACGATGCTCTGGCGGCTGTATGCGATGCTGGGGATCCGGGGGGTGACCGTGCGGCTCGGGTCGCTCGACGATCTCGAGCCGCGCCGGGCCTATGTACAACGCCTGAAGGAGTATTACCGGCCGTATTTGGACCGCCTTTCGGAGGATAGCAGGAGACGGTTCGAGCGAAATCCGCTCCGGCTCCTGGACAGCAAGGACGAGCGTGACCTGCCGTACAAGGACGGGGCGCCGAAACTGATCGATCAGCTCAGCCCGGCGGCCCGGGAACACCATGAGACGGTTCAGGCAGCTTTGGCGGCCGCGGGCGTGAAGTTCGTGATCGACCCGCTTCTGGTGCGGGGGCTGGATTACTACAACCGAACGGTGTTCGAGGTCGTGCCCGACGATGATGAGCGTGCGCAGGGCACGATTGGCGGCGGTGGCCGCTACGATGGGTTGGTCGAATTGCTGGGTGGTCCTCCGACGCCGGGGATTGGCTTTGGCACGGGCATCGAGCGGATCATCCTCGAGATGCAGAAGAACGGGGTGACCTTCGAGCCTTGGCCGGCTGCGGAGGCGTTCGTTGTCCACCGAGGGGAGGGCTCGAGCCCGGCGGCCATCCGCCTGGCCGCAGATCTGCGCGAGCGCGGTGTCGCGACGGTCATCGGGGAGAGCGGCCGCTCGCTCAAGGCGCAGCTTCGCTCGGCCAATGCAGCCGGGGCCAGCGTCGCGCTGATCCTCGGCGAGGACGAACTCGCGAGTGGGTCGGTGGTGATCAAGCCGTTGCGGGGTAACTCCGAGCAGGTGAAGGTTGCGATGGCGCAGGCGGGCGACGTGGTGCTGACGCACGTTCGCGGCGGCTGAACCGGGACTTTCTGTTTCGCTTTACCTCGGGCGCGGTACGATCGAGGGGTGGCGAGCGATGACCCGGGAACCGCGACGGACTGGTACGAGGTTCTGGAGGTTTCCCCGAATGCGAGCCGGGAAGTGATCGAGGCGGCCTATCGCAGCCTCTCGGCCCGCTATGGTGCGGATCCCGATCCGGCGGTTCGCGAACGACGCCGAGAGCTCGATGCGGCCTGGGCGATACTCGGCGACCCAGCCCGGCGCGCAGCGTACGACGCGGGCCGCGCGGGACCGGCGAGCGTCGCTCCGGTGCCGGAAGCTCCGCCGCCTGGGACCATCGTGGCTTGCCCGCGCGACCCGGGGGTCGAGACTGCCCTTCGGTGCAGCCGCTGCGGTACGCCGATTTGTCCGCGGTGCCTCGTTCAAACGCCGGTGGGGGCGCGGTGCCGGGGTTGCGCGCGGATTGCCCGCAATCCGATCTACACGCTCTCGGCCGGTGGCATGGCGCGCGCAGCGGCGGCCTCGCTGGTCGGTGGCCTCGTGATGGGCCTCGCGTGGGGACTCGTGCTGCTGCCGTTCACGTTCGGCTTTTTTGCGATTTTCGTGGGAGCGGGTCTCGGCTACGCCTTCACGCGGGTGCTCGAGTTCGCGACGGGGCGGAAGCGAGGACCTGCCGTGGTGGCCTTTGCGATCGCGGGTATCCTCGTCGCTTGGGGGGTGATGGCTATCCTCGTGCCGGAGGTGTGGCTCTATGGTGCCTTACCGGCTGGCATTGCTGCCTACCTTGCGTACGCCAATCTGCGCTGAGGGTGGGACGGGCCGCTACTGGACGAGGAAGCTCATGACCCCGATGAACCCGAGGCTGATGAGGCCAGCCAGGAGGATTCCGAGCAGGTCCCGGGGTACGTAGGCGTAGTCCTTGGTGACGTGGTGTGCGCGCACGTGAGGGACATGCTGCCTTTGCGGCTTGGGCTGGGGAGCCTCTCCGGTGGTAGGGCGGGGAAGGGATGCGGCCGGGGCGTCGAGCCGCCGCCTTCGCCGGGGACGTTGGTTGGTCACGACTGCATGCTAATGGGCGGCGGGGGAACGCTCCACTCGCTGCTCAGACTTCTTTGATGGCGATGTCGATGGTGAATTCGCCGAACGAGACGACGAGCGGGATGACGAGCCGGGTGAGATTGAGCGTGGCGATGCTGCTGCCTTTGCCGAGGAGCAGTACGGGCGGCGACATGTCGCTGGGGAAACCGTTGCGCTCCAGGGCGATGCCGGCTTGGCCGGTGATCATGTTGGCCAGCTCGGCGATGGCGCTTTGGGGCAGCGAATCGAACTCGACGACCTCTTCGCCCATCATGCGGGAGGCGAAGGCCTTCGCGGTTGTTTCGGACATGGAGTAGATGACGAGGCCGGCAACTCCGCCTGTGATGGCGATCAGGACGGAAACGTCGTTCGAGGTCTGAGGCGAGCGGACGCGGTGGAGCTGGCCGCGAGTGACTTTTTCGCCGCATTCCTGCTGGATGACGCGGGCAGCAGCTTCGACGAAGGGGGCGACGAGTTCGACTCGGGCCCGGTCCCCGGCTTCTGCGGCCGCCTGTGCAGCTTCGGCGACGGTGATTTTGGCGTGCATTCGTTTCCTCCTGGGCTGTGGGGCGGGCCGGGAGGGCCCTCGGTGGGCGCTCAGCTGACCTGCAGCGCTCGGCCGAGGTCGGAGGCGTAAGCGCCGAAGTCGTCGATGTCGCGGGATGTGATGGTGACGGTGGGCGGAAGCATGCCGTGATCTTCGAGACGCATGGCGAGCTCCCAGCGAGCCCATGTCTTGAGGAGGGTCGATCTTTCGACGGGTGCGAATCGGGCACGGGTCATTTGCTGGACGAGTTTGCGGTGGGCGTCTTGGGAGATCAGGACGGTCACGGTCGTCATCCCGGCCCGGCCACCATCGACCTTGAAGACGAGGCGGTGGAAGCCGGTCCCCCCGTTCATGATCTCGGATGACATGAGGACGGCCCGAATGGGGAGGGTGCTAGCCATTGGCGTCATCCTCGAAGGGTCTCACCCACCCATCATCGTCAACGATGCCGGTCACCTGTAGGGCCAAACGGCGGCCCCGGGTGCCGGGGACGCCGGCGAAGCGTTCGCAATTGCCGACCATGACGCGTAGCGGTTCGTCGACTTCGCGATCGAGCACGATGATGTCACCCGGCTCGAGGCGAGCGAGGTCGGTGGCGGAAACTCGCGCAGAGCCGAGGATGGTGCGTACGAGGACGTTCATCGGGAGGATTTGCTCTTCGCGGACGCGTTGTTCTTCCTTGGCTTTTCGGCTCGGCCGGTTATCGAAGAGGCTTTGGCCGGTGAGCTTGGGGAGGATCTGTTCGAGGATCGTGAGCGGGAAGCAGAGCGAGATGCCGCCTGTCTGTTCGGCGAGGCGGATTTCGTACCAGGCGGTGATGACGAACTCCGAGGGCGGGATGGCGTGCATCACCTGGGGGCCGAGCGCGAGCTCGGAGACATCCGGGGTGAGCTCGACGATGCGCGCCCAGGGCTCGATGAGCGACCGAGCGACGTCCATGCCGATATGGCGAATGAGTGCGATTTCGATATCGGTGAGGTCGCGATTGAGGGTGCGGGGCGGCTGCTTGCCCTTGCCGCCGAGCAGGCGGTCGATGATGCCGAAGGCGACGTCGAGCCCGAAGGCCGTCACGGCATAGCCTTGGAGAGGTGACATGTCGATGATGATGACGATCGACTGGGTGCCGAGCTGGCTGACGTATTCCTCGTAGATGCCGCGCTCGAGGGCGCTCAGGCGGGACTCGACTGGGGCGCGGAGCCGGGCCGAGAAGTTCGCGGCCATGGCGCTCGCGACACCCTGCTGGATGATCTGGAGACCGCGGAGCTGTTCTTTGGAGAGTTTTTCCGGGTGGCGGAAGTCGTACGGCTTGACGCGCCGTTCGCCTCGGTCTTTGCGAGGGGGCGGGGGCATGGCGACGATGCTGTCGGCGTCGAGCTTGCTGACGTCGGCGCTGAGGAGCGCGTCGATTTCGCGCTGAGTGAGCACGGCGTTGTCGGATGCCATTGGTGGCCTGCCCTTCTCCCGCAGTGTCTCTGTTGTGACTATCGGCACGAAATTGGCGGATTCCCTAGGGGGCGGTGCAGAAATCCCGACCCTTTGGGAACGGGTCAGGGAAGATCCGGGGACGCATCGGGGAAGCGGCGGATGCCCGGCGCCGGCGACTGGTCCGTAGCTTGTGATAGCGCCCCGGCTCCCGCCGGGACAGCCCACAGGAGGACCGACTCGTGGCCAGGCTGGATGCCGTTTCCGAATCTTCATCTCTCCCTGCGAGTGAAGAGCACGTCGTTATTTTCAAACTCGCCGACGAGTACTACGCGCTGGATATTCAGACGGTGCAGGAGATTGTCAGGATGCAGAGCATCACGGCCATTCCTGGCGCCGACTTTTGGGTGGAGGGGATCACGAACCTGCGTGGCCGGGTGGTGCCGGTGCTCGATCTTCGCAAGCGGTGTGGGGTACCAGCGAGCGAATACACACCGGAGACGCGCATCGTGGTGGTCAGCAGTGCGACGGGGATGGTGGGACTTATCGTCGACGCGGTGAGCGAGGTGATGCGGATCCCGAGCGACCAGGTGGAGCCGCCGAGCGCGATCGTTGCGGGGCCGGAGAACGGGTACCTGCGCGGTGTGGCGAAGCTGGAAGACCGGCTGGTTTCATTGATGGACCTGGAGGGCGTCCTGCCGAATCCAGCCGACGACTACAGCGCGTACTCGCACGCCGCCTGAGGTGCGCCGAACGCCGAGGAGCCATTTGCGCTCCGCCAGCGAATCCCCGATAGCGAGGAGTGCCGCCGGATGGCCAGCACGAAAGGAAAACCGCTCCACTTCGACCTCGACGATGAGGACCTGAGGCTCTTTCTCGAGGAGGCGGAGGAGCAGATCGAACTACTCGATCAGTCGCTCGTTCAGCTGGAGGGCGAACCAGACCCCGCGCTCGTCCAGCGCATTTTTCGCGCGGCCCACACGTTGAAGGGCTCGAGCGCGACCATCGGGCACAAGAAGATGGCGTCGCTGACGCATGCGATGGAGACGGTGCTCGATGCCGTACGCCAGGGGCGGCGAGCGCCCACCTCCGACGTGGTGGATGCGTTGCTGGCCGGGCTCGATGCGTTGCGTCTGCTCGCGAACGAGGTGGTGACCCGGGTGGATTCGGGGGTGGAGACGGAGCGGCTCGAAGCGGACCTGATGGCGGTGCTCGAGAGCGATGGGCCGGCGATTAGCCTGCCGATGGAGCCGGAAGTTCCGGTTTACGAGGTGCCGGAGCGGGCGCTAGACAGCTGCAAGGAAGAGCTTGCTCAAGGGTATGGTGTTTATCTGCTCGATGTGACGATTGCGAACGACTGTCAGCTCCCCTCCATTCGCTGCTATCAGGTGCTCCAGGAGATGGAGAGCATCGGCCGGGTTGCGATCATGTGGCCGGACCGGGAGGTGATCGAGTCGGGGGGCGGCGAGTATCGAATGGCGGCGCTGCTGGTGACGCGCCAGACCGACGAGCAGATCGTGGCGGCGCTCCAGTCGGTGAGCGACGTTGGTACGGTGCGAACCCGTCACGTTGCCGCGGGCGAAGCTGTCGGCAAGATCGAGGGCTTTCGCGAGGAGCCGCGTTCGGCGGCTGCGGGCGCGGCGGCGGTGTCGGAGGCCGCGGACGAGGGACCGAGTAACGTGCCCCGTGTTGCAGCCGGCCGGAAGGCTGCGCAATCGGTGCGAATCGACGTCGAGCGGCTCGACGGGTTGATGAATCTCGTCGGCGAGCTGGTTATCGATCGAACGCGGCTCCAGCAGGTGCGCGAGCAGCTCAAGAGCGTTCTGCGCGATTCGAGCCTGAGCGAGTTGATGGACAATTTCGAGGAGACGACAGCGCACCTGGCACGGGTGACCGATGAGCTGCAGGAGCAGATCATGCGGAGCCGCATGTTGCCAGTGCGGTCGGTGCTGTCGCGCCTGCCGCGACTGGTGAGGGACGTTGCGGTGAAGTGCGGCAAGCGGGTCGATTTGGTCACTGCCGGCGAGGAGACGGAGCTCGACCGATCGGTGATCGAGGAGATCTCGGATCCGCTGGTTCATATCCTCCGCAACGCTGTGGACCATGGCATCGAGTCGCCTGAGGAGCGGCGCGCGGCTGGAAAACCGGAAACGGGCACCATATCGGTGACGGCGTGGAATCAGGAAACGTATATCTACCTATCGGTGCGCGACGATGGGCGAGGGATCGACACTGTGGCGCTACGGCGAAAGGTGGTGGAGAAGGGGTTGATGAGCCGGGAAGCGGCGGAGGCTGCATCGGACGACCAGGTCGTGCAGTGGATTTTCATGCCGGGGCTTTCGACGGCGAAGGAAGTGACGGATGTCTCTGGGCGGGGAGTGGGGATGGATATCGTTCGTACGAACATCGAGCGGCTGAACGGGCAGATCACGGTGAGCAGCGTTGCGGGCAAGGGTACGGAGGTCATCATTCAACTTCCGCTCACGCTGGCGACGACGAAGGCGCTGATGGTCTCGGCGAATGGGACGGTGTATGCGATCCCGCTGGTATCCGTTACCGAGGCGCTAGCGGCTCACGAGGCGGACACCCACGTCGTTAGCGGGCGGAAGACGCTTCGGTTGCGGCAGCGCATTTTGCCGATGATCGACCTTGCGTTGGCGCTGGGCGACACGCGGCCTCGCGTGTTGCCGACGGACGGTTATTTCGTCGTGGCTGCGCGCCATGGTGACCGGCAGGCAGCGTTCATTGTCGACCGGCTGCTCGGCGAGCAGGACGTGGTGGTGAAGTCGCTCGGGGATCTGCTGGGGGTCCGAAAGGGGTTGACCGGTGCGACGATCCTGGGCGATGGGACGCTCGGACTCATCGTCGACATTGCGAGCCTGGTGACGGAACAGGCTGCTCTTGCGGTGCCGGCATGACGGTATTTGCCACCAACAGGGGGAGCATCGATGCCCGTTGAAGAGTTGATTCCGATTCTGACTTCGGTGGCCAACGATGGCGCTGCGCGTGCCGGCCGGGGGCTCAGCGGTCTGATGGGGCAGGAAATTGCGATTCACGTTCCGAACATTCGGGTGGGGACGAAGAACGACGCGTGCGACGCGGTGGGTGGGGAGGAGGCGGTCGTCATCGGCTCGTATCTTTCGATTTCTGGCGACATTACGGGGCACGTGATGCTTCTTTTTCCGGAGCCGCGGGCGCTCGAGTGCGTCGACCTGATGGTTGGGCAGGCGCCAGGAACGACGACCGAGCCGGACGAGATGGCGTGTTCGGCGATAACGGAGTTGGGCAACATCGTGGGCTCGGCCTTCGTCAATGCCCTGGCGGATCACTTGAATTTGGTGCTGCATCCGAGCCCGCCGCAACTGCTTCACGATATGGCGATCGCACTTGTCGAGTCGGTCTACGCCGAGGTGCTCTCGCAAGACGGCGACGTGGTGATGATGGATGCGGTGTTCGAAGACCAGAAGGGCAGAACTGCTGGTCTGTTGATCGTGGCTCCGGATCCGGTCTCGCTGAGCGCGCTCGAGAGGGTGGCGGCATGACGACGCTGACCGCCGAGGGGCGGCGCATTTCGGTGGGCATCGGCCAGCTTGCAATCAGCCGCGACGCTGGGGACATCCTCGTCGCTTATGGGCTCGGGTCGTGCGTCGGGGTTGCCTGCATCGACCCGGAAGCTCGGGTCGCCGCGCTGGCCCACGTTCTCCTGCCTTCGTCGGAGGGGCGGAGGCCGGACGACCGCGAGCCGGCACGGTTTGCCGATACCGGCATCGACCTGTTGCTCGAGCGACTGGTGGAGGCGGGAGCGGTGAAACGGAGGCTTGTCGTGAAGGTCGCTGGCGGAGCCGCGGTTCTCGGGGCGGCGAACGCGGAAAAGTTCAAGATCGGCGTCCGGAATGCCGAAGCCATAACCGAACGGCTGAGATACCACGGGCTTCGTGTGGTGGCCGCCGACCTGGGAGGCACCAAGGGCCGCACAATGGAAGTGCACGTGGCTACCGGAAAAACCTTTGTCCGAACGGCCGCCTCGCCGGCCAGCGAACTGTAGGAGATTCACGATGGCAACGATTCTCGTCGTCGACGATGCCGCTTTCATGCGGATGCGGATGTCCAAAATTCTGACCGAGGCTGGGTACGAGGTGATTCAAGCGGAGAACGGGCTCGAGGCGGTGCAGAAGTACCAATCAGCCCGGCCGGACGCGGTGCTGATGGACATCACGATGCCGGAAATGGACGGGCTGACCGCGCTGAAGGAGATTCGGAAGGTGGATCCCAACGCGAAGGTTGCGATGGTGACGGCGCTCGGGCAGCAGCAGATCGTGTTGGAGGCGGTGAAGAACGGGGCGAAGGACTTCCTCGTGAAGCCGGCCGAGGCCGACCGGGTGCTCGCAGCCGTGAGCAAACTCTGCGCTTAGCGAGGGACGGACGATGGCGTTCCCTGCCCAGTCTCCTGCGCGGCCGATCCGGGTCCTGGTCGTCGATGACTCGGCGTTCATGCGGCGGGCGATCGAGCGGCTGTTGACGGCCCACCCGGGCGTGACTGTCGTCGGCCAGGCGGCCGATGGCATGGAAGCGGTTCGGAAGGCGCTCGAACTCCGGCCCGATGTCATCACGATGGACGTCGAGATGCCGCGGATGGATGGTGTTTCGGCGGTCGGGGAAATCATGCAGACGATTCCCACGCCGATCGTGATGGTTTCGACGTTGACGCACGAGGGCACTGCAACGGCGATCCGGGCGCTCGAGGCGGGGGCGGTCGAGTGTGTCGGTAAGCCATCAGGTTTGAGCACGGACCTGGTGAATGTAGGCGAAAGGCTGTACGAGGCCGTGCATCGGGCGAGCCAGGCGAGGCTGGCCCGGCGGCGCCCGGTGGCCCTGCCCACCACGGCGCCTGGCCCCGCGGCGCGCCCGCCGGCGCACGCTCCGGCCACGCCGGCCCGGCACGTGGTGGTCATCGGCTCCTCTACTGGCGGGCCGCCAGCGCTGACTCAGGTTGTGCCGCAGTTGCCAGCGGGGTTGAATGCTGCAGTGGTCGTCGTCCAGCATATGCCCCCAAGCTTCACGGGGGCATTGGCACGGCGATTGGATGGTCTTTCGCCGCTTCCCGTCAGCGAGGCTGCGGAGGGCGATCTGCTCGCGGCGGGCCGAGTATTGGTTGCGCCGGGTGATTACCACCTCATCGTCGGGAGGGACCGTCGCGTTCGACTCGACCATGGGCCAACGGTGCACGGTGTGCGGCCAAGTGTCGACGTGACGCTCTTTTCCGTGGCCGAGGTGTTCGGCGGTGCCGTTAGCGTGGCCATCCTGACGGGGATGGGCCGAGACGGAGCGGATGGGGCCGCTCGTGTGGAGGCAGCCGGGGGCCAGGTGTTCGCGCAAGACGAGACCACGAGCGTGGTGTACGGGATGCCGCGGGTGACGATGGAGCGGACGAAGCATGCGAAGCAGCTCCCGATCGACCGTATCGCTGGGGCACTGGCGGCGAGCGTGCCGGGGAGGCAGGGATGACGCAGCAGCTCGAATCGGACCCTCAGTGGCTTTCCTTCCGGCGGGCGCTGGAGGCCGCGATCGGGGTGCCGCTCGCGCAGTACAAGGAGCCCCAGATGAAGCGACGGCTGGCGAGCCTCATGACGCGACGAGGGATTTCTTCTTGGGCGGCGTTCAGCCGGGCGATCGCCGGCGACCCGAAGCTGCTCGCCGAGGTTCGCGACACGCTGACGATCAATGTGAGCGAGTTCTTCCGTCAGCCGGAACGGTTCCGCGATTTGGAGGTGAGGTGGTTTCCGCAGCTTCTCCGCGAGCGCCGCAGTCTCAAGATCTGGAGCGCGGGCTGCTCGATCGGCTGCGAGCCGTACACGATTGCGATGATCCTCGACCGCATCGACCCGCAGGGACGGCACAGCATTCTGGCAACGGACGTGGACATGCCGATCCTGTCGCGGGCCAAGGATGGCGCTGGATACCTCCCATCGGAAGTTCGTTCCGTTCCGCCCGACTATTTGAAGCGGTATTTCGTGAAGGAAGACGGTACGTTTCGGGTCATCGATGAGATTCGGCGGAAGGTGACGTTCCGCCGCCACGATCTCTTGACGGATGCGTATCCGAGCGACCTCGACCTGATAGCCTGCCGGAACGTGGTCATCTACTTTACGGACGAGGCGAAGACGCACATTTACGCGGGTTTCAGCCGATCGCTTCGTCCGGGGGGCGTGTTGTTCGTGGGCGGGAGCGAGATGATCATGCGGTCGGGCGAGATCGGGCTTCGGACCGCGGGCGTCAACCTCTATCAGCGGGCTGCGTGACGGGTTCGGACAGTTCTGGGGCAACTTTCAGGGCGATTGCCCAGGCAGCGAGGGCGCAGGCCATGCCGACGATGAGGTCCGCGACGTAGTGTTCGCCGAGGTAGACGAGGGCGAGCGCCATGACGGCGGTATAGGCGAGGAACCAGCCTGCGAGACGAGGGAGGTGGCGCCGAGCCCAGAGGTACAAGGCGAAGGTCACGGCCATGTGGATCGAGGGCATAGCTGCGACCGAGTTGGGCTCTCCGAGCGCGGCGTAGAGGGATGAGTAGGCGCTGCCGTGGATGGAACCACCGACGTAATCCATGATGCGGCGAACGCCAGCGAGCTGGCCGATTTCGCCGGCGAACCATGGCGGGGCCGTGGGTACGATGAAGAAGAGGACGAGTCCAAGCCACATGGTCCCGACGACGAGGACCGCGAAGCGGGGGAAGTGGCGACGTTGCAACAGAAAAACGCCGATCGCGACGGCGTGAGGCGTGATGAAGAAGGACCAGTGGGTCGCAACGGCGAGGTAGTCCGCGAGGCCGATTTCGCGCGGGTCGAAGAGCTGGCGCTGGAGCCATACGGTTGGGTCCGTCCCTAGGAACAACCAGCGGTCGAACGCTATCGGATAACCGACGCGAACGGGTATGTCGGTCTCGTCGGCGAAGGCACGCAGCAAGGTGTAGACGAAGATGCCGGCGACGTAGACGAACCACCAGGTACGCAATCGCCGGTGGCGCAGCTCGGGGAGCCAGGCGATGGCGGTGGCGCCGATCAGGAGGAGGCCGAACCAGATGTGATCCTGCCAAGTCCGCGTGGCCACCGAGAGCGTCATCGCGAGGAGGAGGGCTGCCTGGCCCCCCAGGAGCAGACGCCCGGATAGCGTCGAGGGAGGGTCGGGCAGGGGCGGGATTCGCAACGGTCCCCAGCGACGGTAGGCAGCGGTCTCGGCAGCAACCGACACGACTACCAGCGTAGCGGGCGGATTTCCCTTGGGGAAGGCTTGTGGCACGCTATAGATGGAAGGGCAGGGCAGTGATTCGTTCGCTCGCCGGTTCGTTGCCTGGGTTCGCCTTGACCGTGGTGTCGGTGGCGCTCCTTTGGCACGTGATTCCTTGGACGCCTACGTTGGCATCGCTCCGGGCGGCCGATCCGCTGTTCGTGACGCTTGCGGTTGCCTGTCTGCTGGGGTCGATCATCGCGAAGACGGTGCGCTGGCGCTTGCTCCTTCCCGAGACGTCTCCTGTGACGACGCAGGGGCTCTATCGCATTCTCCACATCAGCTTTTTGCTGAACAACGTGTTGCCTGCACGGCTCGGTGATGTTGCCAGGGTCGCGATGACCGCACGCCAGCCCGGGATTCGGATTGGCCATGTGCTCTCCTCGTTGTTGACCGAGCGGGTGACCGACACGGTCACGCTAATGTTCTGTTTCCTCGTCGTGAGCCCATTTCTTCCGATTCCGGCGAGGTACGAGGAGCTGCGTTCCGTAGCGTGGGCT
The DNA here is from genome assembly GCF_034432735.1 of Tepidiforma sp. Classification (GTDB taxonomy): domain Bacteria; phylum Chloroflexota; class Dehalococcoidia; order Tepidiformales; family Tepidiformaceae; genus Tepidiforma. Next base: position 50,712 of record NZ_DAOUBJ010000072.1, on the reverse strand, counting down.
GTCGTCGCAGCGGTCGGGGTCGTGACGATTCTCGGGGCACTGTTTCGTGCGCGGCTCGGGGCTTTTGCACGCTCCGAGCGGCTTCGACGGCGGATGCCAGCGAGTCGCCGTGTGCGGGCGGAGGCGGCCTCGTTTGCCGATGGCTTGGCGCGACTCTTTGCGCGTGAGCGGGCGGTCGGGATTTGGGGATGGTCGTGGACGGCGTGGGTGGGCGCGTTCGCGATCAATTATTTGTTGATGCGTGCCCTGAACATCGAGGCGCCGGTTGCCGTAGCGGTCCTGCTCACGTGCACGACCAATCTTGCGATGTTGCTTCCGAGCTCTCCTGGCGCCATCGGGGTGTTCCATATCGCGGCGACTGCATCCTTGCTGCCGTTCGGTGTGCCGGAGACGCGGGCTCTCAGCTTCGCCATTCTTGCGCATCTGGTGAACGTTGTTCCGGTGAGCCTCATCGGTGTCGCGCTCCTTTTGGTGGGGCGCGAGCGGCTGCCGCTTTTGTGGCAGCGCCGCGAGTACGACAGGGAGTTCGCGGCGCTGCCGGTTAGCGACGCCTGAGGGTTCAGCCCCAGAGCTCTTGCGCTTCGCGCCTGAGTTCGGCGCGGAAGTCTGGGTGTGCGATGGAGATGAGCTCCTCGGCGCGTTGGCGATGGTTCTTGTCGAGGAGCCGCGCGACGCCGTACTCGGTGATGATGGTGTCGGCGAGGTAGCGGGGAATGGTGACGAGGGTGCCGGCTTCGTGCTTGGCGACGATTTTGGAGATGGTCCCGTCCATGGCGGTCGACCGCATGACGGTGATGGCGCGACCGTTCTTGCAGATGGCAGCTGCGAGGTGTGTGTCGGGCTGGCCGCCGGTGCCGTTGACCATGTGACCTCCGAAACGGTCTTCGCTGGCGATCTGGCCGAGGAGGTCGACGGCGATGGCGCTGTTGATGGATGTCATTTGGTTGTTCTGCGACATGAGGGCTGGATTGAGGATGATGTCGTGCTGGTGGAGTTCGAACGCCGGGTTGTCGGCGATGATCTTGAGGTCTTCGCCGTCGCAGCCGGTCCAGGCGACGGCCACTGCCTTTCCCGGGAAGAGCGTCTTTTTGGAGCCATCGATGATGCCCCGCGCCCAGAGCTTGGCCAACCCGGGGGAGCCGAGCTCGGTGTGGACGCCGAGGTGTTTTGCATCGTCGAAGGCGCCGGCGAGGAACATGAGCTGGCTCGGCTGCCCGACGCCGACCTGGATGGTGTCACCGTCGCGGATGATTTGGCGGAGGTTGTCGGCAATGGCCTGGGCTGCTGGGTCGACTTCCTGAATTCCGAGGGCCGCTCCCAGCAGGGATGGCGGGAAGGTGTGGAAGGTGTGTTCCACGAGAGCAAGCTGATCGGGCGTCGCTCGCTTCATGATGGCGAGTAAGGCCTCGCGGTCTTCTTCTTTCGCCTGCGTGCGGACCCGTTCTTCGATCGCGGGAACGTCGACGGGTTTCATGACGCCGTCGATGAAGGTTTCGATTTCGGAGACGTGCATCCATACGTCGCCGTGGACGGGGGTGATGTTGGGGTCGACGATGGCGATAGTGTGTTTGCAGCGCCGGGCGTAGCTTTTGCGTTGCCACATGTGGGGTCCGAAGTGGACGTAGCCGTGCTCGTTCGGGGGGCTGCAGGGGGTGAGGAAGACATCTGGGATGCGGGCTTCGGGCCTGCCGTTGTCGAAGGCCTTCATGCCGAGCATGAAGGTATTGGGCAGGTAGGTAGCGATCTTGGCATCGTGGGCGGGCCGCATGGCATCGCCGATGAAGAGCTCGATCTCTCGCTCGCCCTTGAACAGCTCCGGATTGAAGAGGTCGGGATAGTTGGGTGCGAGGGTACGGACGCTGACGTTGCCGAGCTGTTTGGCGCGCTCGATGAAGGCCTGGAGCAAGGGAGCGGGACAGAGGATGGTGACACCGACGAGGTCGCCTTCTCTGATGACCTCCATCGCCTCGGAGAGCGATTTCTGGCGGGAGCGGTACTCGTCACGCCAGTTCTGGTAGCGGATAGCCATGAGAACCCCCGGTGATGGATTCGGATGCGTAGCCCAACGGGCTGACCGGGGATTCTACCTGCCCGCTTCGAAAGGGGCAGTTCACTCGCGATCGCAGCTCTGGTAGAGTTCCGCGGTGCCGCAGGGCAGGCGGCAAGCGTAGGAGGTGGGACTCATGCAGGCGCTGGATGATTTGCGCATCCTCGACCTGACGCACCATATCGCTGGCCCCTATGCGACCCGGCTCCTCGCCGATCTCGGGGCGGACGTTATCAAGGTCGAGAAGCCCGGTGGGGACGTGGCGCGGAGGCTGCCGCCGTTCAAGGGTGGCGAGCCACACCCGGAGCGGAGCGGGCTCTTTTTTTACCTGAACTGCAACAAGCGCTCGGTGGTGCTCGATCTTCGAGAGCCTGAGGGTCGGGCCGCTCTCGAGGCCATTGCGCGGCGCTGCGACGTCGTCGTCGAGAACTTTGCGCCGGGGACGCTGGATCGTCTCGGTGTGGGGATCGACTTTTTCCGCGGTATCGACCCGGCTTTGCCGGTGGTGTCGATTTCGAATTTCGGTCAGACCGGGCCGTATCGCGACTTCCGGCTGAGCGAGCTGACGCTGTATAGCTTCGCGGGGGAGATGTATTCGATGGGGCTCACGGAGCGGGAGCCGGTGAAGATGGCCGGTACGGCGGCGCTGTTCGAGTCGGGTGCAGCTGCGGCTGTGGCGATCATGGGGGCTCTTTGGGCCGCGAAGCGGTTCGGCATCGGCCAGCACGTCGACGTTTCGCTTGCGGAGACGCATTTTGGCGGTGTCGATCGGCGACACGCGACAGCCATCGCGTATCAATTCAGCGGACGGAAGACGTTGCGGGCTGCCGGGGGTGGGGCGGGCATGCCGATGGGCATCTACCCTTGCGCCGACGGGTACGTCGAGTTCACGAACGCTTCGCTCCGGCCGGACCGTGTGGATGACATGCTGGGCCACCCGGACTGGAATCAGGATCCGCGGTTCAACGACCCAGTCCAGCGACTGGACCCGTATGTCATCGAGGAGTGGAACACGTATTTCCTGACCTGGTGCCTCGAACGGACGAAGCGCGAGATTTGGGCGGAGGCTCGGCGGGCGAAGGTGCTGTGTGGGCCGCTTTTCACGATGGAAGACCTTTTCGAGGATGAGCATTTCCGGGGACGGGGTTTCTGGGCGCGGGCCGAGCACCCCGAGCTCGGGGAGGTCGAGTTCCCGGGGAGGCCGTTCATCATGGGTAAGGGAGGCTGGCAGCTTCGTCGCGTGGCACCGCTCTTGGGGCAGCACACCGAGGAGGTACTGCGCGAGTCGGGCGTGGACGGAGCCATCATCGAGAGGGTGCTCGCTGCTGGGGGTTCGCGATGACACACAAACCGCTCGAAGGTATCCGCGTTGTCGATCTGTGCGTCGTGTGGGCTGGGCCGTTCGCGACGATGTTGCTCGGCGACCTCGGAGCGGAGGTGATCAAGCCCGAGAATCCGTTCGTCTTCCAGCCGATGACGCGAGGAGCGATGGCGCGGCCGCCGCAGATTCTGCTGGAGCGCAGCATCGCGTGGAGCGGGGGCCTGCCGCGAAACGAGGTGGGGCCGCGGCCATGGAACTACAACCCGACTTTCGTGAGCCTGTACCGCAACAAGAAGAGCTTTACGGTCGACCTGCGGCGGCCGGAAGGCAAGGAGATTCTGCGCCGGCTGGTGGCAGTTTCGGATGTGGTCTACGAGAACAATGCCGTTGGGACGTTGGAGAAGCTCGGAATCACGGAATCGTGGCTACGGGAAGCGAATCCTCGGGTCATTCTGGTGCGGGTGCCCGCGTACGGCCTGACCGGCCCGTACCACAATGCGCGTGCCCTCGGCGTCCATCTGGAAGCCGTGATGGGACACACCCTCCTGCGAGGGTACGATGACGCTGACCCTTCAGCGAATACGGCCATCTATTCGGGCGACTATATGGCGGGCGCCCAGGGCGCGCTGGCGGTGATGGCTGCGCTCTGGTACCGGGAGCGAACGGGCGAGGGGCAGACGATCGAAATCGCCCAGGCCGAGAATGCGGCGGCGATGTTCACCCACGCGATCATGGACTACTCGCTCAATCGGAACGTGCAGAGCGCCATCGGCAACCGGGATGTGCACGGGCGTTACCCCTGCGGCGTTTACCCGGCACGGTCGCCTGGGGACGCCACGACGATGGACGACCACTGGATTGCCATCCACGTGGAGAACGATGAGCAGTGGCAGCGCCTCGTGGAGGCGATGGGTTCGCCGGACTGGGCGCGCGACGAACGCTTCGCAACCAACGATGGGCGGGCTGCACACTACCGAGAAATCGACGAGGGCATCGCGGCGTGGACACGGGAGCGCGACGATTACGAGCTCATGCACCTTTTGCAAGGGTTTGGCATTGCGGCAACGCCCGTCCTCGAAGCGTCACGGATGTTCGGAGATCCACATCTCAGGGCGCGCAATTTCTTCCGCAAGCAGACTGTCCGCGACGCGGGAACCCACGAGTACGTGGGGCCGCTCTGGCAGTTCGAAAAGACGCCGGTGGAGTTTTACCAGCCGCCGGTCTGTTTCGGCGAACACAACGAGTACGTGTACCGCGAGTTGCTGAAGCTGAGCGATGAGGAGTACGAGGCGTTGAAGGCGGGCGGCCATATCGCCGAGGAGTACGACCCGAGCGTGCCGTGATCAGCGCGGTGGGTAGCGTGGGCGGGTAGAATGCCCCCGAGCACCTGAGCCCCTGCACGGAGGATGACCTATGGCCGACGTTGGCCTTCCCGTCGACGAACGCTACGAGCCGCCGACCCATGCCCGGGAAGGAGCCCTCGTCGCTGACATGGCGACGTACGAGGAGATGTATCGCCGGAGTATCGAAGACCGGGACAATTTTTGGCGCGAGATGGCTGGGCGGTTCCTGACGTTTTCGAAGCCGTTCGACCGCGTGGTGGAAGAGGATTTGCGCGCCGGGCGCATCGCCTGGTTCGTTGGCGGCAAGTTGAATGCGTCGGTCAATTGTGTCGATCGCCATCTTGCCGAGCGCGGCGACAAGGTCGCGATCCTCTGGGAGGGGGACGAACCGGGGACCAACCGTCGGGTTACCTTTCGAGAACTTTCGGAGATGGTGAACCGGCTCGCCAACGTGCTGCGTCGCAAGGGCGTGAGGAAGGGCGACCGTGTGGCTATCTACATGGGCATGGTCCCCGAGCTCGCGGCTGCGATGCTGGCCTGTGCGAGGATCGGGGCGATTCACTCGGTGATCTTTGGCGGATTTTCGCCACGTTCGATTCGGGACCGTGTGGATGATTCGAGCTGCAAGGCGATCATCACGCAGGACGAGGGCCGCCGGGGCGGCCGGCCGGTGCCGTTGAAGGCGAACGTGGACGAGGCGCTCTCGGAGCCCGGCCACTCGGTCGAGTTCTGTATTGTCTACCGCCACACCGGTACGCCAGTGAACATGGTTCCGGGGCGGGACACCTGGTGGCACGACGAGGTCGCGAGTGCGTCCGTCGACTGCCCTCCGGAGGAGATGGATAGCGAAGATCCGCTCTTCATCCTGTACACGTCTGGCTCGACCGGGAAGCCGAAGGGCGTGCTCCACACGCACGCCGGGTATCTGCTACACGTGATGGCGAGCCACAAGTACGTGTTCGATATTCGGGACGACGACGTCTATTGCTGCGCGGCCGATGTTGGCTGGATTACCGGCCACAGCTACATCGTTTATGGGCCCTTGGGCAACGGCACGACAACGGTGATGTTCGAATCGGTGCCGACCTACCCGGACGCTGGTCGCTACTGGGACATGGTCGACCGGCTTGGCATCAATGTGTTCTATACGGCGCCGACGGCGATCCGGGCCATCGCCCGGGAGGGCAATGCCTTCGTGACGAAGTACCGGCGCTCCTCGCTTCGGGTGCTGGGTACGGTTGGCGAGCCGATCAACCCCGAGGCCTGGCGGTGGTATTTCAACGTAGTCGGCGAGGGGCGATGCTCGGTTGTCGATACGTATTGGCAGACGGAGACGGGCGGGCACATGATCACCGGGCTGGCCGGCTGCACACCGATGAAGCCGGGCTCTGGCTCGCTTCCATTCTTCGGTGTACAGCCGTGTGTGGTAGACGAGGCGGGGAACGAACTCGAGGGGAACGGGGTGACTGGCCGACTGTGCATGAAAGCGTCGTGGCCGGGGATGATGCGGACGGTATACGGGGACCATGAGCGGTTCGTGCAGACGTACCTGACCACCTATCCGGGGAAGTATTTCACGGGTGACGGGTGTCATCGCGACCAGGACGGCTATTACTGGATCACGGGCCGCGTCGATGATGTGCTCAACGTCGCAGGGCACCGACTGGGCACGGCCGAGATCGAGGGTGCACTGGTCGGGCATCCGGCGGTAGCGGAGGCAGCGGTGGTGGGGTATCCGCACGACGTGAAAGGGACCGGGATTTACGCCTATGTGCTGCTGAAATCCGGGTATTCCGGCTCGCCGGAGCTGGCCCGGGAGTTGCGGGACGCCGTTCGGAAGGAGATCAGTCCGATTGCGACCCCGGACCGGATCCAGTTCGTCGAAGGGCTTCCGAAAACGCGCTCGGGGAAGATCATGCGCCGCATTCTGCGAAAGATTGCCGAGGGCGAGCCAGAGAACGTGGGGGACGTGACGACCCTCGCGGACCCGGCCGTGGTGCAGGACATCATCGCCGGGGCTGCGACGGCCGATTGAGGGGCCGTTCGCTTGGGCGGAACGTTCCTGTTACAATCCGGCCGCAAGAAGGATGCCGGCCCGAATCGGGTTCGGCGGGCCGCGACCGACGCGGTCACGACATATGAAAGGGACGCAGAACGAATGGACCTTGGCCTCAGCGAAGAACAGGAACTGCTGAAGAACTCTGCCCGGGAATTCCTCGAGAAGGAGTGCCCGGAAGAGCACGTCCGGGCGATGGAAGAGGACGAGAAGGGCTATAGCCCCGAGCTTTGGAAGAAGATGGCCGACCTCGGATGGCAGGGCCTGATGATTCCGGAGGAGTACGGCGGCGCGGGCTTCTCTTTCCTCGACCTTTGCATCCTGGTCGAGGAATTTGGCCGAGCGCTGGTTCCGGGTCCGTTCATTCCGAACGCGGTCTGTGCGGCCGAACTGGTCCTGGCTGGCAGCGATGAGCAGAAGAAGAAGTATCTGCCGAACATTGCCAACGGGACGGCGATCCACACCTACGCGATCACCGAGCCTTCGGGCCGCTGGGATCGCGAGGGAATCGAGATGAAGGCGACGCAGAGCGGCAGCGATTATGTGCTCAACGGGACGAAGCTGTTCGTTCCCGATGCCCACGTTGCCGACTACCTACATGTCGTGGCCTGGAAACCCGACGGCCGGCTGAGCACATTCATCGTCCCGCGGACTGCGGAGGGGATCAGCATCACGGTCCTGAAGACGATCGCGAGCGACAAGCAGTGCGAGGTTGTGTTCAAGGACGTCAAGGTGCCGGCTTCGGACGTCATCGACATGGACGACAAGACCGCGGCGCGGCTTCGGAACATGGCAACGTGCCTCGAGTGCGCGTACCTCGTCGGGCTGGCGCAGCGGGACTTCGAGATTTCGGTGAACTACGCGAAGGAGCGTGTCCAGTTCGGCCGGCCGATTGGCTCCTTCCAGGCCATTCAGCACAAGGCTGCCGACATGGTGACCGATGTGGATGGCATGCGCTTCATTATGTACAAGGCGGCGTGGGCCACGAGCGAGAACGAGGACTCGCAGGACATGGACACCGCTATGGCAAAGGCGTGGTGCTCGGATGCGAGCCGGCGCGTCGTGGCGCATGGCCAGCAGATTCACGGCGGCATCGGCTTCACGAAGGATTACATCATCCAGCTGTATTTCCGTCGGCAGAAGCGGGCCGAGCTGTTCTGGGGCGACGGCGATTATCACCGCGAGCGCGTCGCTCAGATGCTGGAAATCTAGCGAATTTCGTCAAATTGGATTGACGCGCGGGGGCCGCGACCGGCCCCCGCGATTTTTTGTCAATTTTTGGCGGTTGGCCGGTGGACTGATGGTCGTTCTGGACGAATATCTCTGGGAATCACTTTTGTTCCTCGCTCGTGGAAGTTGAACGTCGAAGAGCCGCCCGGGAGTATTTTGGCGCTTTGCATCTACCAAGAGCGCGTTGGAAACTCTGGCGGTCGGGATTCGAAATGTTGGGAGAACGACAAGATGGTTGACAAAGGAAATTTGCGGGCAGCGTTTCTGCTCGCGCCGGCGCTGCTCGTCGGGCTTTTGCTCAGCGCATGCGGTGGGGGCGATGGCGGATCTGGTGGAGGAACCGGGACCGACGAATCGTTTGTCGCTTCGGTTTGCCAGGCTGGAGCGAAGTTCCAGGATGATTTGCTCAAGGCGATTGGCGAGATGTCGAGCTCGGACAGCGAAAGCGAAGCCGCAAAGGCGGTGGCGAAGCCGTTCAAGGAGTTCGCGACGTCATTCAGGAAGGCGAATCCGCCGGCTGACCTGAAGGACTGGCACTCGGAGGCCTCGAAAAAGCTAGACGACGTTGCCTCGGCACTGGAGAAGGGCAATGTCGACGCGTTGAGCGGTGATAGCATCTTTCCTGATCCGCCGCAGGGTGTGGCCGATCGGCTGAGCGCTGTGGCGGAGAAAAACGCCGACTGCCAGAAGGCATCGCTGTTCGCCCAGTAAGGCCGCGGTGAGCGCGCCATCGGCTCGGAGGGCGTGTTTCGGTTGTCCGCGACCATCTCCGGTGGCCGGCCGTTGTCCGTTGGGGCGACGGGCGGGTGGCCTCGCCTCCGTTGTTCCGTCATAGTGCACTGGTGAGCGTCGAAGGCGTCGTAGCGATGTTCGGGCGAGCCAGGATCGTGCTCGGGCTCGCCGTCGTTTTGGCAGCCGCTTTTGTCTGCGGGGCGGACGAGCCTCGCGAACCCGTTCCGTCGATGGTGGCCGTCCACGTCCTCACGTGGGCAACCGATGGTGAGGCGCACGAGGATGTCCCGGACGCGACAGCAGCCTACCGGCTCAACCCGAACCGGTGGCCGTTATCGGCGATGCCTGTCCGTGTGTGGCTCAATTTGGAGGGTGCACCTCCGGGGCTCGCTGTCGAAGGGATGGTCCGCGACGCGGTCGACCAGTGGTCGAACGTCTCGGGATCGGCGTTCGCGTATCGGTTCGAGGGTACGACGACGGCGCGAGCCGGGAGCTGCGACCGGCTCGACCCGGAGTTCGACGGACGCAACACCGTCACCTTTTCCGAGAGTTTGTCACCCGGCACGTTGGGGGTTACGTGTACACGGTGGACGGGTGGACCGTCGGGCAACCTGGTCGAGTTCGACATCGAGCTGAACGCGAGCATCGCATGGGGGGCAACCGATAGTCTCGGGCCGGGCCAGTTCGATCTTGCGTCCACGATCCTCCACGAGCTGGGACACGGTATCGGGCTCGGACATCCATGCTCGGGGGGCGCGAGTTGCACAGCAGACGAACGTGTGTCGGTGATGTACCCGGCGCTCAAGGCGCGGGAGATTCGCAATGTCCTGACGGTGGATGACCGTGCGGCAGTTGTCGAGGCGTATCCCGCGCCGGGGTCGCAGCTGCCTGGGACAACGCTCTTCGTCGCTGGCGTAGCGAGGGATTGAGGCGCGGTCAGTCGTCGTCGAGGCCGAGGTCGTCCCAGCTGTGCGAGTGGGAGTGGCCGCCCGGGCCGTGGCTATGGGAGTGGCCGCCATGGCTGTGGCCGCCCCAACTGTGGCTGTGGCCGTGGCCTTCGCCTTCGGCGGTCTCGCCAGCATCTTCCCACGGCGCTGGCCCATCCTCGACCCCGGGCTGAGCCACCCCGACGAGGGCGAAACGGCCGAAGGCCTTATGGGCCTGTTTCCCACACTTCGGGCAGGGAACGACCTGGAGGACGTCGGACATTGGCATTCGCTTTTCGGTGCGGGTCCCGCAGGAGGCGCAGACGTATTCGTAGAGTGCCATATGGTGATCGTCGTTCGCTGGGACTTGTCCGTCAACGCGCGAGCTCGGGCCGGTAGGCCCAATGGCGTCGCTCCCAAGGGACGGGCGGTGCGACGTTCCACTCGGGCGGGAGTTCGGGCACGGTCCAGCTGTCCGGTGGCCGCCAGTCCGGCCAGTCTCCGGCAAAGGGCGCGGCTCGGCGCTCGATGGTGTGGATGACGCTTTCGGCTTCGGCGAGGACGGATTGGGCAAATGCACGGGTGAATACGCCCTGTTCGACGAGGGCATCGAACTCGTCGCGGTCCTTCCACTCCCATCGGAGATCGGGCCAGACGATGATGTCGAGGGTTTGGTCGTTGGTATCGAATCCGATAGGGGTGCGGCGAAAGGGCTCTTCGAAGTTGACGTAGTACATCCGAAATGCCCTCGCGGGGCCCTCCCACGAGCACCAAATGGAGTGCGCGGCGCCTGGGAACATGAGCCGGAGCGTCTCGCGGCGCCACCTGGCGGGGACGAGCCGCCGGGGCTCTCCGGGGGGTCGATGCCATGCTCGATATTCCGCGCCTTCGGGTATCCAGAGCGCCACGAGGCTTTCGTCGTCGCGAACCACGCGGGCTGGCCACGTCATACCGACGGTGGCGTCGGCGCGAGTGATGTAGCGCAGGGCGACGACGTCGCCGGGGGCGAAACGTTCCATGCCGAGAGGGATCGTCGGTCGTGGCTGGCGCCGTCGCAAGTCAGTAGGCGCGGGGCAGGGGAGTGGGGGTGGCCTTGGGCGGGACTGGCGTTCGGGTAGGTGTTGGCGTGCGCGTTGGGGTCGGTGTGATGGTTGGCGTGGGCGTCGGGGGCTCGGGTGTCGGCGTGGCGGTCGCAGGGGCGGGTTCCGTGGGTTCTGGTGCGGGCGACGCACCGCCATTGCCTGGGCCGGCACTGCCTGGTCCCGTGCCGCTGGGAGCGGGCTCTGTTGGGTCGGGCGTGGGAGTGGGAGACGGAGTGGGCGAGGGTGTTGGCGTTGGGGTCCAGGGGACCACCTCGCGCCCGGGGATCTGGACAAAGTCGGCGGGGTCGACGGGGACGCCCTGGTAGCGGATTTCGAAGTGGAGGAATCCGCCGGGCTCACCGGTGCCGACGACAGTCGACTTGCTGACCAGGTTGCCCCTGGCGACGCGGAGTCCCTGGAGCCAGCCGTACACCGTCGTGAAACCGGCGCCACAATCGACGATGACGTACGTGCCGTAGAGCTCGTTGCTCCCGGTCTCGGCGACCTGGCCGTCGCAGGCTGACTGGACGGTGATGTTCTTGAGACCGACGAGCGAGAAGTCGACTCCGGCATGCCGGAGGCCGTTGCCCCGGTCGGTGCCGAAATAGTCTTCGACGCCTGCGTGGGCGGAGAGGGGGAGTGCGAACCGATTTCCGCCCGCGATGAGGTATTCGCGGATGTCCGGTTTGGGCGCCTTGTCCGGCGGGCGGTAGGTGCCCTCCGCCATGCCGCCGGTACGCGAGGAGGGATGACGGGTCGGCGCCGGGGTATTCGTTGGCGGACTCGACTTGCCCGAGGCGGTGCTCGTCTCGTTTCCCGACGTGCCGCCGGAAGTGGGTGGTCGCTCGTCGCCGGGGCCGGTGAGCATCATGGCAACCAGGGCGAAGAGTCCGAGGACGGGAAGTGCCGCCAAGAGGTAGAAGGGAGCGAGCCGGCGCTCGTTCCGGCGTGACCGAAAATCCCGACCGTAAAATCCGCGACCTGGCGGCATGTGTCCTCCTTGTCACCGCTCGCGGCCCGGCGGGGGCCGGCAGTGACACTCCTGTGGAGAGATATCGGCCGTCGGCGGGGAGAGGCACAGGTCAGACGACGACGGGCGCGGTCGAAACGACGGGGATGGGCCCTGGTCATACCGGGAGCGAATGCGGGCCGGGTGACTCGTTCCCGACACGCGCAGCAGCGCGGGCGCTCGGGTGATGGCCGGAAGGTAGCCCCTAGGATGGCGGGGGGATTCGGGTCGCGGCGCCAAAAGTGGTCGTGACCGGGTTGTTTGGCTGCGCGGGGGTGTGCAGGTTCCGCGATGGAAGGGCTTCGCGCCATCATGCACGGGCCAGGGGTTGCGAGGAGTGCGCGGAGCCTGTCCATTTCCGGTACTATTTTGGCCAACGCTAAGGACCCGTCGTCTCGGAGCGGCGGGGGAGGAGAGGGAAGGACCATGACCTACCGGCCTGCGCGGATGCGCTTCGGTATTTTCCTGGCTCCGTTTCACCGACTGGGCGAAAACCCGACGGTTGCCTTGCAGCGGGACCTCGAACTGGTGGACCACCTGGACCGGCTCGACTATGACGAAGCCTGGTTCGGCGAGCACCACAGCGCGGGGTGGGAGCTTATCGCATCGCCCGAGCTGATGATCGCGGCTTCGGCCCAGCGGACGAAGCACATCAAGCTCGGGACCGGCGTCAGTTCGTTGCCGTACCACCACCCATTCATGCTGGCTGACCGGATGGTTCAGCTTGATCACATGACGCGCGGGCGGGCGATGTTCGGCGTGGGGCCGGGAGCGCTGACTTCGGACGCGTATATGCTGGGCATCGACGCGATGACGCAGCGGGCGCGGATGGACGAAGCGCTCGGCGTCATTCTCCGGCTATTCCGCGGGGAGACGGTGACGATGGAGACGGAGTGGTTCACGTTGCGGGACGCTCGGCTTCAACTCGCACCGTACACCCATCCCCACATGGAGGTGGCGGTGGCGAGTACCTTCTCCCCGGCGGGGCCTGTTACGGCCGGGAAGCACGGAGTCGGCATTTTGAGCGTGGCGGTGTCCCAGCCGGGCGGGCTCATTTCGCTATCGAAGACGTGGGAGATGGCGGAGGAAGCTGCGGCGAAGGCGGGGAAAACGGTCGATCGCGACAAATGGCGGCTCGTGATGCCGATCCACCTGGCGGACACGCGTGAGCAGGCGTTCGCCGATGTGGCCGAGGGGATGCTTCGCTGGAACAAGGAGTATTTCGAGCAGACGCTCGGGCGGCCCGCAGATCCCTCCAACCCCGGGGATGTGGAGTCGACGGTGGCGCGGGGCGGCGCGATCATTGGCACGCCTGACGATGCCATCGAGGCTATCGAGCGGCTGCTGGAGCTATCGGGCGGTTTCGGTTGCTTGCTCGGGCTTGCGCACGAATGGACGACGTGGGAGAAGACGCTCCACAGCTACGAGCTGTGGGCTCGGTACGTGGCCCCGCGGTTCCAGGGACAGTACGAACGCATCGCGGCAAGCCAAAAGTTTGTCGCCGACAATCGCACGACGATTTTCGGTCCGAATGCAGCCGCTATCGGGAAGGCGTTCATCGACGCCGGGGTGCAGTTGCCCGCCGAGATGGTGAACCGGATGCAACGCGGCAACGTCTGACGGCCCCCGCCTTGCCGGCCCTTGCCGGTGTGGCGAGAATCGGCGGGGGAGGCGCGATGGCCCGCATCGTTCGAGGTGCAGCCGCGGCGGCGTTCGCTGTGGCGTTGCCTTTGCTGATTGTGACGAGCGCTGTTCGGTGGCTCGCGAGCGATATTGCCTACTATCGCCATGGGTTTCGGACGTACGATGCGTCGGAGCGTACCGGGCTGCCATTGCGCGAGTTGGACCGAGCTGGCCAGGAGATCATCGACTACTTCGAAAACGATTCCGACGTTCTGCGTGTGGTGGTCACGGTAAACGGTGGTGAGGAGCCACTCTTCGACGACCGCGAAGTGGCCCACATGCGCGACGTGAAAGCGCTGATGCGAGCGCTCTTCCGCGTCAACGAGGTATCTGTCGTCGTCGTGATGGGCTATGTCGCTTTGGTGGTCCTTTGGGCAGGTGAGCGGAGCGTGCGGGAGCTGGCCGCGCTGGCCCTGGTCGGGCTGGCGGCCGGGCTCGTGGTGGTCGGTGTCATCGCCGTGTTTGCGGTTACTGGGTTCGACCGAGCGTGGACGACATTCCACGAGGTGGCATTTCGCAACGACCTTTGGCAGCTCGACCCGGACCACGACCGCCTCATCCAGATGTTTCCGGAGCCTTTCTGGCAGGAGGCTACGTACCTGGCCGGGGCGATCATCGGGGCGCAGTCGGTCGTTGTCGCGGCAGTAGCGGCTCTCTACGTGCTGCGAACCCGCGTGCGAACCCGCGGGGAGGGTGGCAGACTAGCGAGCTGAGGAGCAGGCACAGGCGCCGCCACTGCAGCATCCGCCGGCGGCCTCCGAAGCGGCGGCGCCGCGCGGCGCGGCGAACATCGAGAGCACGCGCTCTGCGCGGTGACCGCGGGGACAGCTGGCCGGCGCCGAAGCAGAAGCCATCGAACGACGTTCTTCGAACTTCTCGCGACAGGTTGGGCAGTAGAATTCGTAGATCGCCATGGGAGGAGTATAGAGCGGTCGGAGGACCCTTATGCAGCGCTGGCTCGGCGCCGACGGACGCGTTGGGCGGTTCTCGTCGGTGGTTGCTGGCGGGCGTTGAGCGCGATGACGCTGGCCGTTCGCCTTTGGCGACGAACCGGAGGCTCGATCGCCGGGAGCGCGATGGATGCGGAGGCGGCGAGGACTGCCCGGGTTACGGTATTGGACGGCTCGACCCATCCATCATCCGTTTGGCGGCGGAGGAGGACGTCGACGACTGCGCGAAAACAACGGAGCAACCACGCCATGGGAGGATGACGATAACCGGGCTATTCACCTAATCGCAACGGTTCATTCACTCAGCAGTTTTCCCTTGGATCTCGTGGAGGAAGCGCTCGACAACGGCGTTCCATTCGTCTGGGCGTTCGAAGTAACAGGAGTGGCCTGCTCCGGCGATGACGTGGACCTTGGCGCCGGCGACGAGAGAGGCAGCCTCGTGAATCATCTCCGGGGGAGTTATCGTGTCGTGTTCTCCGACGATGTAGAGAATGGGCACGCGGAGGCTACTGAGAAGCTCGTGCATCGAGCCGCGGTAGCCCGGGGGTGGGGGGCCCAGCAATCCGCGCGGTCTCGGGGGATTGAGTGCGTTGATCTGGCGGTAGAGAAGGGCGAGCGCGGGCTCGCGTTGCTCGAATTCAGGTGCGAGGGCGTGATCGCGGAGGTTGGTCCCGTCGCGGGCCTCTCGGAGCCGCGCTTGCATTTCGCGGATGCGGTCGTTGGTGGCGCCGGCGGTGGTGCCGCAAAGGACGAGGGATGCGATGCGCCCTGGTGCGAGGCGGGCGAGGCCAGCGACGGCGCGGCCGCCCATCGACTGGGCGACGATGTGTGCGCGGTCGATGCGGAGGTGTCGAAGAAGGGCGAGGAGGTCGGTACCGAGCGTAGCGCGGGCGACGGCGGTCTCACCGCGGGAGAGACCCCATCCGCGGGCGTCGTACACGGTCACGCGGTAGTTTCGGGAGAAGTGGGCTGTCTGTTGCCACCAGGCGAGGTGGTTGCCCCCGGCACCATGAACGAAGACTACGTTCGGGCCGCGCCCATACTGGCGGTAGTGGAGGCTGGCGCCGTTGACCTGTGCGTATGGCATCGGTTCGCCAGTCTACCGTCTGGAGCGCCTTCACCGGAGTGGAGAGAGTGCGTAGGCTGCAGGGGCGGAGAGGAGGTGTTCGACGATATGAGAATCGGCATCGGTATCGGTATCACTGGGGGAGAATCGCTGGGCGACGTGATACGGCACATCCAGCGGGCGGAGGAGAACGGGTTCGATTCCGTCTGGCTGCCGAATATCTTCGGGCTGGATGCCATCACGACGGTCGCGCTGGCTGGCCGGGAGACCTCGCGGATCGAGCTGGGGACGTTCGTGGTGCCGACCTATCCGCGCCATCCAGTGGCGATGGCGCAGCAGGCGCTGACAGCCTCGGCGGCGGCGGGCGGGCGTTTTTGCCTTGGCATCGGGCTGAGCCATCGCGTCGTCATCGAGGGGATGTTCGGCCTCGACTATTCGAAGCCTCTCCGGCACATGCGGGAGTATCTTTCGGTGCTCGTTCCGCTGGTGGAGGGCAGGGCTGTGCAGTTCCGTGGGGAGGAGTTTCGGGTCCAGGCTCAGCTGACCGTAGCAGGTGCTCCGCGGCCGCAGGTGGTGGTGGCCGCGCTGGGGCCGCAGATGCTGAAGCTCGCGGGCCGGCTGGCGGATGGTACTGCGACGTGGATGGGAGGCCTGGCGTATCTGCGCGATACGGCGATTCCGAGCATTCGCGCGGCCGCCGAGGCTGCGGGCCGGCCCGCGCCCCGGGTGGTATCGGGGTTCCCGGTGGCGGTGACGGCGGACAAGGAGCGGGCGCGGGAATCGGCTGCGAAGATCTTCGCGGTCTACGGCACTCTTCCCTCGTATCGGGCGGTGCTCGACGTGGAGGGTGCGGCCGGGCCAGCCGATGTGGCCATTCTCGGGTCGGAGGCGGAGGTAACGGCCCAGCTTCGGGCGCTGGCTGCCGCCGGTGTGACGGACTTCAATGCGTCACCGTTCCCGGTCGAGGGCGATCCGGGCGCCGTTGGGCGAACGATCGAATTCCTCGCCGGTCTGCGGCGGAATGGCGAGGTCGAAGCGTAACTATCGCCGGCTCCCCGCGTTCGCTACGCTGGAAGCGCATGAACGACCACACGCTGCGGGTGCTCGAATTCGGCCGCGTGCTCGATCGGCTCGCGGCCGAGGCGGCGTTCAGCCTTGGCGCGGAACGGGCGCGCGCCTTGCGCCCTGCGACCGACTTCGCAACGGCGCACGAGCTCATCCGGCAGACGGCCGAGATGAGGCTTCTCGACCAGCTGGGCATCGACATTCCTTTCTCGGGCGCTCGTGACGTCCGGCCTTCTATCAAGGCCGCCGCGATCGGTCAGTTGCTGGAAGCGGGGGCGTTGCTCGAGTGCGCACAGGTGCTGACAACGGCCCGACGTGCGCGGCTCGTGTTGGAGAAGGTGCGGGACCGGGTTCCTCTGCTGGCGGCCGTTGGCGATGCGATCGGGGACTTTCGCGGGTTCGCCGACGAGGTGGAGCGGGCGATTTCTCCTCGTGGCGAGGTGCTCGATGGTGCGAGCGACCAGTTGGCCCTGGTTCGGCGCGAACTCCGGGCTGCGGAGGCGCGACTCGAGCAGCGGGCCCAGGCTGCGCTGGCCGACGCTCTCCGGAAGGGTGCAGCGCAGGAGGGGCTTTTGACGGAGCGGAACGGCCGCAAAGTCATCCCGGTGCGCTCCGACAGCCGTTCGCTCGTGCCGGGCATCGTCCACGACGTCTCGTCCAGCGGGGCAACCCTGTTCATCGAACCGTTCGCGGTCGTGGAAGCTGGGAATGCGGTGCGTGAGCTCCGGTTAGCGGAGGAGCGGGAGGTTCGGCGGGTTCTTCAGCGGCTGACGGACCTGCTCGGGGCACGGGCAGAAGAGGCAATGCGCTCAGTGGAGGCGTTGGGAGAGCTGGACCTCATCCACGCGAAGGCGAAACTGGCGCGGAAGATGCAGGCCGCATTGCCGCCTCCTGGGGACGTCGACGGGTGGTTCCGTAGGGATGGTGCCACTCGGCTCGTCCGGGCGCGGCATCCACTGTTGCGAGGTACGGTGGTGCCGATCGATGTGGAGGTGGGCGACTCGCCGCTCGGAATTCTGATCACTGGGCCGAATACCGGGGGCAAGACGGTCGCGTTGAAGACGGTCGGGCTGCTGACGGCGATGGCGCAAGCAGGGCTTGGAGTGCCCTGTGACGATGGAAGTCGGGTGCGATTCTTTCGGAAGGTTTTCGCGGATATCGGGGATGAGCAGTCGATCGAGCAGAGCCTTTCGACGTTTTCCTCGCACCTTCGGAACATCATTGCCATCCTGGGCGAGGCCGACGCGGAAACACTGGTGTTGCTGGACGAGCTTGGCGCGGGTACCGACCCGGCGGAGGGTGCTGCGATAGCTCGGGCGGTGATCGAGGAGCTCCTGGATCGTGGCACGACGGTGGTGGCGACGACGCACCACGGGGAACTCAAGCTGTTCGCGCACGGCGACCCGCGGCTGGCGAATGCGTCGGTGGAGTTCGACTTGGAGACGCTGAGCCCGACATACCACCTCGTCGTCGGCTTGCCAGGGCAGTCGAACGCTCTGGCTATCGCGCGCCGCCTAGGCCTCGACGAGCGGGTGGTGGAGCGAGCCGCGGACCAGCTGGCCCCGGGCCACTTCGAGCTGGAGGCGCTACTGGACGAAATTCGCGCGCAACGTCGGGAGGCGGAAGCGGCGAAGGCTGCCGCTGAGCGAGCCCGAGAGGAGGCGGAGCGGCTTCGTCGGGAGCTTGCCCTGGAGCGGGAGCACATCGAGGAGGAGCGCGCAGCGGTGTTGGCCGAGGCACGGCGTGAGGCGGACGATGCGCTGGCGCGGATGCGGCGTGAGATCGAGCAGCTACGCCGTCGGAGCGCGGAGCGACGATTCGACCCGGTGGCTGCGCAGGAGGCGATACGACAGGCGGAAGGCGAGCGGGCACGCCTCGCGCGTTCGGCGGCTCCTCGGCGGCCGGCGGCGGCGCCCGTCATCAGTCGGGAGATCGAGCCCGGAGACTTGGTGCACGTTCGTGACATTCCCCAGCTCGGTGAAGTCTTAGCGGCGCCTGGTGAGGATGGGCGACTGGATGTGCAGTTCGGCAGTATCCGGATGAAGGTGAGCATCGACCGGGTGGACCGTGTCGAGAAGCGGAGGTCGGACGGTGACCGAGTGGTGGTCCCGGTTGGACCGCCGGTGAGCCATGAAATCGATCTCCGGGGCCAGCGTGCGGAGGCTGCTCTGGAGCGGTTCGAAACCTACCTCGACGCGGCTTTCCGGGCTGGTCTGCCGTTCGTGCGAATTATCCATGGCAAGGGCACGGGTGCATTGCGGGCTGCCATCCGCGAAGCGTTGGCACGGCATCCACTCGTGCGGGGGTACGAGTCGGCGCCAGCGGCCGAGGGCGGCGACGGGGTCACGATTGCTCTCTTGGCGGGCTGAAACGATGGATGGACGACCGCTGCAGCCGGGCTTCGCGTTCGGTGGAGAGGAGCTCCCCGAACGCCAGGCGGTCGCCATGCCTGACGCCCCGCTCGCGGCCCGCATGCGCCCGCGATCGCTCGAGGAGGTGGTGGGACAGGACGCTGCCATAGGGCCGGGCTCGATGCTCCACGCCATGATTGGCCGGGGACGCCTCCCGTCGGTCATCCTATGGGGGCCGCCGGGCTGTGGGAAGACAACGATTGCGCGGCTGCTCGCCTCGTCGGTCGAAGCGGCGTTCGTGCCACTCTCGGCCGTGACCTCTGGGGTGGCCGAGCTTCGGGGTGTCATCTCCGATGCCGCCCGTCTGCGCCGTGGAGGCGGGCGCACGGTGGTCTTCATCGACGAGATTCACCGATTCAACCGGGCGCAGCAGGATGTGGTTCTCCCGCATGTGGAGGAGGGAACGGTCACGTTGATCGGCGCGACGACGGAGAATCCGTCGTTCGAGGTCGTGGCGCCCTTGCTGAGTCGGGTGCGGGTCGTGCGGCTCCAGCCGCTCGACGAGCGGGCTATCCGGGAGCTCGTCGAGCGGGCTCTTCGCGACGAGGAGCGAGGATTGGGGCGGCTGCAGTTGACGATGGATGAGGGCGCCGTGACGTGGCTGGCTCGGTCGGCGAACGGTGACGCGCGGGCCGCTCTGACGGCATTGGAAATCGCTGCCGACCTCGCCGCGGGGCGGGGGAGTGGAAGGATCGAACGTGGCGATATCTCGGCGGCGCTGCAGGACCGCAGACCGTACTACGACCGCGCGGGCGATATGCACTTCGACACGATCTCGGCGTTCATCAAGTCGATCCGGGGGAGCGATCCGGATGCGGGGCTTTACTGGCTCGGTCGGATGGTGGACGCCGGGGAGGATCCGCTGTTCATTGCGCGGAGACTCGTGATTCTGGCCGCCGAAGATGTGGGGCTCGCGGACCCGCAAGCGCTGCCGCTGGCCGTTGCGTGCGCGCAGGCCGTGCAATTTCTGGGGATGCCGGAGGGCGCAATTCCGCTGGCGGAATGCGCGATCTACCTGGCGCTCGCGCCGAAGAGTAACAGCGCTTACGCAGCGCTCGGGCGCGCTCTCGAGGATGCGCGAGCGACGGCCGCGGAGCCGGTCCCGTTGAACCTTCGCAATGCCGCGACGGGCCTGATGGCACGCTTCGGGTACGGGGCAGGTTACCGGTATGCACATGACGAGCCCGGGCACGTGGCCAGTGGCCAGGCGTATTTGCCCGAATCGCTCGTGGGCAGGGAGTATTACCGAGAGGGGCTATTGGGCGCGGAAGCGAGACTCGCCGCCCGCTGGCGAGCCGCGACTGGACGAGAACGGGCAATTCAGGCGCCGGGTGAACTGGACGAGGAGATGACGGAGGTAGTCGACGATGGCGGTGAAGGTTGAGTTTCTGTACGCGAAGTCGGCAGGGCGGAGTCCCGAAGCAGAGGAGGCGCTGCGGCTCGCTCTCGAGGCGACCGATCCCACGATCGAAGTCGAGTACATCGAGGTCGAAGGAATGGAAGATGCCCGCGCGAAACGGTTCTTGGGTTCGCCTTCGATCCGGGTGAATGGGGTGGATGTCGAGTATGGCGAGCGCGAGCCGGACGAGTACCAGAGCGGGACGCGCTATTACAACACACCGGAGGGCTGGAAGCCGTATCCGCACGCGAGGCTGATCGCGAACGCTATCGTCGAGCAGCAGGCGAAGTCGGAACAGGGCCCGCGGTGAGGCGGGCGTCCGGCGGCTGGCGGGTGGAAAAATCGGGGTGATGAGGCGCGTCGCGCCGTAAATTCCCTTGTCCCAGCCCAGCTCTTGGCCGTCGGCGACTCTGGCGCTGCGGTTCGCGCGGGGTGGTTGGGAGCGGGGCTATTCGGTGAGTCGACGGTAAAGGGTGGGGAGGCGGCTAGGGAGGGACTCGATATCGGCGACGACCTCGTACCCCATATCCTCGCACATGGTTTTGAGGTAGTCGTGGCCGGCGCGGTCGACCGTGAGGGCGAACGGGGTGATGCCCTCGCGTTTGGCTTCGTTGAGAGCCTGTTTGGTGTCGTGGATGGCGTATTCCTTTTCCGTGCGGTCGCGGCCGTAGCCGTGGTCTTGGGGGCGGCCATCGCTGAGCAGAAAGAGGATTTTCACCTTGGCGTCGGTTTGCATGAGCTTGTAGGTGGCGTGGCGGATAGCCGGGCCCATACGCGTGGAGCGGATCGGGGTGATTTTGTCGAGGCGATGTTTGATTTTTTCGTCGAGGTTCTCGTCGAAATCTTTGATGACAAAGAACTCGACGTTGTCTCGCCCGTATCCTGAAAATCCGTAGATGCCGTACTGGTCGCCGATCGTTTCGAGCGCGGTCATGAGCAGAACGGTCGACTCTTTCTCGAGATCGATGATGCGTTTAGGCGGCGAGGTTAGCTCTTGCCGGCGTTTCGAAACCCACCAACTGAGATATTTTCGTGGATCGTCATCGTAGTCATCGTCGTACTTTTTGTCTCGCTTATTGATCTCTTCATCAGTGCTGGCGGACATATCGATCAGGAAGGCAACTGCGACATCGCGCTCGATCTTGTTTCGGCGCCAGTAAATTTTCTCGGTCGGGTTAGCTCCAGCGCGCTTTTCGACCATCCATTCGATGGCGGAGTCGAGGTCGAAGTCTTCGCCATCGGGGAGACGTTTGATCTTGCGGAACATTTCGGGCTTCATCAGCTCGAACTGTTTGCGGGTTTGGGCGACGAGCCCGGCGTGTTCGCGGAGGGCTTTTTCGTAGAAGCCCTCGTCACCTTCTTCGAGTTTGGCCTCTTTGACGGCGCACCAACGCGGTTTGTAGTCCTGCGCGCGGAAGTCCCATTCGTCGTAGTAGTAGACGGTGACCACCGGTTTGAGCGGCTCTTCGCCCTGGCCCTCGCCGGTGGACTGGTCGCTGGTCGGCTGGCCGCCTTGGTCGCCTTTTTCGGAGGCGGGGGTACCGGCTTCTTTCAGGAGATTGGAGAGGAACATGCCGGTGGATGCGTCGAGGTCGCCCTCGTCCATGGCGTCGAGGTCGATCTCGACGCTTTTTGCGAGGAGTTCGGCCAGTTGTTCGGGGGTGAGCGGCATGGTGTGCTGTTCGCCGGCCTGACCGCCTTGAGCGTTTTCGCGGAGCTTCATGAGGAGGTCGACGAGCTCGGGTTTGAAGTCGCCGCGGAAGTCGATTTCCTGGGGGCTTTCGTAGTCTTCTTCACCTTGGCCGCCGCCTCCGAGCTGCGCTTGGTTGCCCTGCGCTCCGCCTTCGCCGGCGGCCTCCATGGGCATCGCCTGCCCGGCCTCCATCGGCTCGACGGAATCCCACGAGTCTGGGGCGGCGTCCTCGAGGATGTTGGGGATGGAGATAGCGATTTCGTAGAGTGCGAGCGCGGCTTCGGCGGCGTCTTCGACGGTTGCGCCGGGCTGCTGCACGGCGGCGAGGATGCCGAGCGCCCGGCTCATCGCCTGGCTTCGGTCACGCGGCCAGCGAACGAGGTGGATGCCATCGAGGCTGGCACGCACGAGGTTTTCGACGAAGGCGTTGCGGAGGGGCATGAGCTCGACGGCCGGCCGACGTTCGAGCTCTTCGGCTTGCATTCGCACCAGTTGGCGACGGATGCCGCCATATTCATCTTTGACGCGGGCGTCGATGCGGGCGTCTTCGGCGATGGTGAAGAGATCGCTGGCGAGTTGCCTGTCTGGAAACAGGTCGAAGTAGGCCTCCATGTCGGTGGTGGCGGGGCGTTCGCGGTCGCGAAGGAAGGCATGCCGTCGGGTGGGGAAGATGGCGCCCGGTCGGTCGAAGTCGAACGTGAAGCTGCCGAACTCGATGTGCGCTGCCTGGTGGGTAGCGAACACCTTCATGGCGGCGAAGTTGTCTTCCTTGTTGGGGAATCGTTCCATGAGTTCGGGGAGGAAAATGGTGCTTCCGTCGGTGCTGGCCCGATGCTCGTCGACCCAGCCGATCCCTTTTTCGGCGAGGGATTCGGCGGTCTGGATGCTGACGTTGCGGCCGGTGAGCGCTTTGCAGTAGAGGCGGAGCACCTCGCCGATGCGCGAGAGTTCGACCCGCGAGGAGAGGTTTTCGAGGATGTCCTCGGCCCGGGTGGACTGGAGGCGGAAGTAGGCCTCGCCGCCTTCGGCGCTGGTCTGAAGGATGCGCAACCCGGCTTGCTGCCATGCTTCGAGTTCGTCGACCCGGATGCGCTGTAGGACGGTGGGCATCGAGGTGATGAAATCGAGCGCTGCGAAGGGGGAGTAGGGCGCGAGCTGTTCGGCGAGCATGATGACTTGCTGGTGGTCGGTCGGTTCGAGTTCGCCGAGGGCGTTCGCAGCATCTTCGAGGTATTGGAACGCGGAGCGCTGGTGGTGTCCGCGGGCAGCCTGAGCGGCGAGGAGGAGGAAGCGTTCGCGGAGGGGGGCATGGACTTTTTCGAGGAGGGCAACTCCGCGGTCGAAGTAAAGCCGGGAGTCGGCCCAGGAGGTTTGCGCGAGCTCGGTGGCGAAGGTGATGAACGGGAGGCGGTCCTCGTCTTCGAGGCGAGCGAGCACCTGGGGGGCGCTGGCGAGGCAGGCCGAGGCTAGTTCGTAGCTATGGCGGGCGAGTTCGTCGATGAAAATGACGAGGCGCGATGCCTGGCCGATGCGGAGCACTCGGAAGAGCTCGGGAGTGACCTCGTAGAATTGCGCGGCGAGGGAGGAACTCTTCCAGTTGCCCTTGTAGAGGCGGCGTCCGAGTTCGGCCCAGGCGTGTACGTTATGAGGGCCGAGGGTGCTCATGGCACCCGGTGCGGCGCGGAGGAATGAGACGGCGAGGGGAGCGGATTCGGCGGCCAGCTGGAGGGCATCGCGGCCGACGGTTTCGATGGCGTCCCAGGTTGCCTCGGGCGGATAGGTCGCGCCGGCTTTGAAGTATTCGAGCGCGGCCTCCCATGACCGGAGGCTCAGCGCGGTGAGCTCGACGCCTGTTTCGGCCCAGGACTGGAGCTGGGATGGCGTGAGGCGCCCGGCGAGGCCGCGGAGGCCGGCTTCGAACTGCTGACCGAGCGGTGCGGGGAACCCCGAGAGGCGCTCCTGGTGGCGGGCGAGGAGTTCAGTCACGATCGACATGGGCGTGGCTCAGGGACCTCCTTGCCCGTAGGCATCCAGTTTCGTGGACGAGTGGGCGCATCGTCGAACCGCTCAGGCTCGCTGCTCTCCCGAATGGCGAACGAAATGTCGCGTCGGGTCGGGGTAATCGTAAAAGACGACTTCGCCGGTTGTCGTGTCCCAGGTGGCGCAGGAGAGTTGAAAGTCGTTGCGATGGTCGCGCGGGTCGCCGGCCGAGCCGGGGTTGATGACGAGGACGCTCCCGACGCGGAGCGCCATCTTGTAGTGGGTGTGGCCAACGATGAGTGTGTCGCAATCGAGTTCGGCTGCGCGGGCCCAGATGGGTTCGTGTGGATAATGGTAATCCTTCCAGGGCTCCCATGGTGAGCCGTGTGTCATGACGACTTTTTTCCCGTCGATGATGCGCTCGGTGCGGTAGGGCTGTTGCCGTAGCCAGGCGACGAGGTCTTGGTCGACCTTGGGATTGGAGAGGGCCCGTTGGCCGTCGGGGCCGAGAAGGGTCTCTTCGTGGTTGCCGAGCACGACGACTGCTTGGAGGTCCCGCAGGCGCCGGACGACTTCGTTGGACCAACGGAACTGGAAGACGCTGTCGCCGGCACACCAGAGCTGGTCGAACGGTGCCATGAGGTCGAGCGCGCGCTCGAGGCCCTGGATGTTGCAGTGGATGTCGGAGACGATGCCGAGTCGCACCGGCACTCCTTACTCGAAGATGCTCGTGACGACCTCTTCGATGGAGCGCTGGACTTCGGCATCGTCGGTGAGCGCCCAGGTGATGGCGACTTGGCAGGCGCGGCGGGCGGGTATCCCTTGCGCGATGAGTTTGCCGGCGTAGACGAGCAAGCGGGTGCTGACGCCTTCGCCGAGGCCATGCTCCTTGAGGTTTCGAACTTTTTCACCGAGGCGGGCGAGGTCCATCGCGGTCTTTTGGTCGCAACCGGCCTCATGGGCGATGATCTGCGCTTCGGCGTCGCGAGGGGGATAGTCGAATTCGATCGCGATGAAGCGCTGGCGCGTGGAATGCTTGAGGTCTTTGAGGGCGCTTTGGTAGCCGGGGTTGTAGCTGATGACGAGGAGGAAGCCATCGGCAGCTTCGACGACCTGGCCGAGTTTTTCGATAGGGAGTAGGCGGCGGTAGTCGGTGAGGGGGTGGATGAGGACCGTCGTGTCTTTCCGCGCCTCCACGACTTCGTCGAGGTAGCAGATGGCTCCGACCTTGACTGCGCGCGTGAGGGGGCCATCGACCCAACGGGTACCGTCGGTATCGAGGAGGTAGCGTCCGACGAGGTCGCTGGCGGTGAGGTCTTCGTGGCAGGCGACGGTGATGAGCGGCATTCTGTGTTCGACTTCTTGGCCGGTGCGCGAGGAGACTTTCATCATGGGTCGGCCGAGCCGGTAGGCCATGTATTCGACGAAGCGCGTTTTCCCTGCTCCGGTAGGCCCCTTCAGGAGGACGGGGATGCGCTGGCGGTAGGCGGTTTCGAAGAGTTCGACCTCGTCTCCGATGGGGAGGTAGTAGGGTTCTTCGTGGACGGCGTATTCTTCGACGGCGTAGATGGTTGCGCCCTGAACGGACCCATTGTCTGCCACTGGCTAGTTCCTCCCGGCTGTTCGCTGCAGCCGCTTTTGAAGTGCTTCCCAGGCCTGCTGGATTCGCCCGTGGAGCTCTTCCAGCGTTCCATTGTTCTCGATGATGACGTGGCCTCGGCGGATCCGCTCGTCGTTGCTGAGCTGTGACGCGATGCGGGCGCGGGCGGCTTCGGCGTCGAGTCCGTTTCGGGCCGCGAGCCGCTGGACGGCGATTTCTGGGTCGACGACGACGACCCAGATTTCGTCGACGAGGTCTTCCCAGCCGGCTTCGAGGAGGACGGCGGCCTCGAGGACGGCGATTTGGTTGCCAGCGGTTTCGAATTCGGCGAGGCGCTCGCTCGCGAGGCGGCGAATGCCGGGCCAAACGATGTCGGTGAGTTTTTTCAGTTCCTCGGGCTTGCCGAACACTTTGCTGCCGAGGACCTTGCGGTCGATGGTGCCGTCGGGTGCGACGACGTCACTGCCGAAGGTTTCCACGACTTTTCGGAAGGTTTCGGTGCCGGGGTCGTAGGTTCGGTGGCCGAGCTGGTCGGCGTCGATGACGGGGATACCGCGTTCGCGGAAGAAGCTGGTCACGGTCGACTTGCCGCTGGCGATGCCGCCCGTCAGCCCGATGACATGCACGAGGGACTCCGGCGCTGGTGGTCTGAACTTACAGTGTACGCCGGGGCGCGGGGGGTCACAAACTGCGCGTCAGCGACGAATCGGGTTGCCGTCGCGGTCGTACACGACTTCTGGCTCGCCGAACTTCCGGGCGAGGTAGATGTAGGAGAAGAGGAGTGCGACTCCTCCGATGGCTGCGATCACGAGCCCGAGGACGATATCGGCGGCGTTGAAGCGGATGAAGAGGTAGACGACGAACGTGACGATGAAGCCGATGAGGAAAGCATTCAGGTAGGGCCGCAGGGCTCGAAACATGGGCGGGATTGTACACGATTTAGGCGGGGCGAAGGTGTCGGAGCTCGATGCGGGCAGCCTCGTCGATGAGGTGTCGATAGCGGGCGTGGATTATCCGGTCGGCCGCTCGTGCCGCTTGGATGTCCTTCGGCGAGAGGGCGCCGGAGGCTGCCAGCCGTTCGAAGTCGTCACGGTCCTCCTCGAGGAGGATGTCGCCGGGAAGCACCCACCAGTCGAGGACGAGGTCGCGGTATTCGACGCGCTGGGGTTCGATGCTGACGTCGGTGACAGCATCGAATCGGTGGGCGATGACGTCACCGGCCGGGCTGCGCCAGCGGTAGAGGTTGAAGGGCCGCCGTGCCCAGAAATATCCGAGAGAAATCGAACCGGGTGTTACGGCCACCGGGATATCCGGCGGGCCTCCGCCGCGGGCCATCCGGAAGCGGACCAAGACGAAGCCAGGCTCCCGATGGACCAGCTCGGTGGTATAGGTGTGGACTTCGCCGCCTGGCTTGTACTTGATCTCGAGGTACTCGTTCATGCGGGGGGACCTGTTGCGGGGTATTCTGCCGTCGAGATCGACAAGGAGCCCGAGGATGACTGAAGCCGGATTTTCGAACATTCGTTATGAAAAGCGTGAGGCGATCGCGGTGATCACCATCGACCGGGAGGCGGCGCTGAACGCAATCGACGCGAAGACTTCGAGCGAGATGTACCGCGCGTGGTGCGATTTTCGCGACGACGACAACTTGCGGGTGGCCATCCTGACGGGGACGGGTAGGAAATCGTTTTCGACAGGGATGGATCTGGTAGCGACGGCGCGTGGGGAGAACCAGTTCGAGGGTGGGAGGCCCGTGCCCTTCGGGGGCTTTACGAAGCGCATGACGATCGACAAGCCGATCATTGCGGCAATCAATGGCTACTGCCTGGCTGGGGGACTCGAATTGGCGCTCGCCTGCGACATTCGGATTTGCACGCCGGAGGCGCGGTTTGGGCTGCCGGAGGTGCGCTGGGCGATCATGCCGGGCGCGGGGGGTACGCAGCGGCTTCCCCGGGCGATCCCGCAGGCATGGGCGAATTACATGATTCTCACCGGCGAGCAGATCGATGCGGAGACAGCGATGCGAATCGGCCTCGTGTCGCACATCGTGCCGCAGGACGAACTGCTGGACCGGGCGTTCGAGATCGCTCGGGTGATCTGCGAGCGCGGGCCGCTGGCGGTTCGTGCGGCGAAGGAGGCGATCCGGCGAGGACTCGATATGCCGCTGGAGCACGGGCTTGCGTTCGAGGACCTGCTGCTCGGGCGGCTATTCGCGACCGAAGACGCAAAGGAGGGGCCGCGGGCGTTCGCCGAGAAGCGGAAACCGAATTATCGGGGGAGGTAGGGGTGTCGAGGGGCCTTCGGCTCGGCCTGCTGGTTTGCTGCGGGCTGCTGGCCGCGGGGGCGGCTGGCTGCTCGGGCGGGGAGCCGGCGAGGCGAGCGCCGGGGGTTGCCTCGGTCGAAGTGGAGCGTGTGCGCGAGAACGGCCTCGCCACCACCCGCACGCGGCTGACGGTCGTGTTCGAGGGCCCGGTCGAGCTACGCGAACGCAGGGTCCCGCTGGCGTCGCATTTCGAGATTCGCCTTTTGCAGGCCGACGGCACGTCGACGCGTGTTTTGGTGAGGACGGCCGCGCGAAGCGAGAGCAGCCGCCGCGAGGTTCTGCTCGACGTGGATACGTTGGTTACGAACGGAAGCACGCTCCTGATTTCCCGTCGGTTGTTCGAGCCGCAGGCGACCGGGACGATCGATGTGCCTATCGAGGGTGCGCTCGAGCCGGCCATTGCCGTGCTCGCCTCGCGGCCGTTGGCTCCGGCCGACCCGGCGTTTTTCGACCCGCCTGAAACGGCAGCCCCTGACCCGTTCGCCGATGACCAGGCAACGATGCGCGAGCGACTCAGGGCGCATTTGAACACTCGCGGCGTCGACGGGAAGACGCTGAACGAGGCGCTGGAGATTTTCGATGCTATTCCTGAGGCGCAGGTTCCTTCGCCGAAGCTGCGGGCGGCGCTGGCCGCGCTAGTGGGTACGTTCGCGGAACCAGCGATCGGAGATCTCCTGACGAATCGGAATTGCACTGGGCTGCCGGCGCTCCGCATCGCCTTCGAGCGGCCGCCTGGTGAGGAGCGGCTCTTCGCCCGTGTCACCTACGCCGGCTCGGGCGCGCGTGTGGTATCCATCGACCCGACCTTGAGCGACGAACGATTCGAGCTCCTGATGCCGCTACTGGCCCACGAGGCAGTGCATTGTGACCAACTGGACAGCAAGGTCGAAGAGGTGGCGGCCACGGCGTTCGATACGCTGCTCTATCTTCGGTTGCTTGCAGCCGACCCTACGCTCGCGAAGCAGCGGACCCGGCTGGCGCGGGAGCTGCGCATCGATGCTCTTGCGATGGTCAACAGTGGGGGGACGTGGCCCGAGTCGGTCGGGGTATTGCGCTCGCCGGGCGTGTCGGCTGCGCTGCCGGGGACGAACGCCCGTTTTCCTTCGTTCGGGGAGCTCGCGGCGGCCGCCTACCCGTCGGTGGCGGCACTGCGCTCGCCGACGGAGCCGCTCGCGACGGCTTACGTGGCGCTCTTGGCGGCGGAGGTAGCGAGGGGCGCCGAGGACGCGTTCGACCTTCGTTATCTCGATGCGCTGCTCGGTGAGGCGTTTTCGCTCCGTGAGCTGTTCGCGGTGATCGAGGCGTTCGGGCTCGAGCCTGTCAGCGAGTAGGTGCGAAGGCGAGGATTCACGGAAATGAGTTTCTCGTGCTAGCATGGTGCGAGATACCGCGAACGTGGCCGCTCGTATCGAGATGGGGTCGAGGGACCGGCCCGATGAAACCCCGGCAACCTGCCAGGCGGTAAGGTGCCAAATCCGGCCTCCGGTTCGAGCCCGGGGGAAAGATGAGAGCGACTTCGCTCCGAAACACGGCCCACGCGGAACGAGGAGATGCCGAGATGGTTGAGTTCCTGGGCCGAATGCTCATGCGCTAGCCCCTCACCAGAAGGGGCCTCCCGTGACCGTTGTCGACGTTGCCTGCCGCGCCATGGATGGCGTGCGCGCGCGGCAGGCCCAGAATGCCGAAGGGAGACACGAGCATGAGCTTTGCGAGAAATCTTCGATGTCGGGAATGTCATCGAGAGTACGCGCTCGAAGCGCGCCATGTCTGTGACTTCTGCTTCGGGCCGGTGGAGGTGACGTACGATTACGACGCTATCCGCCGGGCCGTGAGTCGGGAGCGCATCGAGCGTGGGCCGGCTTCGCTCTGGCGTTACCGCGATTTTCTTCCCTGCGACGCTGAGTCGGCGATCGATATCGGTGCCGGCTTTACGCCGCTCATTCGGGCGAAGAACCTCGGGCGTGTCCTTGGATTGAACAATTTATACATCAAGAACGACACGGTGAACCCGACATGGTCGTTCAAGGACCGCGTGGTGGCGGTGGCGAGCAGCCGCGCCCGGGAGCTTGGGTACGACAAACTCGCTTGCGCGAGCACGGGCAACCTCGCCAATAGCGTCAGTGCGCACGCTGCGGCGGCTGGCATGGAGGCTGTCGTCTTCATCCCGCACGACCTCGAGCTTGGCAAGGTGCTCGGTTCGAGCATTTATGGGCCGACGCTGGTGAAGGTGCGCGGTAACTACGATGCGGTGAACCGCCTTTGCGCCGAACTCGCTGGGGCGTACAACTGGGCGTTCGTGAATGTGAACGTTCGGCCGTACTATTCGGAGGGCTCGAAGACGCTTGGCTTCGAAGTCGCGGAACAGCTGGGCTGGCGGGCGCCGGACCATTGCGTGGTTCCGATCGCGAGTGGTTCGCTTTTCGTGAAGATTCGGAAAGGTCTACACGAGCTCTGGAAGGCGGGGTTGATCGAAGAGCCGAAGACGCGAATGAGCGGAGCACAGGCGACTGGCTGCTCGCCGGTGGCGACTGCCTGGCAGGAGGGCTCGATGAACTTCCGACCGCAACGGCCGAATACGATCGCCAAGTCGCTGGCGATCGGGAATCCGGCCGATGGGTATTACAGCCTCGTCCAACTGAAGGAGACCGGTGGTGCGTGCGGTAGCGTGAGCGATGAGGAAATCGTCGCTGGGATGAAGTTGCTGGCGGAGACGGAGGGCATTTTTGCGGAAACGGCGGGCGGGGTGACGGTCGCTTCGCTCAAGCAGCTTGCGGAGCGTGGTCAGATCCATCCGGACGAGCTGACGGTTGCGTTCATCACCGGGGCGGGTTTCAAGACGGTCGAGGCGGTGGCGGAGGCGCTGAATCCACCGCTCGAAATCGATGCGACGATCGAGAGCTTCGAGGCGGCGTACAATGCCCGTGCTGCCGAGGGGGTTGCCTGATGGCTGTGAAGCGGGTTCGGTTCACATTTCCCGAGAATCTCATCCGCGAGCCGATCATTTATCGGCTGGGGCACGAGTTTCAGGTCATCACGAACGTCCGTATGGCGGATGTCGACGAGAAGACGGGGTGGGTGATTCTGGAGCTCGAGGGCGACTCCGACGAGATCGAGCGGAGCATCGCGTGGGCGCAGGAACGCGGCGTCCGCGTGGATCCAGTTACGGGAGACGTCGTCGAGGGCTGACCTGGTCATCGCTTGGGCGCACCACATTGGAAAATTCCGGAGAGGAAGGAACTAGCCGTGCCTATCAACGTCCGCATTCCACAGCCGCTCCGCCCGCTGACTGGCGGGCAGTCGACCGTGACAGCCGACGGGTCGACGCTCGAAGCGCTGATGACGAGCCTGGAGGCTGCCTACCCGGGGATCAGGGAGCGGCTGGTCGACGAGAGCGGCCAGATTCGACGCTTCGTCAACATTTATGTGAATGGCGACGATGTTCGGTTTCTGGAGGGCACGCAGACGGCGCTGAAGGACGGTGACGAGGTGAGCATCGTCCCTGCCGTTGCTGGGGGAGCGGTCTGAGGGGCTGCATCAGGCGTTGCGGACCGCTTCTTCGAGGCGGGTTGTGGCCTCTTGGTACGAGGTTCCGGGCGGGAATCGGATGGGCTCGCCGATGCTGACGCGGACGCGCGCGCGCGGGTGGGGGAGCCATTTGCCCTCGTAGAAGCCCGGGCGGAGGACGTCGATTCGCATTGGAAGGACGGGCACGCCGGTTTCGACGGCGAGCAGGCCGGTGCCGGATTTGAAGGGTTGCATGGGACCGACCACGGTTAGCTTGCCTTCGGGGAAGATGAGGACGTTCCAACCTTCGCCGAGCATCTTGGCGACGTACTCGAGGCTTTCGCGCACGCCCGAGCCCTCTTTGGCGAAGGGGAAGGCGTTGCCGAGCAGGCTGGCGAAGAAACCCCGTAGGCGGTTTCCGAATATGTCGCTGGCGGCTGCGGCGATGGCGATCCGGCGCCTGAAGTCCGGCGGCATGCTGCGCAGGAGCATTGCCTGGTCGAGGTGCATGTTGTGGTTGGAGATGACGAGGCAGGGTTGCTGGACGGAAGCGAAGCGCTCGCGCCCGCGGACTTCGACGCTGTAGCCCAATTTCAAGAGGGGGAAGACGAAGAACGAGAGCAGGGCATGGCGAAGCCACTGGACTGTCCGCCAGCGCGGCCAGGTCGGGAACCGGCGAATCCGGACCTTGCGTTCGCCTTTGGCTACCATGCGCCGGAGATCACCGATGGTAGTCTGCGGGCCGACGGCGGCATCGTCTACGTAGACGCCGAGATCATCTTCGATCGCGGAAAGGAGCTCGACCCGCGCGAGGGAGTCGAGTCCAAGGTCGGGACCGAGGTTCGTCGCGTCGTCGAGGGGGGCGTCGGTGCGGCCGAGCGAGCCGATGATTCGGAGGAGGGGGTCGTCGCTTTCGACCGTGCGGGCGACTGGCGGCGGCGCTTGTTCTCTGAGGTAGGCCTCCACGAGGGGCCGGCGAACCTTGAGCGTGTGGGTGCGGGGGAAATCGGGCTCTGGCCAGGCAGACCACGCGAGGATCTGCTGGCGCGCGTCGAGCTGCTGGTTGGCGTTTCGCACGGCGGTGGCGGCGGCACCCGGTTGGGATTCGGCGATGACCGCGTGGAGGCGGACGGTGCCTTCGGAGGGCACGCCAAGGACGACGGCATCGTTGACGCCGGGCTGGCGCCGCAATACGGCCTCGATGTCCTCGGGGTACACGTTCTGGCCATCGGCGAGGACGATGAGGTCTTTCTTGCGCCCTTTGAGGTAGAGGTAGCCATCCTGCAGCTGGCCGAGGTCGCCTGTTCGGTACCAGTCGCCATCGAAGGCGGCTGTGGTCGCCTCGGGAGCTTTCCAGTAGCCGGCGAACACGTTTTCGCCACGGGTAAGCACTTCACCGTCGTCGGCGATGCGAATCTGCTGTCCGGGCAGAGGGCGCCCGACGCTGCCGAGGCGCCGGTCGTCGCGGGGGTTGATGGTGACGATGGGGGAGCACTCGGTGGTGCCGTAGCCTTCGACGACGGCGATACCCATGGCCTCCCATTTGAGCTGTACCTCGGGGTCGAGGGGGGCGCCACCGCTCGCGACGAAGTCGAGTTGGCCTCCGAAGCGGGAGAGTACGGGGCGAAAGACGATTCGTCGGCCACGCTCGGGGAGCGGCTGGGCAATGCGCCTGAGGAATCGGAGGAGGCCGCTGCGATGGTGGACGGCGGCTTCGCGTTCGATGCTTGCCATGAGAAGGGCCAATACTTGGGGGACGGCGACGATAATGGTCGGTCGCCATTCCTGCATGGTGCGGCTGAGGGCTGCGGGCTGACGGCTCGACGGGTAGCACACGGCGGCTCCGGCGGCGAGCGGAGCGAAGCATCCGGCCGTCTGCTCGAACATGTGGCTGAGGGGCAGGAGCGAGAGCAACCGTGAGCCGGGGGTGATATCGATGACGGAAAGCCCCGACTCGATGTTGGCGGTGATGTTGCGGTGGGTGAGCATGACGCCTTTGGGGTCGCCGGTGGTGCCGGAGGTGAAGATCACTTCGGCGAGATCGTCACCGCTGATGGACGGGCCTTCGAATGTCCCGTCGGTAGGAGGCCGCGCGCTTTCGAGGATGATGGTCGGGATTTCGAGGCGGGCGAGCTGTTCGGCTTGGCTCCTTCCGGCGAACGCGAGAACGGGTTCGACGCGTGCGAGGATGCGTTCGACGAACTCTGGCGCACTCCGGACGTCGAGTGGGACAAGGACCGCGCCGGCGATGAAGGCTCCGAACATGGCAGCGACCCACTCGGGCTGATTGGGTGCCCAGGCGATGACGCGGTCGCCTTTTCGCGCGCCATGTTCGGCGAAGAGGCGAGCGTAGGCGTGTGCCCTGCGCTCGAGCTCAGCGTAGGTGTAGCGGGTGGTGCGGACACCGGTTCGCATGGTCACGGCGAGCCGGTCGGGGTGGCGTTGAGCCGAGCGCTCGAGGAGCTCGACGAGCGTGTTCATGCGGTGAGTTCGCGGATGAATTCGCGGACGCGGAGGTCGGCATCGCGGACGATGGGGCGGAAGTGGCTGAAGCAGAGGGTGGCGAAGTCGAGTTCGGCGATTTTGCGAATCGATGCGATGGCCTGGGGCATGTCCTGGGTGAAGAGGCGATGCGGCGGCATGAGGCGACCGAAGCGGTACTGCATGGCATCACCGACGATGATGACGCCGAGCTCGGGGAAGTGGAGAGCAACGGAACCCGGGGTATGGCCGGGGACGTGGACGATGCGCATTCCGCCGAGGACGGGGAGTTCGTCGCCATCGCGGAGGTGGACGTCGATGCGTGCCCTACCAGGGTCGACCCACTGGAGGTATGGCTCGCAGATGCGCGCGAGCACGGGGTGGGTGAAGGGGTTGGGAAGTGGCTCGTCGCTCTCGATGTGATGGGCCTCGGCGAGGTGGATGCCGGTACGCGCCGAGACCCAGCGTTGCAGCTCGGGCAGCCCGCCGACGTGGTCGAGGTGACTGTGGGTGATGATGATGTCGCTAATGTTGTCGGGGGAGCGGCCGAGTTCGCGGACTGCGCCGAGGATGCGCTCGCTGGAACCGGGTGCGCCGGTGTCGATGACCGTGATGTGGGTATCGACGGCGAGGTAAGTTCGGGAAGCGCGAGTCCGCACTTGGTAAAGGCCGGGGACGACTTCGACGAAAGGGCGTAGGGGCAGCGGGCGGAGCTCCTGCCACCGGTCTTGCCAGGCGGTTCGGCGAGCGAGTTGCGACGAGGGCATGCGCGGAGAGGGTAACAGAAAAAGGGGGCGGTGCGGTGGCCGGCCGGAGGGCAGATGGAAGCAGAGCAGATGGAGAAGGGACAGAACCGAAGCCGGCCACCGCACCCGGGTGGGACAATGTGAAGGCTATCACGAGCGAATGGGCTTCGGGAAGGCCCGAATCATCGAAGTTTTCGCGGGGAGGCATCGATGCGATTCGGGATAAGGCCGAATGCCATTCGCTTGCGGCGCCGGGAGGGTTCGCGCACAATCGTGGGGGTGGTTCCGTGCCCCCGGAGCCAAAGACAGCGACTAACGAGAGTAGGGAATCCATGGCCATCAATCTCGGCGACAACGAACGCGAAGCCGCGTGGCGGCGAGAGGTGCGAGAATTCATCGAGAAGGAGGCGCCGGCGGCGCTTCGCTCGGGTGGAGAGGGGGGCGAAGGCGGTCTCTTCGCACGCATGGGCGCAATCAAGGAGTGGCGCGACAAACTCGCGGCGAAGGGCTGGATTGCCCCGGCCTGGCCCAAGAAATATGGCGGCGCCGACATGACGGTGGTCGAACAGTTCATCATGAACGAAGAGTTCGCCGAGGCGGGTGTGCCGTCGAATGTGGGCGGGTTCGGGGTCATGATGATCGGGCCGACGCTCATCGAGCACGGCACGGAGGAACAGAAGGAAGAGCATCTGGGCAAGATCCTTCGCGGCGAAGTGATCTGGTGCCAGGGGTATAGCGAGCCGGGAGCGGGTTCCGACCTCGCCAGCCTACAGACGCGGGCTGTCCGGGATGGCGACGATTACGTCATCAATGGTCAGAAGATTTGGACGACGGGCGCCCAGTTCGCCGATTGGATGTACATGCTGGTCCGAACGGACCCGGATGCGCCGAAGCATCGGGGCATCACGTATCTCCTCGTCGACATGAAATCGCCGGGGATTACGGTCCGGCCGCTGACGACGCTCGCCGGTACGCAGACGTTCAACGAGGTGTTTTTCGAGGATGTTCGAGTCCCGGTGAAGAACCGCGTCGGGGAGGAGAACCGCGGCTGGTACGTGGGGACAACGACGCTGGACTTCGAACGGTCGTCGATTGGCTCGGCCGTCGGCATCCGCAAGCAGCTGGAGGGGCTGATGCGGCAGGCGAAGGAGGGCAAGGAGGCGAAGTTCCGCAGCGAATCGGTGCGCCGGGAGTTCGCCGATCGATGGATCGAGGCCGAGGTGGCGAAGATGCTGAGCTACCGGGTGGTTTCGATGCAAGCTGCGGGCAAGATCCCGAACCACGAGGCGAGTATGTGCAAGTTGTTCACGAGCGAACTGAGCCAGCGCATCGCGAACCTCTCGATGCATCTTTACGGGATGTACGGTAACGTCCGGAACCGGGCTTCGATGGGTTACATGCAGGCGGTTTCGGCGACGATCGCCGGTGGCACGACCGAAGTACAAAAGAACATCATCGCTACCCGCGGCCTTGGCCTCCCGCGCGGCTGACGGGAGCTGCCGAACGAGGGATACCGCGCCCCGGGGCAACCCGGGGCGTTGTGCGTGTTCGATTCGACGGGAATTTCGGGCACCGCATAATGGCCTGCATGGCGGCTGTCGGTGAAGCGCTCAAGTGGCTGTGGCGGGCTGGGGAGACCGCTGCTCTGGCGTTATCGGTTTATCAGTCGGGGGTGACGCTCGCGGGCTATCTACGCGGTCACCCGAAGGAACGATGGGACCCGGACGCCCGGTGGAGGCCTCGATTCGCGCTGGTGGCGTGCGCGAGGAACGAAGAGGCGGTCATCGGGCGGTTGGTTGGCGACTTGTTCGCGCAGGATTACCCGGCGGAGCTTCGGGATGTGTTTGTGGTCGCCCACAACTGCAGCGACGGAACGGCGGCTGCTGCCCGGCGGGCAGGGGCCCGCGTGATCGAAACGCAGTCGGAGGCGCCGGGTAAGGCGTGGGCGATCCGGGCAGCACTCGACGTGCTAGGCGACGCTTACGATTACGTCGGCGTGTTCGATGCGGATGCTCGCGTGGAGCCTGGGCTGCTCGCTGCGGTGGCGCGGCTAGGCCCGGGGTGTCCTTGTGTTCAGGCGGAGACCGTCCCGATCGGCGACCCCGAGTGGATAGCAGAAGGCTATGGATTCGGGCGGAAGGCTCGGAATCTGTTCTGGTGGCGGCCTCGAGAGGCGCTGGGGCTGGGGACGACGATCAGCGGTTGCGGATGGTTCATCTCACCTTCGCTGCTGCGGGAGGAGCTCGCAAACATCGAGACCCTTACCGAGGATCTCGAACTCACGGTGAGGTTGGCGCTGCGGGGGGTCCGGGTTACGTACGTGTCTGCCGCGCGGGTGGCGGTCGGTGAAGCCCGCGATCTGGGCGCGTCCGTCCGGCAGCGGTTGCGGTGGGTCCGCGGTCACCTGCTGGTCGTTTTCGCGCTGTGGCCAGCGCTAGCCCGGCGGGCCGTGGCGGGGGACTGGCAGGCCTTGGATCTCGCCGCGTACTTGGTGGCGCCGACGCGCATGCTCACGAGGTTGGGGGCAACGTTGGCCGCCATCCACTCGGTGTTGCGATTCGGGGGTGCGTTGCCGCCCTGGGCGACGTTACCGATTGCGGCCGCAGAGTGGGGCATCCCCGCCATCATTGCGTGGCGCGAGCGGCTCCTGCCGTTGGGCCGGCGGGGGTTCGGGCTGGCTTTTCGCCACAGTCTGCTGAGCATGCTCTGGTTCCCGATCGGGGCATGGGCGTTGCTGACGGCGCGTGTTCAGGCCTGGGCGCCGACCGAACGCATGGAGAAG
Source organism: Tepidiforma sp. (assembly GCF_034432735.1). GTDB lineage: Bacteria > Chloroflexota > Dehalococcoidia > Tepidiformales > Tepidiformaceae > Tepidiforma. The sequence continues at coordinate 13,283 of NZ_DAOUBJ010000072.1, read as the reverse complement.
GAGGTGCCCGATGGCGAACCGGCCGCGGGCGGTTGAATCGGCAGGTATCGAGCGGGAGGCGTGGATCTTCTGGGGGGCGGCGCTTCTGCTTGCGGCCACGCTGTTCTTCGGCATCGCTACCCGGGTGAGTCTGGCGAACGACATCGACGTGGTGGCGCGCGCGGGCATTTCCCGTGTGCTGCGCGGCGGCATCCGCGATCTCGTCGACACCTTTCTGCTCATTGTGGTGATGTTTTCGGCCTATGCTGCGGCGCTCTGGGCGCTTGCACGGGGGTTCCGTCGTGCTCTGGCGGCCGCCGTGGGGGCGACCATCCTGGGCTGCCTCGCGATGCTGCCGGCGATGCCGCTGACCTCACCCGATGCGGTCCATCTTGCTGCGGATGTGCGGACGTTCTGGCTCCACGGGAAGTGGCCTGCCGAATTCTCGGGGACGCCGGACAAGGTAGACGACCCGGTGGCGAACGAGGTGCGTGTCTATCGTTCGAATCCGAGCGGCTATGGACCGCTGGCGTACGTGATTGGCGGCGCTGCGCTGCCGTTCGTCGGCGATGGGTTTCGGGCGAATCTTCTCGGGCAAAAGGTGATTGCCGGGGTGTTCCTCATCGGAACTGCGGCAGCGGCTGGTCTGGTTGCGCGACGGCTGGGAGGAAATGGGGCGTTGGCTGCGGGGTTCGTCGGGTTGAATCCGATGATGCTCTGGCAGTATCCGGGCGATGGGCACAACGATTCGCTGATGGCATTTTTCGGGGTAGTCGCTCTCGGGCTTGCGGTCGGGAAGGGGTGGCAAATGCGGGTGGGCAGTATCACTGCCGGGGTAGCCTCGGTGTTGTGCAAGTACGCGCTGCTCCTGGTGGCGCCGCTCCTGGCCGCGTTCTGGTTTCCTCGCTGGCGGATGGTGGTGGCGATCGGTGCAGGGGCTGTCGGTTCCCTCCTGGTGCTGGCGTATGCGCTGGACGTTGCGGCGGTCAGAAATGGGACGCTGGGGCCGGCGACGGCGGTTGCGCCAACGACGCCGCTCGGGGTCGTGTCGGGAATTCTGGGCTTGGGCGAGCGGGCGCAAGATCGGCTGGTGTTCTTTGGCTATGTGGCTGGTATCGGGCTGCTGGCTGCGGTTGCAGCATGGCATCCGCTCGGGACGGGCCGGGACCTTGCTCGTGCAGTTGCGCTGGTGATGGGGGGCTTTCTGTTCGTTCTCTTCCCGGGCTATCTGCCGTGGTATCTCGTTTGGTTTTTGCCGTTCGCTGCTATCGGCGCGAGCCGCTGGCAGCTCTGGTGGGCGGGGAGTTGGAGCGCGACGGCGTTCCTTCCGCTTCTTGCGTTGAACTGGCAGATTTCGATCGGGCGGGCTTGGAATATCTCGCAGCCGGTTCGATGGTCGGTGGTGGTTGCGTGGCTGCTGACGCTGGTGGCGGTCTGGTTGGGGCCTCGGCTTTTCCCGGGTGAGCCAGGGCGGCGGTCTCGGGTCGTGGCGCGGGCGGGGCGGGTGAGGGGACGCGGCGCATCCCCGCCGGCGGGGCGGGCCGAGCGTCGCGGTAGGGCCTGAGGTGCGACCGCCTATGCTCCGCCTCGCCGAACGCGGAGGAGCAGGTCGCGGGCCAGCGCCGGGTAGCGCTCGAGGTCGGCGCGTCGAACCCGCCAGAGGTCGCGAGCGGAGACAGGCGCGAGCCACAGGAAAAGGGCGATGGCAGCTGCGCCGGAGGTAAGGTAGCTCGCGGTGGTTGCCCAGGCGGCGCCGACGTAACCGAACGTCGGGATCAGGAGTGCCCCGGCGGCCACGCTGATAGCGAGTGCGAGCAGACCAAGGACGAGGGCGATGCCGGGTCTGCCGAGCTGATTGGCGAAGTAGTTGTTGAGCAACGCCTGGGGGGCATAGAGGAGGGTCCCGATGCAGAGGATGCGCAGGGGCAAGGCGGCGGGCGCGTAATCGGGACCGAACAGGGCCACGACCGCCCAGGGTGCGATTGCGACGAGGACAGCGGCACCGCACGTGACCATGAGCAGGGTGTGGCGTACGCCCAGGGCCGTGATGCGAGCGGCTTCCGGACGCGACTCGGCGCCAACCCGGGCAAAGGAGGCCATGGCGATGGAGGATGAGAAGAGCCACAGGGCTTCCGCGCCGGCGATGGCTGACGCGTAAATGCCAGCACTTTCGCGACTGTCGAGCGTTACCACGAGGAGGAGGTCGATTCGGTAGTTGAGGAGACCGACAACGCCGGCGAGTCCGCTCACGAGCGTGAATCGGAGCAGGCCCCGGAGAAGCGCTGGGTCGGGGCGGTGGCGGAGGAGCCACGTCCACCAGCCTGGGCTGCCGAGTGCGAACGGGAGGAGGGAGAGGTACTGTGCGACGGCCCAGGCGCCGAGCGCGGCCAGGGCTGTCCGGTTGCCCGAACCGAGTAGCACGGCGGTGAGGAAGGCGAAGCCGATGACGACGGGCAGGTTGCCGATGAGGTTGTGTCTGGCGACTCGTCCTTCCCCGAGGACGATGCCGTTGAGGGTGTTGCGGATGATGTTGGGAGGGAGGAGGAGCCCGGCCATCAACCCGAGGCGGCCTGGTTCGCCCGGGAGTAGGAGCCATACGGCAAGGCCGCCGATAAGTGCGAGGGATGCCGCCGCTCCCGAGAGGAGGAGCGCGTTGCCGCCAACCTCGGCTGGCGCCCGGCGGCGATTGGCCACGAAATAGCCGGTGGCTGCACCGAGGCCGGTAATCCCGCCAACAGCTGAGGTGAAGACCACCGCAGACGCGTAGGCGCCCCGCTCCTCGACGGTGAGTGTCCGGGCGGTGAGGATGCCGATGGCTGCCCAGAGGAAGGTGGACCCAAAGCGGAAGGCGAGCGTCAGGAGACTGCCGGCGGCGATACCCACGGCGGCATCGTAGCGCGGTCGGCCGTTACGCCATCGACGTGTAGGCAGCGAGCAGGCGGCGGCCGGTAACTTCTGGAGCGAAGGCGGCCGCCCGTTTCCGGCCCTGGACGCGCATGGAATCGGCGAGGCTCGGTTCGGACAAGACGCGACCGAGCGCGGCGGCAAGCGCGCCGGGGAAATCGTTGGCCGCGAGGGGGACGAGCAGTCCGGCGTCCTCGACGATTTCGGGCAAGGCGCCGCCATCGCTGGTGACGACCGGGAGCCCCATGGCCATGGCTTCGAGCACGGGATACCCAAATCCTTCGGCGAGCGATGGCTGCGCGAGAACATCCGCGGCGGCGTAGAGTTCACGGAGTACGTGGTCTTCGACGGCCCCGAGTTCGATGAGTCGAGCTCGATGGGAAAGCGTTCGGGCGGAAGGGAAGCGGCGTGGCGCGAGGTATGGGCCCACCCGCACGAGCGTGGCGGAGGCGAGAGGCGGGCGCTCCATCGCGGCGAGAAGCGCTGGAAGGTTCTTGTAGCGTCCGGTGTGTCCCACCGAGAGTATGAGCGGCCGGTTGGGGAGCGCGATGCCGCGGCGAGCGAGTCGCGCTCTGGCTTCCGTTCGGTCGATGGGGACGAAGGCGGGGTCGAGCGGGCTGGGGACCGTGACGATCCGGCGAGGGTCGATGTTCGGGAAGTTCGCGAGTTCACGGGCGGTGAATTGGGATGGTGTCACGAGGAGGTGGGCGACGGGCAGGCTGCGGAGCGGCTTCCGGATGAGCAGGCGCTTCAGGGGTGCGGCCGGGCCACGGTAGTAGGCGGGAAGGGTTTGCGAGAGGAGGTCGTGGACGGTGACGGCCGTGGGTACGAGACCTGCGAACCGGCGAGCATGGTGGCCGAGGGCCTGATCTACGATGTGCACGAGGTCGACGTTGCCGGTGAGGGCTTCGCGAACCTGCGGGGATCGATGCCATTGGCGGGCGATGCCGGCGAGCAGCGAGGGGGGATTCCACCAGGGAGCCTGCACGCGTTGGACGGAGGCGCCGGCGGCCCGGAGCGCGGTATCGATGCCCTGGGCGTACCTGGCGATGCTTCGCCAGCGGGCGCCGGGGAAGGGCTCGATGATGAGGACTCGCACGGCCGAACAATGATAACGGGAGTGCGCGATTCGGGAACGAACGGTGATGCTCTGGTAGGATGATGACGCGTGGGCGGCGCACCGGCAGGAGTGCGGGCGTGGCGTAGTGGTAGCGCGCGACCCTTCCAAGGTTGAGGTGCGGGTTCGATTCCCGCCGCCCGCTCCAGGAATCTGGCCCGGCTGATTTTAGGGGCGAACTGGCCGCACAGGCGCCATCGACTCGGGCGTGGCGGCAGAGACGGTTCCGAGGGGGTACATCTCGCGGTGCCTCGACACGGGCGTTGGCGGGCCGCGAACATTGGCGTGGTTACGGCGAGGCGCGGTCAGTACAGGCCGGGGAGGAGGCGCCAGCGGACGCGTCGAGCGTATGAGTCGTACTCGCTGGTAGCGCGCAGGACGCGCTCTTCGGCCTGGATGCGCAGGACCTGGAAGACGAGGACGGTGGCGAACACGAAGGCGTTCCACCACCAAAGGTTGGCGAGCAAGAACCCGGCGAGGGTGATGTTGTGGCCGAGATAGATGGGGTGGCGGACAAGGCGGTAAGGTCCGGCGGTTTTGAGCCCCCGATTGGCGGCGACGACGCCAAAGCTCCGGCCGAGGGTCGCGAAGCTGACGATGACCCAGGTAAGGCCGACGACTTGGAGGCCGATGCCGTACGCCTCGAGGATGCCGTCGCTCGGGGCGGGGCGGGAGGCGAGGGCGAACCACCCGCCGACCGTTGCGATGCACCAATCGTAGAAGCGCGTGGAGGTGTAGATGGGCCGACGACGGGTGAGGAAGATGCCGACGAGCAGCGCTTGTTCGACGGCGAAGAAGGCGCTGGCCGCCGAGTGGCCTTCGAGGGCGGAGCGGCCGTGGGCGTAGAAGAAGAGGGCGCTGACGACGACAAGTGCGGCGTCTTGGGCCATCGAGAGGCGCCGGCGCCAGGGTGACGGTGGTGGCGGAGGCGTGGCGTCTCCAGTTGTGGGCATCCGTGGTCCTCGGTGATTCGAGATGTGGGGGGCCGTCACTAGGAAAGGTCGGCAGGGGGCAGCCAAGCGTGCAGGGCGTAGATGGCGACGGTGGGTGAGAGAAGATGGGGTTGCACGTGGGTGACTGGCCTTTTGGGCGGTTTGGGGGCCGCCGAAGTTGCGAGTAGCTCCACCGATGGTGGCGCCCCGCCGGGAAGCGACCGAGGCGACGGCCAAACCCGCAAGGGGTTCGCGAAGGTTCGCAGAACGGCTCCGGGCCGGACGGCCCGTAGTTCGGACGCTGACATCGAGGGGGACACACCCGGGGCAGGGACCCCACAAGGAAGGTAGGAGTACCGACATGTCGAAGCTTCGCAACTGGGCCGTCAGCAAGGTCGTCGCCTGGCAGGCGCGCGACGAGGAAGGCCAGGGTCTCGCCGAATACGGCCTGATCCTCGCCCTCATCGCGATTGTCTGCATCGGCGCCCTCACGCTCCTTGGCGGCAACATTGCCAACGCGCTGAACAACGTCGCTGGCAGCATCTAGGCGCTGGGCCGGGTGAACCGGCATGGCACACCGCAGCGAAGGGGTGGGGCACGCCAGTTCCCCACCCCTTCGGGCATCGAGGAGGAGTCCGCAACGATGAACGTGGCGGGAATGGAAGCCCCTGGTGGGGCGATGGGTGAGCCGGGGGAGCCCCGGCGTTCGGCGTTGCGGCGGTTGCTGCGGCGCTTCCGGGAGACGGAGACCGGGCAGTCGCTCGTGGAGTTCACGATGATTCTGCCGCTCTTCGTGTTGCTGTTCATGAGCATGGTGGAGTTCGGGCGGGCGTTTCACACCTGGCTTTTGATCACGAATGCGGCACGTGAAGGTGCGCGAGTGGCAGCGGTGCAGTCGGATCTGACGACCGTGCAGAACCGGGTGTACGACAGCTTCTGCGCCAACTATCCGAGCCAGTGCAACATCGATCCATCGAGAGTAACGATCACCACGACGAATGTTCAGGGTTCTCGCGGTTCGATGGTTGAAGTCGATGTGACGTACGACTTCGAATGGGTTACGCCGATTGGCGACATGGTGAACTTGGTTTCGGGCGGCAATCTCGCGAATTTGACGATTCGATCGCATGCATCGATGCGCCTGGAGTAGCGCCCGGGAGGTATCGACGAGGAAGGGGGCGAGCATGAACGGTTCGCTGATCAAGGTCGTGGCGCGGGGGGAGCGCGGGCAAGCGCTGCCCCTTTTTGCGCTTTTTCTACTCATCTTTCTCGGGTTCGTGGCGATGAGCATCGATGTTGGCCGCTACGTGTGGGCGCGTACGCAGATGCAGGCGGCTGTCGATGCGGCGGCGCTCGCCGCGGCCCAGAGCATGCCGAGTCAAACCGACGCGGCTGCGAAGGCGACCGAGTATTGGATGGACAACAGCGGCTTCATTCGGAGCCAGGGGACCAACGTTCAGTTCGCGGTGACGTACCCCGAAGGGAACAAGGCGGTGCGGGTGGAGGCGCGAGCGGACATTCCGACCTGGTTCGCCCGGCTCTTCGGGGTGGACCACTGGCAGGTTTCGGCATCCGGCGATGCGGAGTCTCAGGTGCTGGACATTGTCGTGGTGTTCGACATTTCCGGGTCCATGTGCTTCGACAGCTTCAGGCAGACGGAAACCTCTGGGGCGTACATGATGAGTCCTGGCCGACTGACGCCGGCGGGCGGCTTCAATTTCCCGCGGCTGGCGGCCAACATCAATGCAACGCAGACAACGATCCAGCTGAACGACGTTCGGATCTTCACGAGCACGAATGCTTCGACGAATCGAAGCAATTTCGGGACGACGTTCAATTCGACGACGCCGTACTGGCAGCGATCTGCCTCTGGGCTGCGGGCGGGCATGATCATGATCGATAACGAGCTGATGCGCATCACCGGGGTGAACGTCTCGACGAACACGCTGACGGTTCAGCGCGGCCAGCGGAACGATGCGACCGGAGTCATGACGACGGCGACCTCGCATGCGGCCAATGCGGAGGTATGGGCGAACCGGACGGGCTACAGCTCGACAAGTGATTACTGCCAGCTCGCGAGCTACTACACGCCGACGACAACGCAGAACGGACCCGCCCAGCCGTTCGATGCGGCGATCGATGCGGCGAAGTACTTCACGACGCTGTTCGATCCGACTTACGACAAGATCGGCGCCGTTCGGTATTCGACGACTGCGGCTATCAGCCAGAATCTGACCTCGAATTTTTCGGCGGTCCGGGGAAGCTTCGATGCGATTCTCTGGCCGGCGGGGGCCACGAACATCCCTCATGGGCTGGCTGTTGGCCGGCAAGTGCTGGACGGGCCCGGGAAGCGGGCAAACGCCGTACGGGTGCTGGTGCTCGTTACGGACGGCATCGCGAATACGTACTGCGGGAGTGCAACCTACAGCGCCGCGAACTACAACAGCACCTCGTGTTCGACGGGGAGCGGGGTTTCGACGGCGGAGAATCACGCCCGCCAGGAGGCGCAGCGGGCGGCCAACGGCGACATCATTATCTTCACGATTGGACTGGGTGACGACCTGAACCGCCAGTTCTTGCGGGACATCGCGGCCATTGGCGGCGGGCAGTTCTACGAGGCACCAACGACTGCGCAGCTCGACGAGGCATTCGAAGCGGTCGCCGAGCAGACGCACATTGCGCTCGTGCGGTAGGGCGCAGGGCTTGGCGCGCTGTGGGCGTCCCCGCCTTCCTTGGGCGGGGACGTCGCTTTCTCGAGCGTTTCGAGGGGCGGCCTGTAGGGGAAGCGTTAGACCGCCGATATTGCAAAGGGAGGAGTTCTCACGTGAACAGATCGATTGCGGCAGCTACCAGTGGTTCGAATCGGAACAAGGGCGTGCTTCTGCTCGCCTGCGCGTTCGGTCTCCTGAGCGCATTGCTCGTCTTTGCCTTCCTGAACAGCCGGGGGGACAGCAAAAACGTCGATGGCCAGATTTTTGCCGGCGAGGGGGCGGAGACGGTCGTGGTGCTCACGCGGGACGTGGCGGTGGGGGAGAAGATTACGTCGGACATGCTGGCGACCCGGACCATTCCGGCGACGGCCCTCCTGCCGGGGCGGGTGAAGGACAGCGAGCTTTCGACGCTGGTGGGGAAGGTGGCCACGGCGCCGATGTTCGCGGGGGAGCAGGTGATCGATGCGAAGGTGACGACCTACGTGGGGCAGGACACACTGGCATACAAGGTTCCGCAGGGGATGCGGGCGATTTCGCTGCAGGTTCCCCACGAGGCGTGGATCGCGGCCGGGCTCCCTCAGCCAGGCGACCGCGTGGACATTCTGGGCATCACGACGCTGAGCAAGGTGGACCCGCTGACGGGGGAGGAGAAGCCGAACGTTGTCGCTGGGTACATCGCGCAGGACGTCGAGGTGCTGGCGGTGGCGCAGACGGTGGTGAAGACCGTCCCGAAGGTCGATGGCGCGAGTGGCTCGGGCGGGGGCGCCGGGACGGGCTCGCCGGCGAGTTCGGCGACGAGCTCGGGCGCGGTGAAGCAGGATGCTGCCACATACGAGAAGGCGATTTCGATCACGCTTGCGCTGCCGCCGGACCTGGCGGCGAAGGTCGCGCTGATCGACGCGATGCGTGACGACGTGGGCCAGTATCGGATTCTGCCACGGCAGAAGGGCGACGCCGATCCGATTACAGGGAAGCAGGTGTGGACGTACGACGACCTCTTCCCAGTGCGGTGATGGCCTTGGCCTGAGGCGCACAGCGCGCGGGGGCACGCTGCCCGCGGCCCCCGCGATTCGAAAACGACGACGAAGGCTCCCTGGTGGCCGCCGGGGTGCAGACGGTGGAGGAACTGACGACGATGGCACGAGTACCGCAGCTTCTCGTGATTGACCCGGACAGGGAGAGCTCGGCCGAGCTGGCGAAGACGCTCCAGATGCTCGGCTTTGGGATCCTGGGTACGGCCGGCTACGGGGTGGAGGCCTTCGCGCTCTGCTTCCAGATGCGACCTGACTTGGTGCTGATGCGGATCGACGAGCCGCTCGTGCGGCCGATCCAGACGCTTTCACGCATTAATGACGGCCTGCCGGACCTGCCGGTGATCGTGTTCTCGACGGAGGCGAATATCCGGCTGATGCGGCAGTCGATGGTGGGCGGGGCCTCGGACTACCTGGTGGAGCCGCTGAACGCGGAGGAGCTCGAGGCTTCGATCATGAATGTCCTCGAGAAGAAGGAGCGGGCGGCGATGCGTCGGCGGGGTGAGCTTGCGGACCCGGTGGCGCAAGGGACGGTGATCACGGTCTTTGGGGCGAAGGGCGGGATCGGCAAGACGACGATTGCCTCGAATCTCGCGGTGGCGCTGGCGACGGAAGCGCACCAGACGGTGGCGCTCGTGGACATGGACACGCGCTTTGGCGATGTGGCCATCACGATGGATATCCCGGTGGAGCGCTCGATTGCGGACCTGGCGCGCAATCTCGACAACGTGGACCGGAATACGTTGCGGGAGTACCTCGTCGAGCACGATTCGGGGGTGCGGATTTTGCCGGCGCCGACGCGACCGAGCGACTGGCGAAATTTGAGTTCGGCGCACATCAGGGACGTGGTGGACATTCTTTCGCAGACGCACGACTTCGTGATTCTGGATACCCCGGGGACGTTCAACGAGATTGTGGCGGCGGCGATCGAAGTCGGCACGATGATTCTGCTGATCACGACGCTGGACATGGCGAGCATCAAGGACACGGTGCTGGCGCTCGAGATGCTGTACGAGCGCTTCGGGCACGATGACGAGCGGATCAAGGTGGTGTTGAACCGTGCCGGGGTGGACACGGGTGTCCGCGAGAAGGATGTGGAGCGGACGCTGGATACGGACCTATGGTGGAAGATTCCGCAGGACACGGAGGTCGTGAAGGCGGCTCAGCTGGGCCGGCCGATCGTGCTGAGCCGGCCGAACAGTCGTGTGGCGACGGAGATTCGAGAGATTGCCAGGGCGTTGGCTGGGATTCGGGCGCGGTCGAGGGCGCGCAAGAGCGGGGGCTTGGGCGGGCTGCTCGGCGGACTGTTCCGGAAGAGCGCGTAGCGAGTTGACCTTTCATGGAGGATGGGGCCATGCCGGATGACTTTCGCGATCGAAGAGCAGCGGGAGACGAGGAGCGCCCGGCATTTGGCTGGGGCGCGCGTCGCCGAATTCTGCCCGGGGGGCCATCGGATGGGCCGAGGGCGCAGCCGCCGCGCGGGAGTGACGACACGACTCCGCCACCGGGCAACCCCGAGGCGCTGAAGCTGCGCCCATCGGGCCAGTTTGGCGCGGCGAGGGGTAGTGGGAGGCCATGGGGGCAGGTGGAGCCAGCCACTCCCCCGACGCCGCCGGGCATTCCCGGGCAGGGGCGTTCGGGTGGCCTGCTTCGCTCCGGTGGCAGCCAGCAGTCGGGGCCGCCGGCTGAACCCCCGGGCGGGCCGCCGCTGCGGCCGGTACGGCCTGTTCAGGTGGATGCGCCAGGGGGGCGGGCGCAAGGGGTCAACGCGGTGGCCGAGGCGACGAAGATTCGCCTGCACGAACTGCTCATCGAGGAACTCGAACATGGTGCGCTCGAGGGGTTGGCGCCGGAGCAGCAGCGCGAGGCGGTGATCAAGGCCGCGCGCGAGTTGCTCGTGCAGGAAGGGCTCCAACTGGGTGGGATGTCGCGCGATGAGCTGCTAGAGGCGGTGGCGGACGAGGCGCTGGGGCTTGGGCCGCTGGAGCCGCTTCTGCGCGACCCCTCGATTTCGGAAGTGATGGTCAACGACGTCGACAAGGTGTACTTCGAGCGGGAGGGCCGGATTTTCCGGAGTCCGGTACGGTTCCGCGACAAGCAACACGTGATGCGGATCATCGAGCGGATCGTGGCTCCCCTGGGCCGGCGGATCGACGAGTCGAGCCCGATGGTGGACGCCCGTTTGCCGGACGGCTCGCGCGTGAACATAACGATTCCGCCCGCCTCGCCGAAGGCGCCGACGATCACGATCCGGAAGTTCCGCGCGGACAAGATGCGGATGGCGGACCTCATCGCGGTGGGGGCGCTGAGCGAGCAGACGGCCGAGTTCCTGGCGATGTGCGTGCGGGCGCATCTGAACATCATCGTCTCGGGTGGTACGGGCACCGGGAAGACGACGCTCCTGAATGCGCTGTCGGCATTCATTCCGAATACGGAGCGGATCATCACGATCGAAGACCCGGCGGAGCTCCGGCTTCAACAGGATCATGTGATTACGTTGGAGGCACGGCCGGCGAGCATCGAGGGGAAGAATCAAATCAAACAGCGCGACCTTGTGAGGAACTGCCTCCGCATGCGTCCCGACCGAATCATCGTTGGCGAGGTGCGCGGTGAGGAGGCGTTCGACATGTTGCAGGCGATGAACACGGGCCACGACGGTTCGATTTCGACGATTCACGCGAACAATCCGCGCGAGGCGCTATCCCGTCTGGAGAACATGGTGTTGATGGCTGGGATGGACCTTCCGTCGCGGGCGATACGGGAGCAGATCGCCTCGGCGATTCACATTTTCGTCCAGCTGAGCCGCCTGCAGGACGGCTCGCGCAAGGTGACGCACGTGACAGAGGTGAGCGGTATGGAGGGGGAGACGATCACGCTCCAGGACATTTTCCTGTTCAAGCTGGACCGGGTGGACGAGGACGGGAAAGTGCATGGTTCGATGCGGCCGACGGGTATTCGGCCGGGGTTCGCGCACAAATTTGCCATCGCGGGTATCGAGCTGCCGAGCAATCTGTTCGGCGGCGGGGAAGGCTGGTAAGAGCGATGCTGATTCTTGCCGCGATTTCGACTGGGGTATTCGGGACGCTGTTTTTGCTGTGGCTTTTCGGCTACGGCGGGAGCAGCGTGGAGGCGTCGGCGAGGCTGAAGCGGCTGCGCGAGACGGAGGCCCAATTGCCGCAGGAAACCCGCGCGCGGCTTCGGCGCCGAGCGTCGGTCAACTTCGGTGGGATTACGCTGATCTCGGGAAATTTGGCGGCCAACTGGTCGCGCGATTTGGAGCGTGCGGGGCTGACGCTGAATGCGAAGGAGCTCTTCACGCTCCGCGTGGTGGTTTCGGTGCTGTTCGCGTTCGTGGGCGTGGTTCTGCTGCCGCTCCCGATTCTGGGAATGATGTTGGCGCCTTTGGGTTGGGTGCTCGTCGGTTTTTGGCTGAAGCGGCGGATTGCGAGCCGGCTGCACAAGATGGAAGGCCAGCTGGTGGAGCTGCTGCAGATGCTTTCGAGTGGGCTGAGGGCTGGTTTTGGCCTACTCCAGGCGATGGAGGCCTCGGCTGAGCAGATTCCTGCGCCGCTTTCCGTGGAGATTCGGCGGACGCTGCGCGACGTGGCGATGGGGGCGAGTGTGGAGCAGGCGCTTGCGGCGCTGAACGAGCGGGTCGGGAGCCCCGACTTCGACATTGTCATCACGGCGATTCTCATTCAGCGGAGCGTGGGCGGAAATCTGGCAGAGATTCTGGACAATGTGGCCCACACGATGCGGGAGCGTGAGCGCATCAAGGGTGAGATTCGCACGTTGACGTCGCAGCAGCGGATGACGGGGTACGTCATTGGCGGCATCCCGATTGGTCTTTTGATCATCTTTTACATGATCAGTCCGGATTTCACGGGGCTTCTGTTCACCGATCCGCTCGGGCGTCTGATGCTGATGGGCGCGTTCGTGAGCGAGGTTATCGGTTATCTGATCATCCAGCGAATCGTGAACATCGAGGTGTAGTGCGATGGAGCTCCTGATCGCCTTCAGTACGTTTCTGTTCATCACGCTGATGACCTACGGGTTAATGTACCGCTCGGCGGGGAACTCGGCGATGGATGTCCGCCTCAGCGGGCTGCGCTACAGTCGGCCGGCAAAGGAGGCGTTACCGGATCCTGAGGCGGCGTTCAGTCAACGGGTGATCAAACCGCTTTTGCGGAGCATCAACCGACAGATCAACTCGATCCTTCCATCGTCAATCGAGGAGCGGGTGGAGCTGGCGCTCGTGCAGGCCGGACTGCGGTTAAAGCCGGGCCAGTTCATCGCGATGGTTGCGGTGTTCGCGGGGCTGCTTCCTCTCCTCGGGCTTGTGTATTCGCTCGGGGCGGGGCTGGATGCGCAGCGGACGTTGCTCGTGTTCACGGTGCTGACGGGGCTGGGTCTCTACGCGCCGCGCATTTTTCTGCTCGGGCGCATCCGGCGACGGCAAAAGGAGATTTGGAAGTCGCTTCCGGATGCGTTCGATTTAATCACGGCGTCTGTGGAGGCGGGACTCGGTATCGATGCGGCATTTACGCGGGTGATCGAGAAGGTGAAGGGGCCGTTCGCGGAGGAGCTGACGCGAACGATGCGCGAGGTG
>NZ_DAOUBJ010000071.1:0-72562 GCF_034432735.1 Tepidiforma sp. | reverse complement strand
GAACAGCTCACCGCCGAAGACCCAGAAATGCGATTCGAGGCTGCCCTCGCGGCCGGCACCCTCGGCTCCGAAGAGCTCGTCCCGGCCCTCGGCGAAGCCCTCCAGGATAGCGACGCCGAAGTCCTTTTCGCCGTCATCGAAGCCCTCGGCGATATCGGCGGCGAAGCCGCCGTCGAACTCCTCCAAGCCTATCGCGAAGAAGCCCCACCCGGCCTCGAAGACGCCGTCGAAGCCGCCCTCGAAGCAGCCCGCGGCATCCACTTCCGCCGCCTCGGAGAGCTCCCGTGAGTGCCCGCTCCTTCCTCCCCATCGAAGACGTCGTCTCCGCCGGCGGCATCCCCTGGCGCCGCAACCACCGTGGCGAAATCGAAATCGCCATCTGTGGCCGCCGTGCCGACCGCCTCTGGGTTCTCCCCAAAGGAACCCCCGACCCCGGCGAGCCCCTCGAAGAAACCGCCCTCCGCGAAGTACGCGAAGAAACCGGCCTCGACGTCCGCCTCGGCGACCGTCTCGGCACCATCGAATACTGGTTCACCGCCAACGGCACCCGCTACCACAAGCGCGTCCACCATTGGCTCATGGAACCCATCGGCGGCGACGTCGCCAACCACGACCACGAATTCGACGAAGTCCGCTGGGTCACCATCCCCGAAGCCCTCGAGCTCCTCACCTACGAAGGCGAACGCGGCCTCGTCCGCCAAGCCGCCCAGCGCCTCGGAGTCGACGTGTGACCCTCTCTACCCCGCCGGCCGACTACGACCAGCTCGTCGTCGCTCGCGGGCCCAACCTCGTCCTCCGTCACCGACTCCGGGAAGATGCCATCGACGAATTCGCCTGGCGGCGAGACCCCGAAACAGCCCGGCTCAACGGCCAACCACCTGCGCCCCCATCCTTCGCCCGCTTCCTCGAAACATTCGAAAACGAACTGCGTCTCGCCGGCCACGGCCGCGATGCCTTCGCCATCGATACCGCCACCCGCCAACACATCGGCACCATCATGTACTACAACGCCGAGAGCGGCGAATCCGCCGAACTCGGCATCACCATCGGCGACGCCCGCCATCGTGGACGCGGATTCGGGCGCGAAGCCGTCGTCCTCTTCCTCCGCCATCTGTTCGCCAGCCACCCCTTCCGCGAAATCTACCTCCACACCCTCGAGCACAATACCGCCGCCCGCAGAGCCTTCGCCGCGGCTGGCTTCAGCCCCACCGTCACCATCCTCCGCCACAGCCACCGCTACATCCGCATGGAAACCCGCCGCGAATGGTGGCTGCTCTGGGACATGGAAGGCAGATTCGCCTACGCCGATCCGCCACCGCAACGCCCCGATGCCCGCCCCTCCACATTCACCCCGCTGTCACCCGGGGAGTAGCCGCTTCATCACCCCCTCGATCTGGGCGCTGTCTCGCGAATGCCGACCTTCAAGGTAGAGCACGCGCGCCCCATCGGCGCTCGGCGCAACGTAGGTAGGTGCCATGGACCATCCCTATCCCCCGACCTCCGGCAGCCTCGCGATGCAGCCGGAGTATGCCGAGGAAGCGCGCCAGCAAGCACCCCGCCCGGCCCCGACCCACCTCCGCGCCCTCCCCACGCTCCCCGAGGCGCCCGACCATATTGACGAGCTCGGCCTCCCCGAACGGTTCATCGAAGACCTCACCCTCAAAACCCTCTACCGCATCACCATCCCCACGCCCATCGGCGTCGCCAACGCCATGCGCGTCTCCCCCGGCGTCGCCCGCGAAGCCCTCGATGAACTCCGTCGCCAGAAACTCGTCGAAACCACCTCCGCCTCCGGACGCCTCGAGACCGAATGGCAATACCGACTCACCGAGCTCGGAATGCGCGAGGCCGAAAACGCCTTCGGCCGAAGCAAATACGTCGGACCCGTGCCCGTCCCCATCCAGGACTACTTCCGCGTCCTCGAACGCGATACCGAAATCGGCGCACCCGACCCCGTCCGCCTCGCCCGCGCCCTTCAGCAGCTCGTCCTCGCCCGCGAAGTCGTAGCCAAGGTCTGCCTCGCCCTCACCAGCGGCCGCCCAGCCATGCTCTGGGGCGCACCCGGCAACGGCAAAACCACCATCCTCGAACTCACCAGCGAGGCCATCCAGGGCGTCACCCTCATGCCCATGGCCGTCTACGTCAGCGGCCACATCATCCGCCTCTACGACGACCTCGTCCACCAGCCCGTCGAAGGCGACGACACCGCCGATGCCACCTCCCAGTTCGACCGACGCTGGCTTCGCATCAAGCGCCCCTTCGTCTTCGTCGGCGGCGAGCTCCGCCCAGAAGACCTCGATCTCGCCTACGACCCAGCCCTCGGCTATCACCAAGCCCCGCCCCACGTCAAAGCCCACGGCGGCCTCCTCGCCATCGATGACTTCGGACGCCAACAAGTCTCCCCCCACGCCCTCCTCAACCGCTGGATCGCCGCCCTCGAACGCGGCGAGGACACCATGTCCCTCGTCACCGGCGAACGCATCACCTTCCCCTTCCGCTCGACCATCTGCTTCAGCACCAACCTCGAACCCAAAACCATGCTCGAAGAGGCCCACCTCCGGCGGATCCCCTACAAAATCCGGATCCCCGAGCCAACCCCCGAGCAAATGGCCGAGATCTTCCGCCGCTTCGCCGACGCAATGGGCGTCGAAGCTACCCCCCAGGCCATCGACATCGCGGTCGAGCTCGTTCGCCGCGCCTCCCAAGGCAACCTGCGCAGCTGCCACCCGCGCGACATCCTGCAGCTCATCATCGAAGAATCCCGCTTCGTCAAGCGGCCACCGGTGCTCGAACCCGGAGCCGCGAGGCGGGCTTGCGAAGTCTATTTCGCCGTCGACCCCGGCCCGATCACACCCCGCCAGTGACTCCGCCGATAATCGCTGCCAGCTGACGCGCACCATACAAGAGGCTCGGCCCCGGCGCCAGAATATCGGGCGACTTCACCTCGAACAGCCGCCCCGCCCGGACGGCGCTCACCCCCTCCCATCCCGGCCGCGCAGCGATCCGATCCAGGCGTGCCTTCTTCCCGCACCAGCTCGCAACGATCACCTCCGGATCGCGCCGTACCACCTCCGCCCCATCCACCACACGGTCGCGCGCCGAACGGCATCCCCGCAGCTCCGGAAAGATGTCCTCGCCGCCACACAGCTCGATCAGCTCGCCCACCCACGCGATCCCCGAAATCAGCGGATCGTTCCACTCCTCGAAGTACACCCGTGGCCGCCACGCTGGCCGCCGACGAAGCGACTCCAGCTCCTCGGCGAACCACCGAGCCAGCTCGCGCCCCCGCTCTGGCTCTCCGCAAGCCGCCCCCACCAGCGCAATCGCCTCCGCCGTCTCCGCGAGCGTCCGCTGATTCGTGATCAACACCGCCACCCCCGAACGAATCAGCTCCATCGCGATCTCCGCCTGCAAATCGCTGAAGCCCAACACCAGGTCCGGCTCCAACCCCAGAATGCGCTCCACATTGGCCGTTCGGAAAGCCGCCACCTTCGGCCGCCGACGAGCCTCCGCTGGGCGCACCGCGTAGCCGCTCACCCCCACGACCCGATCACCCGCGCCAACCGCGAACGCCATCTCCGTCGTCTCCGCCGTCAGGCAAACGATCCGTCGTGGCACCATCGCCTCACGTCGCCTTTTCCAGCTCGAACTCGTACATCTCGATCACCGGATTCGCCAACAGTCGGCTGCACATCTGCTCCACCTGCTCCGCCGCCGCCTTCGCGTCAGCGGCGCGCAGCCTCACTTGAAAGAACTTCCCCGAACGCACCCCCTCCACACCCCCGAACCCCAGCGAGCCAAGCGCGTTCGCTATCGTCAGCCCCTCCGGGTCGTTCACTGTCGGCTTCAATGCCACGTACACCCGAGCCACGAATGCCCGCCCCCCGTCGTGCTCCGCTCCCGCCTTCTTCGTCTTCTTCCCGTCCTTCGGCTTCCCGTCCTTCTTGCTCACAACGAAAGCTCCTCTCCAGTAAGCATCCGGTACGCCTGGAAGTACCGGTCGGTTGTCGCCGCCACCACCTCCGGTGGCAGCTCCGGCACCGGGTCCCCCTCCCGCCAATTGGCAGCCAGCCAGTCGCGTACCGGCTGCTTGTCGAGGCTCGGTTGCGGGCCCCCGGGTCGATATTCGCTCGCCAGCCAAAAGCGGCTGCTATCCGGCGTCAGTACCTCGTCGATGAGAATAACCTCCTCGTTCCACCACCCGAACTCGAACTTCGTATCCGCAATCACAATCCCTCGCTCCAGAGCCACCGCGTGCGCGTACCCGTACACCGCGAGCGTCCTGATCCGCATCGCATTGGCAGCCTCCTCCCCCACCAGCGCCGCCAACTCCGCATAGCTGATGTTCCGATCGTGCCCCTCCGCCGCCTTCGTGCTCGGCGTGAAGATCGGCTCCGGAAGCCGGTCCGATTCCCGGAGCCCCTCCGGCAACCGTATCCCGCAAACCATCCCCGTCTCCCGGTACTCCTTCCAGGCCGAACCCGACAGGTATCCCCGAGCGATGCACTCCGCATCGAGGCGCTTCGCTTTTCTCACCACCATCGATCGCCCCCAGTATTCCGGCCCTACCTCGAATGGGAGCTCGGCCCGATTCGACTCCGTGACCACCCCAATGTAGTGGTTCGGTACCACCGCCCCGATCCGCTCGAACCACCAGGCCGAAAGCATCGTCAACACGCGCCCCTTCCCCGGAATCGGCGTCGGCAGCACCACGTCGAGCGCCGAAATCCGGTCCGTCGCCACGATCAGCAGCCGGTCGCCGAGGTCGTAGGTATCCCGCACCTTCCCCCGGTAGACTGGCGCCGGCAGCTCGGACCGAACCATCACATCAGCCACGTTCGGCATCCCGCAAATTGAGATAGAACACCGTCGTCGTCGCCGAAGTGAACGCGACCAAAGGCACCGCCAGCACCCCTTGCACCACCGAAACGACCGCCTGGGTAGCCACTTGCGTCCCTCGGGAACCACCCACCAGCGCCTCCAGCGACTGAATCAGCACCGCTGGGCCGAGAAAAATCAACACCGTGAGCAGCACCACACCGAGCATCCGGAGCATGTGGCCCCGCATCATCCCCCAACTCCGCCCCAGCGCGCCGAATACCGTCCGTTCCTCCAACAAATAGGCCTGGTACACCAGCGCGAAGCGGATCGCCACATACGGCAGCAGCACCAATCCCACGATGGTCAGCGCCAGCGCCGCCGAGACCGCCAGCAGCACGACCAAGAGCGCCAACAGCCCGCCCATCCGCGTGAAAGCAGGGTCGAGCGCCTCCGTCAGCGTCGTCGGTTTCCCCTGGAGCAGCCCCGCGATCGAGACGATCGCCGCCCCATGGGCTACCTGCGCGAACAGCGCCTGGGCTGCCCCAGCGATTAGCAGCAGTGCCAGGTAGCCCCCTTCCGCTGCATCCAGCGGCGTCTCCCGGAGTACCGTGCTCAATGCGAACGCGATCACCGCTGCCGTCACGATAGCCACCGGGACCTCGACCACCGCGACCGGCAGCAACACCTCGCGCGGTCGGGACGTCACGAGCTCCCACGCCGAACCGATAACCCGGCGTGCCGGAAGCAATACCACGCCCCCCGATTGCGCCGGCTCCATCACAGGCCGAGGCGCTCGAACGTCGCGCCGATATGCTTCAGATAGAAGCCGTAATCGAACAGTCCCCGGAGCTCCGCCTCCGAAATCCGCGACGTCACATCCGGATCCGCCAGCAACAGGTCCAGGAACGGCACCCGCTCGTTCCACGCCCGCATCGCGTTGCGCTGAACGATCGTGTAGGCCTCCTGCCGGCTCAGGCCCGCCTCGATCAGCGCTAGTAGCACCCGCTGCGAAAACACCAGCCCGTACGACCGGTCCAAGTTCTCGCGCATGTTCTCTGGGTACACCCGCAACCGACTCATGACTCTCGTGAACAGGTCCAGCATGTAGTCCAGGACGAGCGTCGCATCCGGCAGCACGATCCGCTCCGTCGAAGAGTGGCTGATGTCCCGCTCGTGCCACAACGCCACATTCTCCATCGCCGTCACCGCGTATCCACGAAGCACCCGTGCAAGCCCCGTGATCCGCTCGCACAGCTCCGGGTTCCGCTTGTGAGGCATCGCGCTCGAACCCGTCTGCCCCTCGTCGAACGGCTCCTCCGCCTCCCGCACCTCCGTCTTCTGGAGCGCCCGAATCTCCGTCGCGAACTTCTCCAGCGAAGCCCCGATCAGCGCCAGCGTCGTCACGAACTGCGCGTGCCGGTCCCGCTGGATAACCTGCGTCGATGCCGCCTCGATGCCAAGTCCCAGCTTCTCGCACACCAGCTCCTCCACCCGCGGCGGCACCGAAGCGTGCGTCCCCACCGTGCCCGAAATCGCCCCGACGGCTACCATCTCCCGCGCCGCCACCAGCCTCGCCCGGTTCCGGCGCATCTCATCGACCCAAACCGCGAGCTTCAATCCAAAGGTCGTCGGTTCGGCATGCACCCCATGGGTCCGCCCCACACAGAGCGTGTCACGATGGGCCCGCGCCTGCCGCTCCAGCACCACCAGCAGCGCATCGATATCCGCCAGCAGGATGTCGCTCGCATCCCGAAGCTGAAGCGCCGTGGCCGTATCCCACACATCCGAGCTCGTCAGCCCGTAGTGCACGTACCGCCCCTCCTCGCCCAACGAATCCGCCACCGAGCGGAGAAACGCGGTCACGTCGTGGTGGGTAATCGCCAGATACTCGTCGATCTTCCCCAGATCGAACGACGCGTCCCGCCGAATCTTCTCCGCCGCCTCCCGCGGAATCACCCCGAGCTCCGCCCACGCCTCGCAGGCCGCCACCTCCACATCGAGCCAGCGACGATACTTCGCCTCGTCGGTCCAGATTGCGGCCATCTCAGGCCGTGAGTAGCGCGGAATCACCTCGCCATGGTATCCCGCCGCTTCCAACCGGAGAAGCCGCGTCAGGCCTCCTCGACGGCCTCCAGCGCGATGTCCGTTCGGTAGTGCATGTGCTCGAAGCGAATCCGCCGCACATTGTCGTAGGCCCGTTCCCGCGCCTCCCGGACCGTCGCCCCACGAGCCGCGACCGTCAGCGACCGCCCGCCCGAGGTCACCACCTTTCCATCCACCAATTTCGTCCCCCCGTGGAAAACCAACACGTCCGGGTCGACTCGCTCCAGTCCCTCGATCGCCTGCCCAGTCTCGTACTTCCCAGGGTAGCCACCCGGCACCAGCACTACGCATACCGCCGGCTCCGATGCCCACCGAACCTCCACCTCGTGGAGCCGCCCCTCCGCTGCAGCACGCGTTACCTCGTACAAGTCCGACTCGAGCCTCAACATGTGCACTTGCGTCTCGGGGTCGCCCGAACGAGCGTTGTATTCGATTACCTTCACCTCCCCCTCGCGGACCATCAGGCCTGGGAACAGCGTCCCGACGAACGGATGCCCCTCGGCGGCCATCCCGCGCAGCACCGGCGCGATCACCCGCTTCTCGACAACGTCAGCCAAACGCTCGTCCATCCCCCGTGTCGGAGCATAAGCCCCCATCCCGCCCGTGTTCGGCCCCTGGGCCCCGTCCAGCGCCCGCTTGTAGTCCGTCGCGAAGGGCCACAGCACCGCCGTCGTCCCATCGCAGAACGCGTGCGCACTCGTCTCGAAACCGGTGAGCTCCTCCTCCACCACCACCGTCGACCCTGCTTCGCCGAACGCCCGCTCGATCAGCATCGAACGGAGAATCGCCAGCGCCTCTGCTCGGTTCGCAGCGCCCACGGCCCCCTTTCCGGCCGCAAGCCCCGACGCCTTCACCCAGAGCCGCTGCTCCGGCAGCGATTCCACCCACGCCGCCGCCTCCTCGTATCGGTCGAACGAGCGTCCCCGCGCCGTCGGGATTCCATGCCGCTCCATGAACGCCTTCGCCCACGCTTTGCTCGCCTCGATGCGGGCCGCGGCCGCCACGGGGCCGTAACAGAGAACGCCCTCCGCCGACAATCGGTCCACCAGCCCCAGCGGCTGGGGGTCGTCCATCGTCGCCAAATAGAAATCGACCCGGTGCTCCTTCGCCGCGCGCACCAGCCCGTCGATATCCGTCGGCCGGATGTCCAAATTGCGCGCCACCTGAGCGGTCCCAGC
Source organism: Tepidiforma sp. (assembly GCF_034432735.1). GTDB lineage: Bacteria > Chloroflexota > Dehalococcoidia > Tepidiformales > Tepidiformaceae > Tepidiforma. Next base: position 64,460 of record NZ_DAOUBJ010000071.1, on the reverse strand, counting down.
GTTCCCCGGAGCCACAAAAATCTCGCCAACGTGGGGAGATTGCGAAAGCTTCCACGCCACCGCATGCTCCCTTCCGCCGCTCCCCACCAACAAAACCCTCGCGCTCATTCCCCTACTCCCACTCGATCGTCCCAGGCGGCTTCGGCGTGATGTCGTAGACCACCCTATTCACCCCCGGGACCTCGTTCACGATCCGGTTCGAAATCCGCGACAGAAGCTCGTGCGGCAGCCGTGCCCAGTCCGCCGTCATCGCGTCGTCGGCCACCACCGCCCGGACTGCCACCGCATAACCGTACGTCCGATAATCGCCCATCACCCCGACCGTCTTCGTGTCGGTCAGGACAGCGAACGCCTGCCAAATGTCCCGGTACAAGCCCGCCTCGCGGATCTCGTCCATCACCACCCGGTCGGCTCGGCGGAGAATGTCCAGCTTCTCCCGCGTGACCTCGCCAATGCACCGAATCGCAAGCCCCGGCCCCGGGAAGGGATGTCGCCACACCATCTCCTCCGGCAGCCCTAGCGCCTCGCCAATCCGCCGCACCTCGTCCTTGAACAAATACCGGAGCGGCTCGACGAGCTCCAGCTTCATATCCGGCGGCAGCCCGCCCACGTTGTGGTGCGTCTTGATCGTGCTCGCACCCTTCCCGTGCGAGCCGCTCTCGATCACGTCCGGATAGAGCGTCCCCTGGCAAAGAAAGCGCGCATCCGCAATCTTCCTCGCTTCCCGTTCGAACACCCGGACGAACGTGTTCCCGATCCGAACTCGCTTCGTCTCTGGGTTCGTCACCTCCGCGAGTTGAGCCAGGAACTCCTCCGCTGCCTCGACATGGACGAGATCGATGGCCAAGTTCCTCCGAAACGTCGTCACCACCTCCTCCGCCTCGCCCATCCGCAGGAGCCCGTTGTCCACGAAAATGCACGACAGCTGCTCACCCACCGCCCGGTGCACCAGAACCGCCGCCACCGCGCTGTCGACGCCCCCCGAAAGCCCGCAAATCACCCGCCCGCTCCCGACTTGCTCCCGGATAGCCGCGACCGTCTCCTCGATGAAGTTGCCCGGCGTCCACGTTCCCTCGCAACCGCAGATCCTCTGCACGAAGTTCCGGAGAATCTCCCTCCCTCGCGGCGTGTGGACTACCTCCGGATGAAACTGGAGCCCGTAATATCTCCGCCCCACATCGGCCATGACCGCGTGCGGCGAGTTCGCCGTGCTCGCATAACCCGTAAAGCCCGGCGGCAGCACCTCGATCCGGTCGCCATGACTCATCCAAACCTCGAAATCCGCCGGAATCCCATCGAGCAGCGGCACCGCGTGCTCGCGATGCACCATCGCCGGGCCGTACTCCCGCTCCAGTCCCGGCGCAACTACCCCACCCAGCTGGTGCGCCATCGCCTGCATCCCGTAGCAAATCCCCAACACCGGCAGCCCCGACTCCCATACCCAATCCGGCGCCATCGGCGCCCCCGCCTCGTAGACACTGTTCGGCCCGCCCGAAAGGATAACCCCCCGCACGTCCATCCCCGCCAGGCGTTCCCGCGGCACGTCGTAGGGCAGCAGCTCGCAATACGTATTGAGCTCACGAACCCGCCGCGCGATGAGCATCGAAAACTGCGACCCAAAATCCAGCACCACGATGCTCTCGTGCCGCTTCGCCGGATCCTGCGCGCCGGGAGAAGTCGAAACGTCTACCTCAGCCATCGAACACGCTACACTCTAAGCGAACGCTATCCGACCGCAGGGGTCCGGGCAACGGACCCCATCGCATGCCCGTGAATCAGCCCCACCCGTCCCTCATCGACCGCGCCGTCGAGCTGCTCAGAGCCGGCGAGCTCGTCATCCTCCCCACCGACACCGTCTACGGCATCGCCGCCGACGTCAGGTGCGACGACGCGGTAGAGGCCATCTACCGCGCCAAGCAGCGCGATCCATCCCAGCCGCTCCAGCTCCTCTTCGGACGCGATACTTCGCTGCTCGAACGGTACGCCCAACTCACACCTGCCGCCCTGAGGCTCGTCGAAGTCCTCGGACCAGGCGCATGGACGATCATCGTGCCTTGCCGCCCCGGCTGGTCCAGCCCAGCGCTCTCCGGTGGTACCACGGTCGGCTTTCGCATCGTCCCCGTCGACATCGTGCTCGATATCGTCGATGCCCTCGGCGCCCCGCTCGCCGCCACCAGCGCCAACGTCCACGGCGGCCCCAGCCCCGTCACCGCCGACGAAGCCGCCCGCCAGGTCGGGCCATTCTGCGCCATGACCATCGACGCCGGTCCCACCGCCCAGGGCATCGACTCCACCGTCATCGACCTCTCCACCGATGAACCCGTCGTGCTGCGCGAAGGCGCCATCGCCGCAGCAGACCTCGCCCGTATACTGGGCCTGGCCGCCATCCCCGTCCGCAGGAGCCTTCGACCGTGAAACTCGCCTTCGGCGCCGACCACGCCGGCTTCGAACTCAAAAACCACCTCGCAGCCTTCGCCCGCGACCTCGGCCACGACGTACTCGACCTCGGCACCCACAGCCCAGACTCCGTCGACTACCCAGATTTCGCCGAGGCCGTCGCCCAGGCCGTCCTCGATGGCCGCGCCGACCTCGGCATCGTCCTCTGCTCCAATGGCGTCGGCATCAGCATCACGGCCAACAAAGTCCCGGGTATCCGGTGCGCCCTCTGCCACACGAGCTGGGGCGCTGCCAGAGCCCGCCAGCACGTCGATGCCAACATGCTCGCCCTCGGAGCCTGGGAGATAGGCCGGGGCGTCGCCGAGGATATCCTGCGCGCCTTCCTCACGAACCGGTTCGAAGGCGGCCGCCACGAACGCCGCATCGCCAAGCTCCACGCAGTCGAACAGCGTGGGATCGCCGCCAAGGTCGTCCAGCCGTGACCCCGAGCATCGGGAAAAAGACCGTCCGCGACGTCGACGTTCGCGCCCGACGCGTCCTCGTGCGCGCCGACCTCAACGTCCCGCTCGACAACGGCGTCATCACCGACGACACCCGCATCCGCGAATCCCTCCCCACCATCCAGTACCTGCTCGAACACGGCGCCCAGGTCATCGTCTGCTCCCATCTCGGCCGCCCCAAAGGCCCCGATCCGGCCCTCTCCCTCGCCCCCGTCGCGGGTCGCATGGCGAACCTCCTCGGCCGCGAAGTCCTCTTCGCCGAAGACTGCGTCGGGCCCGTCGCCGAGGCCGCGGTCGCCTCCATGGGCCATCACGTCCTCCTCCTCGAAAACCTCCGGTTCCATCCCGAAGAAGAAAAGAACGACCCCGAGTTTGCCCGCCAGCTCGCCCGGCTCGCCGACCTCTTCGTCAACGATGCCTTCGGCGCCGCCCATCGCGCCCATGCCTCCACCGAAGGCATCACCCACTACCTCCCCGCCGTCGCGGGCCTGCTCATGGAAAAAGAGGTGCGCTACCTCGGCGCCCTCGTCGCCAATCCGCCACACCCCTTCGCCGCCCTCATTGGCGGTGCCAAGGTCAGCAGCAAGCTCCCCGCCATCCAACACCTCCTCCCGAAGATCGACCTCCTCCTCATCGGCGGCGGCATGGCCAACACCTTCCTGAAGGCCAGCGGCTTCCACGTCGGCGCCTCGCTCGTCGAAGACGAGCTCCTCGAATCCGCGCGCCAGGTCATGCGCGAAGCGGCATCTCGCGGTATCCGAATCCACCTACCCGTCGATGTCGTCGCCGCGAGCCGTTTCGCCCCCGACGCCGAAACGACCACCGTCACCGTCGACAGCGTGCCCCAAGGCTACCTCATCCTCGACATCGGCCCAGAGACGGTCCGCCAGTATACCGAAGCCCTCCAGCCCGCCAAAGCGGTCATCTGGAACGGCCCAATGGGCGTCTTCGAAATGGAGCCATTCGCCAACGGTTCGTTCGAACTTGCCCGCGCCGTCGCCAATCTCGACGCAGTCACCGTCGTCGGGGGCGGAGAGACCGCCGCCGTCGTCGTCGCCTCCGGGCTCCAAGGCCGCTTCACCCACGTCTCCACGGGTGGGGGAGCTTCCCTCGAAATGCTCGAGGGCAAGACCCTCCCCGGCGTCGCCGCACTGCTCGATGCCTGACCACGCGTATTCCGCGGCATTCCCCTTCCGCGGCCGGGGTGCTGGGGCGGCATTCCTCTGGAGCTCCACGGTCCTGTTCGCCGCGCTCGTTATCACCGGCACCGTGAGTGCAGCGCGCACCGGCTCCCTCCTTCCACTGCTGCTTGTGCCTGTCTTCCTCGCTGCCGCGGCGCTGGTCGGCGCCATGGCTGCCCGCCTCCCCGCAGCGGGCGTCCGACCGTCCTCAGCCGGGCTCTCCATCCGCTTCCCCATCGCGCTCGACCGGACCATCCCCTGGTCCGACGTCGCCAGCGCTGAGCTCGCACGCCATCCGCTCTGGCACGGCCTCGGAATCCGCCTCACGCCGGGCGGCAGCGTCGCGCTCGCAACCCTGCCCGGGCCTTGCGCAGAAGTCGCCTTCCGAGCCCCCCAACAGGTGACGGTGCTCCCCGGAGTCGCACGAGTCCAAGCCCACCGGCTTCGCCTGACCGTCGAGTCCCCCGCCGACCTCGTCGCCGCTATCCAGTCCCGTCTCGAACCAGTCCGGAGGTCCTGACCCATGCGCCGACCATTCGTCGCCGGCAACTGGAAAATGAACACCACCGAATCCGAAGCCATAGCCCTCGCAGCCGCCGTCCGCGACCGCACCCAGCGAACCACCTGCCACGTCGCCGTTTGCGTGCCCCACCCCCATCTCGCACCCGTCCGCGACGTGCTCCGCGCGAGCGACATCCTGCTCGGCGCCCAAGACGTCTTTTGGGAGCCCCGGGGCGCCTACACCGGCGAAGTCAGCGCCCCAATGCTCGAAAGCTACTGCCAGCTCGTCATCATCGGCCACAGCGAGCGCCGCCAGTACTTCGGCGAAACCGACGAGTGGGTCAACCGCAAACTGCGGGCAGTCCTCGCTTCCCGTCTCGACCCCATCGTCTGCATCGGTGAAACCCTCGACCAGCGCCGTGCCGGCGAGACCGAAGCCGTCCTCGCGCACCAGCTTCGGAGCGCCCTTGCCGGCATCGACCTTACCCCGCGCATCACCATCGCCTACGAGCCGGTCTGGGCGATCGGCACCGGCGAAACCGCCACCCCCGCCCAGGCCCAAGCCGCCTGCGCCTTCATCCGATCCATCCTCCGGCAGCTCGGCGGCGCCATCGCCGACGCCATCCGGATCCAGTACGGTGGGAGCGTGAACCCCACGAACGCCCCCGACCTCCTCGCCCAGCCCGACATCGATGGCGCACTCGTCGGTGGCGCCTCGCTCGACGCCGACCAGTTCGCCGCCATCTGCGCGGCCGCCCAATCCTAATGCTGCGCCGCCTCGTCGCCATCGTCGGCCCGACCGGGGCGGGCAAAAGCGCCGCCGCACTCCAGCTCGCGCAGCGGCTCGGCGGTGAAATCGTCAACGCCGACAGCCGCCAAGTGTACCGCGGCATGGACATCGGAACGGCCAAACCTACGCCGGCCGAACGCCGTCTCGTCCGCCACCACCTCTACGACACCCGCGATCCCCGCCAAAGCTACTCCCTCGCCGAATACCTGGCCGATGCGCGCGAGGCCCTGGAAACGATCTGGGCGCGGGGCAACTTCCCCTGGCTCGTCGGCGGCACGCCCCAATACATCTGGGCCCTCCTCGAAAACTGGCAAGTACCGCCCATCCCTCCCGACCCCGCCCTCCGCACAGCCCTCCAGGAAATCGCCCAACTCGAAGGCCCCGCCTCTCTCCACGCCCGCCTCGCCGCCGTCGATCCAACCGCCGCCGCCCGCATCGACCCTCGCAACAGTCGCCGCATCATCCGCGCGCTCGAGGTCTACCAAAAAACAGGTCGCCCCATCTCCGAATGGCAGAAGAAAACCCCACCCGATTTCGAGTTTCTCCTCTTTGCCATCGATGTCCCGCGCCGCGAGCTCTACGCCCGCGTCGATGACCGGGTCGAGCGAATGTTCGCGGCCGGGCTCGTCGACGAAGTCCACACCCTGCTCCAGGCCGGCGTACCCCCCGACGCGCCCGCCATGTCCTCCATCGGCTACCGCGAAGTCGTCGCATACCTCCAGGCGCAAACCACCCTCGCCGAGGCCATCGAGCGGACAAAGCGCGCCACCCACCGACTCATCCGCTCGCAAGAACAATGGTTCCGCCGCGACGACCCGCGCATCACCTGGGTGCGCCACGCCGACGACATCGAACTCCAGGCCAACATCTTCACCGGCGTCTGCACCAACACCATCCGCGGCGAGCGCCGATAGCCACGCCACAAGCTAAACTGACCCCCATGCGCGTCACCAAAATGCACGGGCTCGGCAACGACTACGTCTACCTCGCTCCTGCCAGCGAATCCGAGCACGACTGGCCCGAACTCTCCCGCCGAATCAGCGACCGCCACTTCGGCGTCGGCAGCGATGGCCTCATCCTCGCGCTCCCCTCCACCATCGCCGATGTCCGCATGCGAATGTTCAACGCCGATGGCTCCGAGGCAGAAATGTGCGGAAACGGCATCCGCTGCCTCGTCAAGTTCGCCATCGAAGAAGGACTCGTCCCCGCCGATCGCCAACAGGTCACCGTCGAAACCCTCGCCGGCATCAAGACCCTCACCGTGTACCGCGAAAACGGCGTCGTCACCGCCGCCCGCGTCGATATGGGCCCGCCCTCATTCGATCCAACGTCCCTCCCCGCAGCCGTCGAAGGCCCCGGCCCCATCATCGACCTTCCCATAACCATCGATGGCATCGACCTCCACCTCACCCTCGTCAGCATGGGCAACCCACACGCCATTCACTACCTCGACTCCGACCCCGACGACTTTCCCCTCGAACGCATCGGTCCCCTCGTCGAACACCATCCGCTCTTCCCCAAGCGGGTCAACTTCCAAGTCGTACAGGTCCTCGGCCCCGGCGAAGTCAAACACCGCGTCTGGGAACGCGGCTCCGGCATCACCCTCGCATCCGGTACCAGCGCCGCGGCCGTCGCCGCCGCATCCCACCTCCGCGGTTTCACCGGCCAACGCATCGTCGACCACATGCCCGGGGGCGACCTCGTCCTCGAATGGGATGGGGCCGGCTCCGTTTTCATGACCGGACCTGCCGTCCGCGTCTTCGATGCGGAATGGTACGGCCCCTGACCGCCCACACCCACCAGCCCTAACCCCATCCCGTGGTACGATCCCAAACGTTCGTGCGCTGGGCGGCCCTCCCCCGCGCGCGTCGCATCACTCCATCCCAGGGACCGCACCCATGAAACTCGCCCGCCGCGTCGAGGCGCTGCCCCCCTACCTCTTCGCCGAAATCTCCAAAAAAATCGCCGCCAAGCGCGCACAGGGCGTCGATATCGTCACCTTCGGCATCGGCGATCCCGACCTCCCGACCCCGCGCCACATCCTCGACGCCCTCCACCAAGCCGCCGAAGACCCAGTCAACCATCGCTACCCCGAATCCGAAGGCCTCCCCGAACTCCGCGAAGCCATCGCTCGCTACTACCAACGGCGATTCGAAGTCGCCTTCGATCCCCACAAAGAAACCCTCCCCCTCATCGGTTCCAAAGAAGGCATCGGCCACATCGCCCTCTGCTTCATCGACCCTGGCGACATCGCTCTCGTTCCCGACCCCGCCTACCCCGTCTACGAAATCGGCACCATGTTCGCCGGCGGCCAATGCTATCGCCTCGACCTCGATCGCCAGAACGGCTGGCTCCCCAACCTCGACGCCATCCCCGAAGACGTCGCCCATCGCGCCAAAGTCCTTTGGCTCAACTACCCCAACAACCCGACCGGCGCCGTCGCCCCACTCGACTTCTTCGAAAAAGCCGTCGCCTGGGCCAAAAAATACGACGTCGCCATCCTCCACGATAACCCCTACTGCGACGTCGCCTACGATGGCTACAACCCCGTCACCATCTTCCAGGTCCCCGGCGCCCGCGACGTCGCCGTCGAATTCAACTCCTGGTCCAAGGCCTACAACATGACCGGTTGGCGCATCGGCATGGTCGTCGGGAACGCACACATGGTCGATGCCCTCATGCGCGTCAAATCCAACCTCGACAGCGGCATCCCCCAGGCCATCCAAAAAATGGCCATCGCCGCGATCGACGGGCCGCAAGATTGCATCGATGAACATAACCGCATCTACCAGCGCCGCCGCGACCGCATCGTCGAAGTCCTTCGCAAGTGTGGGCTCGAGGTCGATCTCCCCAAAGCATCGCTCTATGTGTGGGCCAAGCTCCCCGAAGGCATCACGAGCGCCGAGTACGCCGCCCGCCTCATCGACGAGACCGGCGTCGTTGTCACGCCGGGCCGCGGCTACGGCGTCAACGGCGAAGGGTACATCCGCCTCTCCGTCACCACCCCCGACGACCGCCTCGAAGAAGGCATGCGCCGTCTCGAAGCCTGGTCCGCACGCCAGTGAACCCTGCCCCTCGCCGCGCCACCCAACGCGGAGTACGCTAGAGGCAGATGCCACAATCGCTCCATCGCACCGCCCCAACCCCCGACCGCGCCATCCTCGTCGCGGCCGAAATCCCTGGCGCCCTCCTCTCCGCCGAAGAATCCCTCGACGAGCTCGCCGAACTCGCCCGAACGGCCGGAGCCGAAGTCGTCGCTCGCTACACCCAGCGCCTCGACCACCCCAACCCGGCCACCTACATCGGCAGCGGCAAAGTGCAAGAAATCGTCGAGGCAATCCGCCAGCTCGGGGCCAACGTCGTCATCTTCGATGACGAACTCTCCCCCTCCCAACAACGCAACCTCGAAAAAGCCCTCGCCGTCAAAGTCATCGACAGGACAGCCCTCATCCTCGACATCTTCGCCACCCGCGCCCGCACCCGCGAAGGGCGCCTCCAAGTAGAACTGGCCCAGCACCAGTACCTTCTGCCTCGCCTTGCCGGCCAATGGTCCCACCTCGAGCGCCTGGAAGGCGCCATCGGAACACGCGGCCCAGGCGAAACCCAAATCGAAACCGACCGCCGCCTCGTCCGCAACCGCATCGCAAAAATCCGGCGCGACCTCGAAGAAGTTCGCACCCAGCGCGAACTCTACCGCCGCCGCCGAGCCCGCAACAACGCAGCCGTCGTCGCCCTCGTCGGCTACACCAACGCCGGCAAATCCACCCTCATGCGCGCCCTGAGCGGAGCCGACGTCCTGGCCGAAGACAAGCTCTTCGCCACCCTCGACCCCGTCACCCGCCGCATCGCCCTCCCCTCCGGCCAAATCGCCCTCCTCACCGATACCGTCGGCTTCATCCAAAAGCTCCCAACCCAGCTCGTCGCCGCCTTCCGCGCCACCCTCGAAGAGCTCGAAGACGCCGACCTCCTCCTCCACGTCGTCGACATCTCCCACCCCAACGCCTACCAGCACGCGCAAACCGTCGAAGCCACCCTCCGCGACCTCGGGGTCCATCGAAAACCCCAGCTCGTCGCCCTCAACAAAGTCGACCTCCTCCACCACCAAGATGGCCGGCCAGTCGCCGACTTCGACGAAGCTCGCGCCATCATCCTCGGCGCCGGCGCCCCACCACGAAACGTCGCCATCATCTCGGCCACCAAACGGTGGGGCCTCGATCTCCTCCGCCAGCGCATCGAAGAAGGCCTCGATGGCGAGTTCGCCGCCAGCGAATTCGAGCTACCAGCCCTACTCTCCGCCGCAGTTTGAACAGGCCTCCGCGACCCGGTACAACACCGGCTATGAACCCCGAACGGCCGCCAGCCCCGCTTCCCCATCCCGCCGGACCGCTCGCCGGCTACCGCGTCCTCGACCTCGCCGACGAAAAAGGACAGCTCGGCGCCCGGCTCCTCGCCGAACTCGGCGCCGATGTCATCAAGGTCGAACCCCCGCGCGAAGGCGACCCTGCCCGCCAGCATGCCCCCTTCTACCGCAACGAAGCCGGCACCGAGACCAGCCTCTACTGGTGGGTGATGAACGCCGGCAAACGCTCCATCACCCTCCAACTCAAGCTCGAACAGGGGCGCGACCTCTTCCACCGTCTCGTCGCCATTTCCGATATCGTCATCGAAACCACCATGCCCGGCGAGGCCGCCGCGCTCGGCCTCGATTACCCCACCATCGAGCGGGTCAACCCCTCCGCCATCCTCGTTTCCATCACCGGATTCGGCCAGGACGGCCCCTACGCCCGCTGGCACGCCACCGACATCGTCGGCGCCGCCATGGGCGGGCTCATGCACCTCAACGGCGATCCCGAACGTGGCCCCGTTCGCACCACCGTCCCTCAGGCATACACCCAAGTCAACGTCCAGGCCATGGTCGGTGCACTCACCGCCCTCTACGCCCGAGCCATCAACAACGGCATCGGTCAGCACGTCGACGTCTCCATGCAAGAAGCCGTCGCCAACGCCATGGACAACGCCCAGCAGACCTGGGACATCCGCCGCGTCAACACCTCCGGCCCCGGCCTGTACCGGAACAGCGCCGGCGTGCGAGCCGCCCGCTACCTCTTCGAAACAGCCGACGGATGGGTCGCTGCCCTCCAGGCCGGCGGGCTGATCGGCCTGCAAGCCAACGCCATCATCGATTGGCTCGCCGAGCACGGCGAAGCGCGAGGCCTCGATGCACCCGAATGGCGCCAAAAGCTCACCAGCCTCCAGCCGCTCACCCCCGAGGAGCGCCAGTACGTCGAAGAAACCATGGCTGCCTTCTGCCGCACCCGCCGCAAACAAGAGCTCGTCGCCGAAGCACAACGCCGCGGCGCCGGCTGGGCACCCGTCTTCGGACCTCGCGAAATCGTCGAATGCGAGCAACTCGCCGCTCGCGACTACTGGGTTCGCGTCCACCACGAAGACATCGGCGAATCGTTCACCTACCCGGGAGCACCGTTCCGCCTCTCTGCCACCCCCTGGAAGCAGCGCGGCCGCGCTCCCCACCTCGGCGAACATAACGAAGAGGTCTACTGCGGACTCTTGGGGCTCGAACCCCAAGACCTCCGCAAGCTCCGACTCAGGATGGTGATCTGACCATGTCCGAACCCCCCGAACTCCCGCCGCTCCAAAAGCCGTTCACCGGCATCCGCGTCGCCGATTTCGCCTGGGTCGGCGTCGGCCCACTCGTCTCGAAATACCTCGCCGACCATGGCGCCGAAGTCATCCGTATCGAAAGTACCACCTACCCCGAAGCGCTCCGCCGCGTCGGCCCATTCGTCGGCGATACCCCCCACATCGACGGATCCGGCTACTTCGCCAACTTCAACAGCTCCAAACTCGGCATCTCCGTCAACTTCAAGCACCCGAAGGCCCCCGACCTGGTTCGCCGCCTCCTCGCCAAATGCGACGTCGTCACCGAATCGTTCACGCCCGGCACGATGGCTCGCTTCGGCTTCGATTACGAAACCGTCCGCCAAATCCGACCGGACATCGTCATGATCTCGATGCCCCTCTACGGACAGACAGGCCCTTGGGCCCACTACTCGGGCTATGGGCACGTGCTCCAGGCCGCCGCCGGCTACAACCATTTCACCGGATGGGAAGATGGCCCCCCCATCGGCACCGGTGTCGCCTATACCGATTTCCTCGTCCCCCATTTCGCTGCCATCGCCCTCATCGCGGCCCTCGACTACCGACGCCGCACCGGTCAAGGCCAATACATCGACTTCTCCCAATTCGAAGCCGCTATCCACGGGCTCTGGACGGCCATCCTCGACTGGACCGTCAACGGACACGAGCAAACCCGCCTCGGCAACCACGACCTCGAAGCCGCCCCGCACAACGCCTACCGCTGCCGCGACGGCCGCTGGGTCGTCATCGCCTGCGAGACCGAAAAGCACTGGGAGGGCCTCAAAGCCGCCCTCGGGCGTCCCGAGTGGTGCGACATGGAGCGCATGCGCCGACGCTGGCAGCGCATCCATGAGCAGAAAGAGATCGACCGCCACCTCACCTTCTGGTTCGAAGACTTCACCCGCCTGCCCGAAGAAGCCGCCCTCCAAGCCGAAGAAGGCATCGAGGGCCCCCCCGTCCGCAAGTACACCACCGAAGAAGTCGTCCAGCTCTTCCAGTCGTTCGGAGTCCCCTGTGGCATCGTCCAATCGCCCGAAGAGATGCACCGCGACCCCCAGTTGGCCCATCGTCGCCACTACTGGAAACTCCACCACCCTGTCATGGGCGAACGAACCTACGATTCCCCCGCCTTCGAGCTCTCCAAAACTCCGGCCGAGCTCACTCGCCCCGCTCCCCTACTCGGAGAACACAACGAATACGTCTTTCGCGAGGTCGTCGGGCTCGCCGAGGAAGAATACGTCGAACTCCTCGCCGAAGGCGTTTTCGAATAACCAAACCATTCTCCCGCCAAGCCGAGAGGCCGCCCCTTGCCGGACGGCCTCTTTCGTCTCGAGCACGCGGCGCCTGGCCGCCTAGCCGGTCATGCCGCCCGCTGCTGGCGTGCCCCCGGATGGAGCTGCCGGAGCCTCCCCCGTGCCCGTCGGCCCCCCTTCCACCACCCGGAACGTGCCGAACATCTGGTCGGGGTGAAGGTCGCAGAGGAAGTAGTACTCGCCAGGACCGGGCGTAGTGAACGTCAGCGTCGTCGTCGTGCCGCCGCCATCGATGATCTCTCCTTCGGCACCCGGCGCCAGCGTCTGCCCACCCTTCTGCGTCAGGAAGTGAATGTTGTGCTTCGCGCGCCCGTTGTTCACGAGCGTGATCGTGATCTCCGCGTTCGGCCCCGCGACGATCTCCTTCTTGTCGAATCGGTTGTCCGTCGCGACCACCCGGAACGGGTTCGCCGGCACCGTCGGCTGCGGCGCACCGCCACCCGTACCAGTCGACTCGCTCGCGAAGAGATTCAGCCCGGCGCCAATCATGAAACCGCCCAGCATCAGACCGGCGATGACCGTGAAGGCCGCACCCGTACCGAACCGGAACGTCACGTCCTTCGTGTCCCGGATGACCTCCATGTCGAACACTTGGACCGTCCCCGGAACCACCTCGTCGGTATGTCGCGCGATGATGTCCAGCATCGTCTGGCGCGTCTCCTCGTAGGTCGCGAGCCCTTCCCGGTCCGACCACGTCGTCTCCACGAGCACCTGCGAAGGCCCAGTCGCCGCTGGCGACACGATGATGCGCAAATCCTGGAACCCATCGAGATCCCGAAGCTGGTTGTCGCTGCTCTCCAGGTCGTGGATGATGCCGCTCTCTCGCGCCTGCTGCAGCTTCCCCTCGGCCAACGCGAACGTCACTACCTGCGTGTAGCGCGTCGGTTTCGCCTGGCCGTGGCCACCTTCCGCCGCCTTCTTCCGCATCTGGCCATCCTCGTATGCCCACCCGAAAACGGCGATCAGCGTCGAAACGATTGCCGCCCCCAGTAGCGGACCGGCGAACGTCTGGTCATCGACGCGCGACCAGTAGATCAGCGCAGCGCCGAGAAAGAGCGCGGCGACCCCGACGACGAGCGGCCAGATGCTCGGATCCGGCAGGTGGACGTCGTGGTCGCCGTGTGCGTTCGCCTGATGGTCCATTCGGTGCTAACTCCCCGTAGTTTTCGCGCCTGTGGGCGTTACGGAATGATGTAGAGCGTGGTGAAGAGGGCAATCCACACCACATCCACGAAGTGCCAATAGAACGAGCACGCCTCTACCGCTTCGTGGTTCGCTGCCGTGAACTGGCCCGCCAGCGAGCGGGCCAGGATGATGCCCATGAAGACCACGCCCCCTGCCACGTGCAGCCCGTGGAAGCCCGTCAGCGTGTAGAACGTCGTCCCGTAAATGGTGTCGCCGACCCCGAAATGCAGCTGGCTGTAGTCGTACATCTGCATCACGAGGAAGACCAGCCCCAGCACGATCGAGATGAACGTCCAGCGGATGAGCCCCGAACGGTTGCCCCGCTGGATGCTGAAGACCGCAGCCTGAATCGTCACCGAGCTCGTGACCAGCAGGATCGTCGCGATGAACGGCAGCCAGAACTCCACCTCGAGCTTCACGCCCGAGGCGATCTGTTCCGGCGTCAACAGGTACTCCGGCGGCCACTCGTTCGCGTCCGCACGGGCGATGAAGTACGCCGCGAACAGCCCGCCGAAGAACATCACCTCCGACGCGAGGAAGAGGATGAAACCGAGCATCCCATTGCTCAGGCCCTGCTTGTGCTGCGTCGCGACCGCGTGCGATGCCATGGACTCCTCCAGTCTCCCCTGCTAAGCCCGTGTGAGCGATGGACCTTCGGCCCGGATCAATGGGCCGTCTTGCCGTGGCGTACGTCCCAGAGCGGTCGCTCCGAGTGCACCTCGGGCAGGCTATCGAAGTTGTGCACAGGAGGCGGCGACGTGGTCCACCACTCGAGCGTGTTCGCCTCCCACGGGTCGTTCGGCTGATCCTTCGGTCGCAGGAACGCCATCACCACATTGATGATGAACGGAATCATCGCCACCCCGATCAGGAACGCACCGATCGTCGAGAGCAGATTCAACGTCTCCCATCCACTGCTCTCGGAATAGGTCGCGATGCGCCGCGGCATGCCATCGAGGCCGAGGAGGTGCATCGGGAAGAACGCCAGGTTGAATCCGATGAACTGCAGCGCAAAGTGAATCCGAGCGAGACGCTCGTCCAGCCGCCGGCCCCAGATCTTCGGGAACCAGTAGTACAGCCCCGCGAACACCGCGAACACCGCGCCGCCGAAGAGCACGTAGTGGATGTGCGCCACCACGAAGTACGTGTCGTGGATAGCGAAGTCGACCGGCACGGCAGCCGAGAACGTCCCGTTGATGCCCCCGATAAGGAACATGCTCAAAAAGCCCAGGGCGAACAACATGGGTGCCTCGAAGGTGATCGATCCCCGCCACAACGTCCCGAGCCAGTTGAACATCTTCACCCCGGTCGGTACCCCGATCATGAACGTCATGAACCCGAACCAAGGCTTCAGTACCGCACCCGTCGTGAACATGTGGTGCGCCCAGACGCTGAAGCCCAAACCGCCGATACCCATCGTGGCGAAGACGAACGCCTTGTAGCCGAACAGCGGCTTTCGTGCGAAGACCGGCAGAATCTCCGAGATGATCCCCATCCCCGGCAGAATCATGATGTACACCGCCGGGTGAGAGTAGAACCAGAAGATGTTCTGCCAGAGGATCGCGTTACCGCCGCCATTCGGGTCGAAGAACGACCCCCCGAAATTCCGGTCGATGTACAGCATCGCCAGGCCCGACGCCAGAACCGGCGTCGCCAGCAACTGCAGCACGGCAGTCACGAGCATCGTCCAGCAGAAGATCGGCATCCGGAACATCGTCATTCCCGGCGCCCGCATCCGGAACATCGTCACCATGAAGTTCGCCGCGCCGATGGTCGAAGAGACCCCGAGGATGATGACCGCAATGATCCAGAGGTCCAGCCCAACACCCGAGCTGCGAGCCAGCGGGCTATAGGCCGTCCATCCCACATCGGAAGCGCCGCCGAAAAGGAAGCCGGCGAACATCAACAAACCGGCCGGCGGAATCAGCCAGAACGACAGCGCATTGATTCGCGGGAAGGCCATGTCGGCAGCCCCGATCTGCAGCGGCACGATGTAGTTTCCGAAGCCTGCCCAGACCGGAATGATGAAGAGGAAGAGCATGGCCGATGCGTGCATCGTGAAAATCTGGTTGTACGCGTCGTTGTTCACGAAGGTGTTGTCGGCTACCGCCAGCTGGGCACGCACGAGCAACGCGAGGATCCCGCCCACGGCGAAGAAGAACATCGTCGTGTAGAGGTAGAGGATCCCGAGCTTCTTGTGGTCGACGGTCGTCAACCAGTCGAGGATCCAGGGCCGTTCGGCGTATGCCGGTCGTGGAATTGCGATGCTCGTCATGCGTCCTCCCGGGCCTCCTTGCCCTTAGCGTTGCTAACTAGCCGGCAGAGCCTCCGGCGTCGAGCGCCAACCATCGTTACGGCTCGCGAACCGCTTTCGCGGCCGCCTGCTCAGCTACCCACCGGTCGAACTCGCTTCGCTCCACGACTCGCAGGTGGAACCGCATCAATGCGTGATTCAACCCGCACAGCTCCGCGCACTGGCCGGTGAACTCACCCGTCTCCTTCGCCGTGATGACGAAACGGTTGTCCCGCCCCGGCACCACGTCCAGCTTGTAGTGGAAATTCGGGATGTAGAACGAATGAATCACATCGTTCGACTTGAGGCGGAACTCGACCGGCTCGCCGACCGGAATGACGAACGTCGGCTCGTTCGCGGCAGTCCCAATGATCGAGAACGTCCCTTCCTTCGCGGGTGGCGGCGTCTCGGTTCGACCAAGATCCGCCAGGTTGTACCCGAACTCCCACGAGAATTGGAAGCCGGTCACATCCACGGTCAAGGCATCGCCCGGAGCTTTCTTCTCCACGTCGCGAAGCACGATGAACGAATACGAGAACAGCGTGATCACGATCAGGACCGGGATCGCCGTCCAGACGATCTCCAGCGCCGTGCTCCCGTGCGTCTGCTTCGGCATGGCGTCGTTCCGCTTCCGGAAGCGCACGATGGCGTAAATCAGCGCCCCTTCGACCGCGAAAAACACCGCCAGCGCGATGATCAGGGTGAACACCCAGAGGTCCTGGATCCGCTGCGCTTGGTCCGTGATCGGCGTCGGCATTCCCCAGTCCGCCAGCGCGGAGGGTACGGTAGCAATGGCCAGGAGGGCCGCGAAAATCAGCAGGTTGACCCGGCGGATGACTCGCAGTTTCCCGGTACGCGGCATACTCCTGGCTCCCCTCCCGACCCGTGAAGTCCCTCGGCTGCGGGCACACTCCGCGCCAGGGTTTCGGTTGTGAACGGCGTCGCAAACTGGTTATAGACCCGCCCCCCAGCGGTGTCAAGGAACGGAAACTCGGCCGCTTACCAACGCCCCGTTCGGCCCTTCACGAATCTCAGCCAGGCCACGGCAACGGCGGCCAGCGCCCTCATCCGTACCGGATGGAGCGCCCCCGCAGGCCATCGCCGAAGCGCGATTCACAGCGCCGCGTCAATCCCCATCGCGATGAACAACAGCCCCAGATACAGCAGGGAAAACTTGTAGACACGCAACGGCGGCACCGCTTCCGGACTCCGCCACAAACGCCACGCCATCCACGCGAACGCCCCACCCAGAACCGTCGCCGCTGATACGTAGATCGCGCCGAGGCCGGCTGCCGGAGCGAGCAACAGCGTCACCGGAATCAGCATCAGCGTGTAACGCAAAATCTGCGCCCGCGTGTAGGCCGCGCCGCTCGTAACCGGGAGCATCGGAACTCCCGCCCGCGCGTAGTCACCCTCGAGCCGCAGCGAGAGCGCCCAGAAGTGCGGCGGCGTCCAGAAAAACACGATCGCGAACATTACCCACGCCGCCAGCGGCGCATCTCCCGTCACAGCCGCCCAACCAACCACCGGGGGAAAGGCGCCAGCGGCCCCGCCGATCACGATGTTCTGGGGCGTGCGTCGCTTCAGCCACATCGTGTACACCAGGACATAAAAAAGGAGCGCCGTCAGCGCCAGTACCGCCGCTGCCAACGTTGTTGTCACCCAGAGGAACAAGAACGCGCCGCCACCCAGCACAACTCCGAACGCCAGCGCGTGCCCCGGCGGTACCTCCCCCGTCACGGTCGGCCTCACGGCCGTTCGACGCATCATCGCGTCGATATCCCGGTCGTACCAGCAGTTGATGACGTTCGCCCCCGCAGCCGAAGCGGTGCCGCCGATGAGCGTCGCCAGCACGAGCCACGTCCCCGGCCATCCCCCTGCCGCAACCACCATCGCTGGCACGGTCGTCACCAGCAACAGCGAAATTACCCGCGGCTTCGTGAGGACGACGTAATTGCGGACCGTCGCCAGCAACGAACCTCGCGTCGAAAACGCGAGCTCCGCCGTCATGCCGGCGCCTCGAGGCGCGTCGCGGCCCGAGTTCCGGCAACCGCCCGGAACGGTTCGTAGAATCCGAGGGCAGCCCCAACGCTCAGCACCCCCCAAATGCTACCAGCGACCGCGGTGTGCGTGACGGTCAGCGGGTCTGGAAAGGTGAACCATACGTTGAGCGCGCCTACCAGGACTTGGGCCGCATACAGCCCCCCCAGCACCATGACGTACACCTTCGCCCACGGCAGCACCTCCCGCCGCCGCCATGCCACCGCCACTGCAGGCACGACGATGAACACGAACCCACCCGCGAGATAGCGGTGGACCATGTGGGTGATCTCCTGGTCGTCCGCCCCCGGCAAAACACCACCGTTGCAAAGCGGCCAGCCCGAGCAGGCCGTCGACGCCCCGCTTTCCGCCATGTAGGCGCCAACCCAAAACGTCACCGCCAACCACGCCAGCCCAGCAATCGCCCACTTCCCCGGCAGCCGCCCGTGGCCGCGCGTCCGCTCGAAAAAGCCACGATGACGCTCGTCCTCCATCCACATCCCCACGGCCACGAACACGACACAGGAGAGCACGAGCATCGCCGTCACGAGATGCGTCGCCACCACTTCCGGCGGCAGCTCCCGGACCACCGTGATCGCCCCGAGGAGCCCCTGGAACCCCACCAGCGGAACGGTCGCCGTCGCTACCCACGTGATCAACGGCACGTGCCGATAGTACTTCCACGCGGCCGCCGCAACTGCGATGACCAGCAGACCGACGAGCGATGCCACGAAACGGTGCGAAAACTCGATCACCGCCTCCCGATGTGCCGGCGGAACCGCCTGGCCGTGGCACAGCGGCCAATCGGGGCACCCAAGCCCCGAGCCTGTCGCCCTGACGAATGCACCCAAACCAATGAGGAAGACCGTGAGAATAGCCGTGAGAATCGCGAGCCGCTGAGCGACAATCATGCCTGCTGAGTACCCTTTCCTGGCAGCATCGCCAGCCCCGGGCTCTGCTTCCTGCAGGCGGTCCCGCGCCTGCGTTCCCCGGCTCTCAGCGTGCCATCCTCGGCTACTCCCGCGCAAGCGACCCGGTCAAGCTGGGGCCTTCAGGTCCCCAATCGGGAGCCCGAACGGGCCTCAAAACCCCTGAGTCCCATCCAGCCAGCGCAGCCCGTCGACCAACACCCCCGCCACACTCAGCTCCCAGTGCAAATGCGGCCCGCTCGAAAGCCCCGTCGAGCCCACCTTCCCTACCACATCACCGCGCCGAACCTGCTCGCCAACCGCCACCGTCCGCTCCGAGAGGTGCCCGTAGCACGAGAGAATCCCGCCACCGTGGTCCACCACCACCAGATTGCCCCGGACGAGGGTCAGCTCCGACATCACCACCGTCCCGTGGTTCGTGGCCCGGACCGCAGTCCCAATCGGTGCAGCGATATCCGTGCCGCCGTGATGGCCCGTCCGCGGCCCCCCGTTGAACGACCGCTGTTCCCCGAAGTACCCACTCACCCACACCTCCCCGCCAAGCTCTATCGGAATCACGAACGGCAGCTCCCACCGCCGGGGCGAGACCGTCGCGTACAGCGCATCGAGGCGCGGCTGCTCCGGTTCCAGCGGCGGCCCGGGCGGCGAATTCGGGTCCGGGGGCGGCAGCCAAATGTCATCGTACGTCCACCTCGTCGCCCGAACCGCGATCGGCTCCACGAACCGGAACGTGCCGCCGACCGCATCGGTCACCGCCAGATCGAGCGCCGTTGGCCCCGGTGGGTCGGCAACCGCCACACCGACGAATCCTTCCACCCCGCCTGCCCCTTGGCTGAGCACCGCCGCCCGCCCGAACAGCTTCGCGACCCCCGCTTCGGCATGGTCGACCCGGACGTAAATCGCGCCGCCCTGGTATGGCTCTCGCTGAGAGAGGATCGCCACGGGCCGCGGCCCATCCGTCCCGACGCCGGGCAGCACCGCCCGGAAGGGCAGCGCCGATTGCCTCTCCGCTCCTGTTTCGGAGCGCCCCGCGCCCCGACTCCTCCCCCGGAACACGAGCCACGGCGCCGCGATCCCGAAGCCCACCCCGGCGATGAACTGCCGCCGCGTCGCCATGCCGTCAGGCTACCCCGCCCGCGATCCGCCGTCATCACCCCTCCGCAAAACCGGCGTCAACCAACGACGTTCGGCGAACCCAACGCCCGCCGAGCCGCGTCCCGAGCGCCATCCACCACCGCCAGCAGCCGGGCTGGCTGCGGCACCCCAGCCAGCACGAAGTTCTGAAGCGCCCCGGCGGTCTGGCACTGGACATCGCCGAAGTCGAACACCGTCTCGAGGAGCCCGTGCCGCTCGACCCGGAGGTCCTCCACGTCCACCAAGTCCGTCGAGGCCATCCGATGGTGAAACCAGTGCCGCTTCAGCGAATCCACCAGCCGCTGATTCGTCACCACCCAAATGTCGTTCTGATAGCGATACCAGGTGAAGTACCCACGCACCAGCCAGTACGCCGCCCAGGCCGCCACCACCACCCCGGCCGCCCGCCCCGGCCACCCAGAGAACCCCACCGTCAACCCCACTGCCACCAGAGCCAGCGCCGTGCCTCCGACGCCCGCGACCAGAATCCCCACCATCCTCAGGGAAAAATAGAGCCAGTGCCGACGCACCAAGGCCACCACCACTTCGCCGGCCTGGAGCGCGAACGGAAGTTTCGAGGGTCGGACATCCGCGGCCATGCGGCCGCCATCCTACCCCGCCGTGGGCCGCTTCGGCACCATCACCTTCCGGCGGAAATAACAGACCTCCTCGCCACGCTGGTTGAATCCGCGCGTCTCCACCGTCACGATGCCGCGCGTCCCGTCCGAGGTCTCCTTCTTCTCCAGTACCGTCGTTTCCGCGCGGATCGTGTCTCCGTGGAACGTCGGCTTCAGGTGTTTCAGGCTTTCGATTTCAAGATTCGCGATCGCCTTGCCAGAGACGTCGGGCACACTCATCCCCAGCACCAGCGAATACACCAGGTTCCCCACCACTACGTTCTGCTTGAAGTGCGTCTCCTCCTCCGCATACCAGCGATCGCTGTGGAGCGGATGATGGTTCATCGTTATATCGCAGAAGAGATGATCCATCGCCTCGGTGATCGTCTTCCCGGGCCAGTGCTTGTACACATCGCCCACTTCGAAGTCCTCGAAGTACCGCCCGAACTTGTCGCGTCCATCGTAAACCGTCATGCTTCGCTCCTCCTTTCACGAGCTCCACGAGCGTTCCACGGTCGATTCCTTCCTGCTACGCGCGCTAGACCGGGTACTCCTTCACGATGTTCCGCGCGATCACGATCTTCTGGATGTCGCTCGTGCCCTCCGCAATGACCATCAAAGGTGCATCCCGGTAGTACCGCTCCAGTGGAAGCTCCTTGCTGTAGCCAACGCCGCCGTGGATGCGCATCGCGTCGAGCACACACTCCTGTGCAATCTCCGTCGCGAAGAGCTTCGCCATCCCCGCATCGAGATCGCTCCGGGCACCTGAATCCTTCTTCCGAGCAGCATCCAGCGTCAGGAGGCGCGCCGCGCGAATCTTCGTGATCATCTCCGCCAGCCGCAGCTGCTGCGCCTGGTGTTCGAAGATCGGCTTGCCGAACGCCACACGCTGCTGGGCGTAACGAATCGCATCGTCGAACGCCGCCTGCGCCACGCCCACGCCGCGCGCCGCCACATTGATCCGCCCAACCTCCAACGCGCTCATCACGTGCTGGAAGCCCTGTCCTTCCTTACCGCCCAGAACCTGCGTCGCCGGTACCCGCGCATCGTCGAAGGTCAGCTCTGTCGTCTCCACGCCCTTGTAGCCCAGCTTCTCCAGCTTCCGGCCCGGTGTGAAACCCGGCGTGCCCGCATCGACCAGGAAAGCCGTGATTCCCCGGTGTCGCGGCTGGGCCTCTGGGTCCGTCTTCGTCAGCACCAGGTAGACGCCGGCCCGCTGACCGTTCGTCACCCACATCTTCTGGCCATTGATGACGTAGTCGTCGCCATCCCGGCGCGCAGTCGTCTTGATCGCCTGCGCATCCGAGCCGGCGTCCGGCTCGGTAATGCTCAACGCGCAGCGAATCTCCGGCTCCACCATCCGCGGCAGATACTTCTGCTTCTGCTCCTCGGTGCCGTACTCGCTGATTGCGTACCCAACCAGCACGTGCGTGTTGATGATGCCAGCGAGGCTCATCCACCCCCGCGCCAGCTCCATGCACACCCCGGCATAGCACTCGAAGCTCAGGTCGAGCCCGCCGTATTTCTCCGGAATCTTGATCCCGAACAGCCCCATCCCCGACATCCCCTTCACCAGCGGCTCCGGGAACTCGTCTGCATGTTCATAGTGGCTCGCGACGGGCTTCACCTCGCGATCCACCCAAACCCCCACGTTCGTCACGATCTCGCGGGCGATAGGGTCGGCGATGTCGGCTGCGTAGTCCCTGACCATGCGACAGTCCTGTTCGAATTGATGTGTCCGAAGTATCCCCTAGCGTGCGCCTAAGGACGATGTGCGCGCACACCCTCCCGCCGGATCCTCCGCCCTTCCCAACCGTCGAAGTGGAAGCGCCGGAATCGCCATGACCGCGACTCCGGGGGCGCCTAACGTACGTGCCCGGCCAAGCCTGGCCGGGCACGTACGACGTCGGTGTCCGTACGAATCGTCGCGCGCCTCAGGACGCCTTCAGCGTCTTGAGACCTTCCTGCCGCGCGCCCACCAGGATCGCCATGTTCCCGTCCGGGTGGCGGTTCTCGTACATCAGCTGATGGCAGAGACCCGTGTCCTCGAACCGGAATACCTTCGAAAGGCAGGGATCGATCTTCCCCTCGACGACGAGGTCGTTGAACGCGTAGGCCTGCTCGTCGTTCGCGAAGTGCGAACCTTGCAGCCGCTTCTGCCGCATCCACAGGTAACGCAGATCCACATCCGCGTTGTACCCCGTCGTTCCCGCGCAAATCACCACCATCCCGCCCGTATCGCATACGAAGATCGACGTCGGAATGGTGTCCTGACCCGGGTGTTCGAACACGATCCGCGGGTTCTTCCGCTCGCCGACGATATCCCAAATCGCCTTACCGAACGCCCGCGCGCCCGCCGTGAATCTCGCCATCGCCTCGTTGTCCTGCCAGTCCGGCAGCCGGCCCCAATGATCGAATGCCTTCCGATTGATGCAGCCGACTGCACCCAGCTTCATGCAGAAGTCGTACTTGGACTCGCTCGACACCACCGCGACCGGTTTCGCACCCACCTGCGCCGCCAACTGAATCGCCATCGAGCCGAGGCCGCCCGCACCTCCCCACACCAACACCACGTCCCCCTCCTTTACGACATGCGGCTCCCAGCCGAACAGCATCCGGTAGGCCGTTGCCCCAACCAGGGTCGGAGCGGCCGCCTCCTCCCACGTCAGGTGCGGCGCCTTCGGCATGCATTGGTGCGCCTGCACCTTCGTGAATTGAGCGAACGACCCCCACGTCGTCTCGTAGCCCCAAATGCGGTAGCTCGGGTGATACATCGGATCGAGCCCCGCCTTGATCTCCGGCGCGTGGACATCCCACGTCCCACAGTGGATCACTACCTCGTCGCCGACCTTCCAGTTCGTGACATTCGAGCCGACCTTCCAGATGATCCCCGAGGCATCAGAACCGCCGATATGGTGGTCCCACGGCTGCCCTTCCTTTTGGCGCGCAGCGATCACATCGATCGGCACGCCCAGGCCAGCCCAGACATTGTTGTAGTTCACCCCCGCCGCCATCACGTACACCAATACATCGTCCGGACCGATTTCCGGGACGTCGATGACCTCGACCTGGAACGCCTGGGTCGGCTGCCCGAATCGCGATTGCCGAATCACCTGCGCATACATCTTCTTCGGCACGTGGCCGAGCGGCGGCATCTCGCCGACTTCGTAGAGGTCCTTCAGCGTTTCCGTCGTCATTCCTTGCTCCTCGGGCGGGCACTCGGCCCGTCCCTTCGCGGGTCTGGCACCGATACGGGCCGAATCCGGCCTATCGTAGCCGATCGGTATCGATGGGTAAACGGTCATTCGCTCCAACCCATAGCCAAGACCGATAGCTGACGAGTCCGGCTATGCGAGCGCCACCTCGCGAGCTTCCCTCGCGCTCACGTAACACGCATCCACCACCCGATGCGCTACCAGTGCCGTGCGAAAATCGGGGAACGCCGGCGCCCTCGTCGCCGCGCACCGCAAAAACGCCACATCCTCCATCATCCCCACCCTCGCCAGCTCCGCCGAGCCCGCGTCCAACCCGGCGAGCTCCACGTACCGTTCGAAAACCTCCTCCGCGCCCAGCTCGCGCACCGGCCCGCTGCGGCCCTGCACACGGATCGGGCCCAGAAAATCGTGCTCCGTCGCGAAATACCCCCCTTCGAAGAACACCTCCAGAAAGCGCGTCGAAGGACGGTCGTCGAGCCCATGCCACACCGAAGTCAGCGTCGTCTGGTGGCCGCCCACATGCTGAAACGTCACCAGAGCCACGTCCTCGACTCCCGGGTGCCCCGGCGTCGCCTCCCTCGTATGACACCGCACGGCAGCGATATCCCCGAACAGCCATCGGAACACATCCACGTCGTGGATCGAATGCTCGATCAACGTGCCGCCGCCAGCACGCTCGAAGCTTCCCCGCCAAGTGCTGCGGTAGTGCCCGCGCACCGGAAAAAACTGATCGTCGCGCAGATGCGCCGTCAGCAATGGGCCGAGGCTCGGGTCGCGCATCAAATCCGCGAGAACCGTCAGGACCGGCGAATACCGCAACACCAGCCCCACCTGATTGACGATCCCCGCTCGCTCGACCGCCTCCACCATCCGCTCCACCTCCTCGAGCGTCCGTGCCAGCGGCTTCTCGCAAAAGACGTCGAGCCCTCGCGCAGCCGCGGCCTCCACCAGGCGCGGGTGCTCCGCAGTCTCCGTGCAGATGTACACCGCCGTCAGCCCCGGGAAGGAGAGCAACTCCTCCGGCTCGTCCGTCACGAACTCGGCGCCCGTGATCGCCGCGAATGCTTCGGCCCGTGCCCGGTCCCGGTCGCACACCGCTGGATAACGCGCCTCCACGACGCCCGCGCGAATCGCCCCCCGCAGATTGCGCGAATGGAACCGTCCAATATGGCCACAGCCGATGAGCCCGACGACAGGTACTGGCACGAAGGGGACCGCCTTGGGGAGTTTTCCGGCATTTTACGGCCGCCTTGCCCAAACCCGGTGAAAAGCTTCGCCGGTCCCAGCACACTCCAACCACGGCCGCCGGCGGGGGGATCCACCTGGGGGCGCAAGTGACTCCCCGCCGGCGGTCGTTCCATCCTCCCGCCGAGCCATCGATGTCTGGGCGCTCTTCGCAAGCCACTGGGGAAAAACCGGTTGCGCATCCCGCTCCGCCGTCAGAAACTCACCCTGTTCCCCGGTAGCTCAACGGTAGAGCGCGCGGCTGTTAACCGCTAGGTTCGAGGTTCGAATCCTCGCCGGGGAGCCATCACAAAACATATGTTCCAGCCTAGGACTCCACAGGGGTCGTCTTGGCGAGGCTCATCAGCAACTGGGCTGCTGCGGTCCTGAAGCGCCTAACCTCGCCATAGGGTCGCGCGACGAGCATTGCGCCTTCAAGAGCACCCATGACCATTCGCGCAGCGTCGGCTGCGGAGCCGGTGAAGCGCACTGTACCCTGTTTCTGTCCCAGCCCCAGGACTTGGATAAGCCAGGCTTCGTTCTGGTCAAAGAACTCGATGACCGCCTCGCGCATTGGCTTCGGTAGGGTCTCGTATTCGGCCGCCAGCATGCCGCAAAGGCAGAAGCGCTGCTCTTGCAGGATGGCGGCGTAGAGGTTGGCATAAGCCTCCAACCGGGCGCGAGCGTCAGGAAAACGGGCATCGATGCTGGCCAGCTCGTCCATGAAGCGCCCAGTGTACCGCGCGATAAGTGCCCGCCCCAGCTCTGCCTTGCCGGCAAAGTGGTAGTGGAGGGTGGCGGTGGTGATGCCAAGCTGGGCAGCGATGTCTGCGTAGCTGAACCCGTTGAAGCCCCGACGCTGAACCAGCCTTTCGGCGATGTCGAGGATCCGCGTGCGTGTATTGGAGCGTGACTGCTGCGGCTTTCTTGCCATACAAGTCAAATTTTACATGGGAGCCCACTTGACATCTACCTACTAGTAGATTAGCGTCCCTCGAAAGCGCGAGAGGAGGAAGAGCACCGTGCAAGAGACGCAGCACAAGGCCTTTCAGACCCCGGATGAGGTCAGGGAGTTTCCAAATGGCCGGGCTGAGATCCTGAACCTCGGGGGCGGCCAGGTGGGCCGGCTGATCTTCCAGCCTGGCTGGCGTTGGTCGAACGACGTGAAGCCCATCGCCGGCACGGCTAGCTGTGAAGCGCCGCACTTCCAATATCACATCAGCGGCAGGCTTGCGATCCGGATGGACGACGGCACGGAGTTCATCGCCGGGCCTGGGGACGTGACTTCCCTGCCTAAGGGCCACGACGCTTGGGTCGTCGGCGACGAACCAGTCGTCGTGGTCGACTGGTATGGCGCCAGCAAATACGCCAAGGGCGGGTAGGCCCTGACCGAGGAGCAGCTTCCATGCCACCCCTCAGATATCACGCGGGCCAGCGGTCCATCCAGGAGGAGGCGAAGACGACGCATGTCGCCGAGAAGCTAGCCCACTGGGTGGGCCCGGTCGCCGAGTTCGCCCACGATGCTGATCTCATTCTCCTGGCGACCCTTGTCGAGGCGGAGACGCTACGCTTCTCAGTGCTCTCGGGCGCGCCCCCGCTTGTGGAAGTCGTCGATGGCCCGGATGTGAGACTTCGGTTCCCTGCCGCCATATCGGATCGTCTTCCGCTGGGCCGATGTGGGGGGCTGGCCATCAGCATGGCCCGGGCGCGAAGGGCACGGCTCAACGGCGTCATGGCCAGGCAGGGCAGTACCAACGAGTTGACGGCGTCAGAAACGTTCACCCTCTGCCGCAAGTACATCGCTCCATCCCTATCTCTGGGAGAACCGCCCCAGCTGGGACCTGAGTCACGCCACCGGATAGCCCTCGATGACCCGTGGCTGACCGATCTGCTGGCGCGGGCAGAAACCTCATTCCTAGCCAGCATCAGTCCCGATGGCGGGCCGGATGTCGCCCATCGCGGAGGGCCAGCAGGGTTCCTCACGCTGAACCCAGCTACCGGTGTGCTCTCGTGGCCGGAGTATGTGGGAGACGGGATCTTCAAGAGCGCGGGGAACGTGCGCGCGACAGGCAAGTTCACGCTCCTGGTACCGGATCTGGAGTCGGGAGATGGCGTGGAGCTGGTGGGTGCCGGCAAGTACACCAACACCAGGCCGGAGCGGAAGCTCAGACTGGACCCCCTCGTGCAGCATAGGGAGCCGTTCCCTATGCAAGGGTTCATTGAAGGGCATGTGTCGGACGTGTTTCGACTCCAGCGCGTCCTCCGTCCGCGGCGCCGTATCGAAAAGGCGCTCCGGATTACGTCTTGCTCCGCGGTCGGTGAGCAGGCGCCTCAGTAGGAGCTTCACTGGCAAGCCCGGTATGCTCCAGTAGCTGCCTCTCGCATCGCTGGGGAAGCCGTGCTTGGCCGTTGGGCATCGGGCACGGTGCCCTACGCTTACGCTCCCGCCTGAATCACCGCCCGCCAGCGGGCACGGCGCTTGCGACGGTCAGCCGTGGCGAGGACGCTAAACGTCAGAAATGTTCGGGTCTTCCCCCGGTGCCGGGAGCCATTCGTTCCAATCTTCGAACCGCTGGGGGTTCGACAACCCGCACCAGACCTCCACAGTTCGTCGATCCAGGACCAGCACCTTCTTCACCATTTGGCTGACGATGTGCTTCGTTGGGGGGCCGGGTCGTCGGATAGCACCCTCTCGAAGTTCTTCACCAGCGCCGCGAACGTCTCCCGGTCGAGGGCCCGCAGCTCCTGTCGCTCGGGCCGGGCCTCGAGGTCCCGCTTCCCGGCTTCCAGCTCCTCCAGGCGGGTGCGAATGTCGCGTTTCTTCTCGTTGCAGAGCTCGGCCTGGAACGTCCCCGCCTCGAAGGCCTCGAAGTAGCGGTCCATCGCCGCTTGTGTTTTGCGGCCTGCGCCTCGATCTTCCCGATCTGCTTCTCCAGGGCCGGCTTCTCACTTCCGAGCCGCTTGTTCGCCTCCACCCAGGTGCGGGACATGAACGGCTCCTCCCGGAACATGGCTTCGATGCCCTCGGTGACCGCCGCTTCTTGACAGGGTGGATGGTCACCATGGATGAGGCTGGTGTTGAGGTCGGCGGGACCAAGCGGCAGTTGGATTTGGAGAAGACCAGTAAGGACGCTGAACGGGAATTCTTTTGCGGATGCTGCGCACGAGGCTGCAGCATGCACACGCCGCGCTCTTGGGTGCAGAATCGCTTACCGTCGCCGCGGCAATCGCGTCGTCCGCGCGGGTATGGACTGATTCCGGCCCGGGAGAGATCAGGCGCCGCTCCCCGTTCGCCCAAGCGAGGCCTCGTCCACCAACGCGACAGGCCCGGCACACTGCCGGGCCCGCGTCCACGACTCACTGGTGCTGAGGCTCGGGATCGAACCGAGGACACCGGCATTTTCAGTGCCGTGCTCTACCAACTGAGCTACCTCAGCGCTGGCTCCTCATGCTAGGTTCACTCTCGCAGACTGGTCAAGGCATCCCGCCTCACCGGGCAGTATCATTCCCCGCCATGAGCATCCGCCCCTTCACCATCCACGTCTCCGACGAAGTCCTTCATGACCTTCGTGATCGCCTCCGACGCACCCGCTGGCCCGAGCAGTTCGAAGACGCAGGGTGGGACTACGGCGCCAACCTCACCTACATCCGCCAGCTCTGCGACTACTGGGCCGAAAGCTACGACTGGCGCCTCCACGAAGGCCACCTGAACCGTCATCCCGGCTTCCTCGCCGAAATCGACGGCGTCGATATCCACTTCTGGCACATTCGCAGCGGCAAACCCGCCGCCCTCCCCCTCCTCCTCATCCACGGCTGGCCCGGCTCCATCTTCGAGTTCTACTTCATCATCGACCGCCTCGTGAACCCCGCAGCCCACGGCCACACCGACGCCGACGCGTTCGACCTCGTCATCCCCTCCCTTCCCGGATTCGGCTTCGGCGGCAAACCCCGCCAGCGCGGCTGGGGCATCTCGCGCATCGCCGCAGCCTTCCACACCCTCATGACCCGCGAGCTCGGCTACCACCAGTACGGCGTCCAAGGCGGGGACTGGTGCGGTATCGTCTCCGCCAAAATGGCCTCCGCCTACCCCCAACACGTCGTCGGCGCCCACCTCAACTTCCTCTTTGTCCAGCCACCCGCCAATCCCACCGACGACGACCGCCGGCGCATCGCCGATCGCGAAGCCTTCCAGGCCAACGAAACCGGCTACTCCCTCGTACAGGGCACCAAGCCCGATTCCCTCACCCTCGCCCAGTCGGATTCCCCCGCCGGACTCGCCGCCTGGATCATCGAAAAGTTCCACACCTGGGCCGACATCGGCGAGCACATCGAAAAAACATTCCCCAAAGACGTCCTCATCACCAACCTCATGTTCTACTGGGCCCCCAACAGCATCGCCAGCGCAGCGCGCATCTACTACGAAGCCCGCCGCGACCCGGCCGGCTTCGTCTACCCGCGCGTCGAAGTCCCGACCGGCGTCGCCGTCTTCCCCCGCGAGCCATGGCGAGTCCCGCGTCACTGGGCCGAACAGCGGTTCAACATCGTCCACTGGACCGAAATGCCGCGCGGTGGCCACTTCGCAGCCCTCGAACAACCTGCCCTCCTCGCCGCCGACGTCATCACCTTCTTCCGGCAGCTCAGGCAGGGCTGAATCGCCGCTACGGCAACGCGTGCGTGTACACCTCGTTGAACACGATCCGGTCGCCGTCGAGCACCACCAGGTCGAAACCCCGCATCCGCTTCTTCGAGCCGTCCGGCAAGGAGATCGTACAATACCAGCGACCGCAGTAGCCCCCCGGAAGCGGCCACACCTCGTCCGGTTCGTACGCCATCGGCGGCGTCGCCGCGAATAGCCCCTCCAGATACCCCCTCAGCGCCGCCAAACCCTTCAGTCCCATCGGCACCTGCGAATCCCGGTACTCCACATCCGGGGCGTAGAACTCCAGCAACCGCGGCACGTCCTTCTCCGTCCACGCCCGAAGCCACTCCGCATTGAACCGTTCGATATCCATCCGGGCCTCCGTCCGGCCGCAGCCGGGACGCGGCAGAGTCTACCCGAGCGCCAGCTACACCGTCCGCTCCAGCTCCACGATCAACGTCGCCCGCTCGTTATCGATGGCGTTGATCGAGACACGGGCCACGCCAGGCAGCGTCGAAAGTCGCTCCTGAAAGTCCAACAGCTCCCCGAACCCGCTCCCCCGCACGTCCACCTGTACCCGCCGGCTCCGCGGCTCCACCCGCTCCCCACCACCGCTCGGAGCCGCCTCCTCCCCGGCCCCACGGGCGTGGTGTTGGCCCTTCAGCCCCCCGGCCAGCCCCTCCAGCCCGGCCACCACCTGCGCGATGCTCGCCGCTGCCGCCAGGTACTCCTTCCTCAGCTCCAGCAGTGGCGCCGCGATGGCCTCGGCCAGCGTGCCAGCAACCCCCGACGCCGGTTCGCTCCCGCGCGATGCCGCGTGCAGCCGCTCCTCCAACTCGCCCAACCTATCCAGCAGCCGCTCGTAGTCCTGTCGCAGCAGGTCGTACCGCCGACGAAGCTGGCGCACCGTCGCATCGCCCGAAGCCGCTTCCTGCAGGCGCTCGAGGATCACATCCTCAGCGTCGTCGTCGTGCTCTCCCACGTCAACCTTCCAGGGAGGCCAGCGCCCGGGAGCCGTGGGCGCGCCTCAGGCCTCCCGCGCCGCCGGCATCACCCGCTGCCGACCGCCCTCGAGCCGGTAGCCGAACCCTCGCACCGTAACGAGGTACTGCGGCTGCTCTTCATCTGGCTCGAGCTTCCGCCGAATTCGGCGGACGTAGACCTTGAACACGTCCTGTGCTTCCCGAGGAAGATAGCGGTACTCGTCCGATACGGCGTTCAAGATTTCGTGGGGCCTCAGCACCCGCCCACAGTTGCGGGCCATGAACTCCACAATCCGGAACTCCGCAGCGGTCAGCGGGACCACCATCCCCCCGCGCTGCACCTCGCATCGATCACAATCGACCACCAGGTCCCCGACCTGAAGGACCCCGCAGTCACCAACTGCCGCTGCAGCATACGCGCCGGCCCGCCGCAACACCGCGTGCACCTGCGCCACAATCACCCGTGCATCGGCCCCCAGCTCCATACAGGCATCCGCCCCCGCCGCGAAAGCCTCTGCCACCAGCTCCGGCCTCGCTTCCGAAAACACCGCCACCACCGGGCGTCCGCTCGTCCCCAGCCGCGCCACGTCCACCAGCCCCGCCACCCCATCGCCGTCGAACGCCCGCACCACGATATCGAACTCCCCCGACTCCGCCATCCGAAGCGCCGACTCACCCGGCTCCCGCTCGAGCACCGCCAGCCCGCCGGCATGCAGCGCACGCACGAATGCGCGCGTCTCCAGCGAATCGCTTGCCACCAACAGACAGCTCAGGAATCGGCGCGCCGTGGATTCCGCCATCGTTTCCCTAATCTCATCCAAACCTTCACCGGCACCCAGCCGGATGGTGGCGCAGATTATATGGCCATTTGTCAAGAGGTAAAGCCCCTAACATTGCCCCTCGCATACCCCAAGTCCCCCTCCATGCGTCCCGCATGGTCCTGCCAACCACCACCGCCGCAAATCGGGCCAATCCCGCATTGCCCAACCCCCATGGCCAGCCGAACATCCACATATGGGACACGCACTGCGCATCCACACCTACGACGACGAACTCCACGAACGGCGGCGCCGCCTCGCCATCGTCCGTCCGATCGTGGATTTCGAAGAGGAGCGCCTCCAGCGCCTGCGCGAAAAGGCACGCGACACCCGCGACCCCTGAGGCCCGCCCCGCTGCCGTTTGCCGCCCCGCGCCGGCCGCTCCTATACTTCGGAGACTGCACCGCCGTTCGCCAGAACGCGCCCAAGCGTCCCCGGAGTCGCACGAGCATGCCAATCACCACCAAGCGCGAGTGGCTGCAGGGCCCCTACGCCAAAACCGTCCAACGCACACCCGAGCGCCAGCCCTCCTTCGAAACCACCGGGCGCATGCCCATCGAGCCCATCTACACCTGGGAAGACCTCGATGGCTGGGACCCCGTCCACCAACTCGGATTCCCCGGCGAATTCCCCTTCACGCGCGGCATCCAACCCACGATGTACCGCGGCCGATTCTGGACCATGCGCCAGTACGCCGGCTTCGGCACCGCCGAAGAATCCAACCAGCGCTACCGCTACCTCCTCTCCCAGGGGCAAACCGGCCTCTCCGTCGCCTTCGACCTCCCAACCCAAATCGGCTACGACTCCGATGACCCGATGGCCGCCGGCGAGGTCGGAAAAGTCGGCGTCGCCATCGACTCCATCGAGGACATGTTGACCCTCTTCGACGGCATCCCGCTCGATCAGGTCACCACCTCGATGACCATCAACGCCACCGCCGCCATCCTCCTCGCCCTCTACGTCGCCGTCGGCAAACACCAGGGCGTCCCACCCGAAAAACTCGGCGGCACCGTTCAGAACGACATCCTCAAGGAATACATCGCCCGCGGCACCTACATCTATCCCCCCAAGCCGTCCATGCGGCTCATCACCGACATCTTCGCCTACTGCAAAGATCACGTCCCCCAGTGGAACACCATCTCCATCTCCGGCTACCACATGCGCGAAGCCGGTTGCACCGCTGCCCAGGAAATCGCCTTCACCCTCGCCAACGGCATCGCCTACGTCGAAGCCGCCATCGGCGCCGGCCTCGATGTCGACGAATTCGCAGGGCGCCTCAGCTTCTTCTTCGCCTGTCACAACAACTTCCTCGAAGAAGTCGCCAAATTCCGCGCCGCCCGCCGCCTCTGGGCCCACATCATGCGCGACCGCTTCCAAGCCAAAAACCCGCGCTCGCAAATGCTCCGCTTCCACACCCAGACCGGCGGCGCCACCCTCACCGCCCAGCAGCCCGAAAACAACATCGTCCGCACCACCGTCCAGGCGCTCGCCGCCGTCCTCGGAGGCACCCAATCGCTCCACACCAACTCGATGGACGAAGCCCTCGCCCTCCCCACGGAAAAGGCCGTCCAGATCGCCCTCCGCACCCAACAGATCCTCGCCTACGAAAGCGGCGTCGCCGATGTCATCGACCCCCTCGGCGGCTCCTACTTCGTCGAAGACCTCACCAACCGCCTCGAAGCCGAAGCACGCGACTACATCGCCACCATCGATAACATGGGCGGCGCCCTCGCTGCCATCGAAAAAGGCTTCCAACAAAAAGAGATCCAGGAAGCCGCCTACCGCTACCAAATGCAGGTCGAAAACAAAGAGCGCATCATCGTCGGCGTCAACGAATTCGTCGTCGCCGAAGAAGAGCACCCCGAAATCCTCCGCGTCGACCCCGCCATCGGCCAGCGCCAGGTCGAAAAGCTTCGCCGCCTCCGCGCCAACCGCGACAACGCCGCCGTCGAACACCTCCTCACCCGCATCGAACACGCCGCCCAAGGCACCGAAAACCTCCTCCCCCTCATGATCGAAGCCGTCGAACACCGCGTCACCCTTGGCGAAATCAGCCACCGCCTCCGCAAAGTCTGGGGCGAACAGCGCGAGCCGGTGTTCATCTAATGAGCGACGACGATATCCGCACCCGCGCCGACGAACGGCGACGCCTCCTCGCCGAGCTCGAACTCGAGCGCAACCAGCTCATCCGCAACATCGAAACCTGCCGAATCCGCGATATCGAACGCCCCTTCATCGGCGAATGGTCCGTCAAAGACATCGTCGGCCACGTCGCCAGCTGGGAGGCCGAAGTCGTCACCGCCATCCGCGAACTCCGCGAAGGCCGCCGCCCCGAGCTCTACGACTTCAATCGTTCCCGCCTCGACGAATGGAATCGCGAACACGTCGAGCGCAAGCGCAGCCTCGACTTCTTCTCCGTCCTCGACCAGCTCAAAGACGGTCGCCACCGCCTCCTCGAAGAGCTCGCCAACGTCCCCGACGAAGAGCTCGTCGACGAAGGCTCCAGGTATCGCAAACTCCTGACGGCCGTCATCGACCACGACCGCGAACATTGGCACGCCATCGCCGCGCGCCTCGCCGGCATGGAAGGCGCTCGTCGTACCGGCGCCCAGTCCATCATCGAAGAAGCCACATCCTGAGAGGTACCGCCCGCCACCATGCTCACCAAAATCCATCACGTCGGCATCGTCGTCCATTCCGCCGATAAAGCACTCGAGTTTTACCGCGACGCCCTCGGCCTCCCCGTAACCGCCGACAAAGTCATCGAAGACCAAGGTGTCCGTGGCGTCCTCCTCCAGATCGGCAACTCCGAAATCGAACTCCTCGAGCCCACCCGTGACGACACCGGCGTCGCCCGCTTCCTCGCCAACCGCGGCGAAGGTATGCACCACATCTGCTTCGAATCCGACGACGTCGCCAAAGAACTCGAAGCCGCCCGCGAAAAAGGCATCGAGCTCATCGATCAGGCTCCCCGCCTCGGCCTCGCGGGCATGATCTGCTTCCTCCACCCAAAATCCAACCACGGCGTCCTCGTCGAATTCGCCACCCCCATCCAAGGCCAGCACACCCACTGATATGACCGGCATCGGCGCCACCCACATCGACCACATCGTCATCACCTCCAACAACTCCGGGGTGGTCGCCGAAACATTCCGCCGAAACCTCGGGCTCGAAATCAAGCGAACCATGACGAGGCCCGGCACCGGCGCCCAGCTCGCCTTCGCGAAACTCCAGGAGATCGTCCTCGAATTCGCCGGGCCCCCCGAGCCCGATCCCATCGCCGAAGTCACAGCTCGCCTCTGGGGCATCGTCCTCGCCGTGCAGAACATTCAGGCCGCCGTCCATCACCTCCGCTCGCTCGGCTACGACGTCGGCGAACCGCGGCCCGCCGTCCAGCCCGGCGCCCTCATCGCCACCATCAAGTCCGGCACCTCCGGCGTGCCCTTTGCCATCATCCAATACAACGCCATCTCCACCACCGGCCCAGGAGCCCAGCCATGAAAGCCCTGCGCATCGACCACGTCGGCATCGTCGTCAAGAACATCCAAGAAGCCACCGCTACCTACGCCCGACACTTCGGCCTTCAGGTCGACCCCACACGGGGCGGCAAACTCCCCGCCCTCGGCATCGAGAACGCCTTCATGCCCATCGGCGACAGCGCACTCGAATTCATCCAGCCCCTCACCGACCAGGGCCCAGTCGCCCAGTTCGCCCGCGAGCGCGGCGAAGGCCAGTACCTCCTCTCCATCGAAGTCGACGATCTCGTCGCCGCCGTCGAGCACCTCCGCAGCCTCGGCTACCGCGTCAGCGACCCCACGAACGGCGTCGCCTTCGTCTCCCCCAAATCCTCCCACGGCGTCAATCTCCAACTCATCCAGCGGAGCGGCGGCTAGATCGCTACCATAACGACTACCGGAACCACCACCTCCAGAGGGGAGCCATGTCGACAGCAACCGCAACCGGCAAAATCCGCGTGCTCATCGCCAAGCCAGGGCTCGATGGCCACGACCGCGGCGCCAAAGTGGTCGCACGCGCCCTCCGCGACGGCGGCTGCGAGGTCATCTACACCGGTATCCGTCAGACGCCAGAAATGATCGCCGAGGCCGCCCTCCAAGAAGACGTCGATGTCGTCGGGCTCTCCATCCTCTCGGGCGCCCACCTCGAACTCTTCCCCCGCGTCGTCGAAGAGCTCAAAAAACGCGGCCTCGATGACGTCCTCCTCTTCTGCGGAGGAATCATCCCCGAAGAAGACACCGAAGCACTCCAAAAACTCGGCTTCAAAGCCATCTTCCGCCCCGGGACGAACACACAGGACATCGTCAAGTTCGTCTACGACAACGTGAAGAAATAACCGTGGACGAGCTGGTCCAGCGATTCCTCGCGGGCGACCGCCGCGCGCTCGCCCGCATCATCACCCGCGTCGAAAACGGCACCCTCGAAGGGCGCGATTACGTCCGCGCCCTCTATCCCCACTCCGGGCGCGCCCACATCGTCGGCATCACTGGCGGCGCTGGCTCCGGCAAGAGCACCCTCACCGGCGCCCTCGCTACCGAGCTCCGCCGGCGCGAAAAAACCGTCGCCATCATCGCCGTCGATCCCTCCAGCCCCTTCACCCATGGCGCCCTCCTCGGCGATCGCATCCGCATGCAGGACGTCACCATGGACCCCGGCGTCTACATGCGCTCCATGGCCGGCCGCGGCGCCCTCGGCGGCCTCGCACCCGCCATCGCCGACGTCGTCGCCGTCGTCGACGCGTTCGGCTTCGACTACGTCATCATCGAAACCATCGGTGCCGGCCAAGACGAAGTCGAAATTGCCGGCACCGCCATGACCACCGTCCTCGTCAACAACCCAGGCACCGGCGACGACATCCAGGCCCTCAAAGCCGGCATCATCGAAATCGCCGACATCCTCGTCGTCAACAAGGCCGACCACCCCGGTGCCGATATCCTCGTCAGCCAGCTCCAAGCCCTCCTCGCCCTCTCCCCCGCCGACCAGCGCCGGCCGCCTATCCTCAAAACAACCGCCACACGAAACGAAGGCCTCGCCGCCCTCGCCGACGCCATCGACGAACACCGCGCCTACCTCGAATCCTCCGGATTGCTCGCCTCCCACCGCTCCGAAGACGCCCGCCACCAACTCCTCGCCATCACCCAACAGCTCCTCCTCGAAGAGATCCGCAAGGCTGCGCCCGAAGCCGTCATCGAAACCCTCACCAGCCGTATCGCCAGCCGCCAGCTCGACCCTCACACCGCCGCCGAAGAGCTCGCCGCCCTCGTCCTCCCACGGAGTTGACACCGCCCCGTGCTACCATCCAACCCGTGAGCAGTCAGCAACGCATTCGCACCTGGTTCCGCAAAGGCGAACGCGTCAAATACATCTCCCATCTCGACGTGCTCCGTTACTGGGAACGCGCCATCCGCCGCGCCGGCCTCCCGCTCGCCTACTCGCAAGGATTCACCCCCCACCCCAAGCTCTTCTTCGCCTCCCCCCTTCCCCTCGGCTTCACCGCCGAACGCGAAGTCATGGATGTCATCCTCGACGGCCGCATCGACCCCGCCGAGTTCCAAGCCCGGCTCGCGCAACAAGCCACCGACGACCTTTCCCTCGTTGGCGCCCGCGAGGTCCCGCTCGGAGCCCCACAGCCCCAAGCCGCCATGCTCTGGTCCGATTACCGCGTCATCGTGCCCGGCCTCGACCCCGCCGACGCCCGTCAACGCGCCGAATCCTTTCTCGCCAGCGATACCCTCACCTGGCGCGAAGAACGCGGAGAACGAGAGCGAACCTACGACCTCCGAGCCGCAACCGCCTGGCTCACCACCCGCCCCATCGACGGCGGAACCGAACTGGCCATGCGCCTCCAAAGCGACCAGCACATAACTGCACGTCCGGAGGCTATACTGGCGGCGCTCTTCCCCGGCTTCGAGCCGCAGAGCTTCGTGCGGACGGGCATCGTCCTCGACGACCGTTCGCCAGCGAGGGAGCTATGGCGTCGCTACGGCCAGTACCTCTGACCGCCTTCGGTGTCCGCCGCGCCGTCCCAGCCGACGCCGACCAGCTCTTCCCCCTCTGGCAGCGCGCGCGTGAACATAACGCAAAGATCGACCGGCGAATCACCCTCGCTCCCATCGACCCTGAACAGTTCGCCGTGGCCCTCCACACACACCTCCAGCGGAAATCTACCATCGTCCTCGTCGCCGAAACCGCCCGAGCCGAGCTCGCCGGGTTCATCAGCGGCGCTATCGAATCGGCCGGGCCCGACAGACTGCCCGAACGCCATGCCACCATCGGCTATCTTTGGGTCGAACCGCCCTTCCGCCGCCGCGGCATAGCCCGAACCCTCGTCGCCGAAGTCGCCCGCTGGGCAGCCACGATCGACGGCGTACGCCACTTCGAAATGCCAGTCCTCGCCGCCGACCAGGACGCCGCCCGCTTCTGGGCCGCCCTCGGCTTTCGCCCATTCATCGCCCGGCTCTGGGCACCCCTCCAGCCGAGCGACGAGGACGCCCCATGAGCCTCATCTACCTCGTCCGCCACGGAGAAACCAACCATAACGCCGAGGCTCGCGGGCTCGGCCGCGCCGATGTCCCCCTCTCTCCCCTCGGAATTCAGCAGGCAGCCGCCCTCGCCCGTCGCTTCGAACGCGTCCCGCTCGACGAGATTGCCACCTCGCCGCTTCAGCGTGCCCTCGCCGTCGCACGCGCCATCGCCGCCCCCCACGGCCTCCCAGTCGAAATCCTGCCCGAGCTCACCGAACTCGACGTGGGCATCACCGAAGGGCTCACCTACCCCGAAATTCGCCAACGCTTCCCCGAATTCTTCGCCGCTTGGTCCGGCGACGACCCGACCAGCGTCTGCATGCCCGGCGGCGAATCGCTCGCCGACCTGGCGGCCCGCCTCGAGCCCCTCGCAGCCGACCTCATCCACGGCCCAGAACGCGTCCTCGTCATCGTCTCCCACAACTTCACCCTCCGCGTCCTCGTGTGCCTCCTCCTCGGCATCCCCATCGTCAACTTCCGCAACTTCCGCCTCGACCTTGCCTCCATCACCACCATCTCCATTCAGCACCGCCGCGCAGCCATCCAGGCGCTCAACGACACGAGCCACCTCGAATCCACCTTGAACCTTGCCGGCCCCGCGCGTAGCGTCTCCACCTGACAATGGCACCGCCCCTCGTCAGCCGCTCCCGCCTCGTCATCATCGCCAGCCTCGCCATCGGCGGCTACTTCCTCTATACCGCCGCGCTCGGCCTTTACCGCTCCCAGCAGCTCGCCGATACCCGCGCCGCCGAAGAACGTCAACTCGCCCAACTCCAAGAACAGAAAGCCTACCTCGAAGCCGTCCGCGCCTACGTCGCCTCCGACGCCTACGTCGAACAAGAAGCCCGCCGCCGCTACGGCTACATCCGAGAAGGGGAAATTCCTTTTGTCGTCATCAGCCCCCCAGCCGACGAGCAGGAACAACCAGCCGGCCCCTGGTGGCAACGGCTCTTCCCCCGCTGACGTGACGCACCCTGCCGCCGGCTGGGCGCCATACCCTGGCGCCAAAACCGTCGAATCGGGACCGCACCGCTCACCGGCGGCCGTCCGTGCCGCCCTCCAGCGAATCGCCCGCTTCGCCGAATCCGAGCACCTCTTCCGACGCCGTCGCCGCCTCCTCGTCGCAGTCTCCGGCGGCCCCGATTCCCTCGCGTGCCTCCACCTCCTCCTCGCGCTGCGCCAACAGTTCGGGTACGAGCTGCTCGTCGCCCACTTCGACCACCAGCTTCGCCCCGAATCCGCAGCCGACCGCGAATTCGTCCGTCAGCACGCCGCCGCACTCGGCCTCGAAGCCATCACCGGAGAAGGCCCCGTCCGCGAGGTCGCGGCGCGCCAACACCGGGGCATCGAAGAAACCGCACGAACCATGCGCTACCAGTTCCTCGCCTTCGCCGCCGAGAAAGAACGCTGCGATGCAGTCGTAACCGGCCATACTGCCGACGACCAGGCCGAAACCGTCTTGCTCCACCTCCTCCGCGGGTCCGGCGTGCGCGGGCTCCGCGGCATGCTTCCCACCAGCCCACTCCCCGGCAGCCCTGGACAAGTCGTGCTCCGCCCCCTTCTGTCCCTTCGACGCCAGGATACCCTCGCCGTGTGCACCGCACTCCAGCTGCACCCACGGTCCGACGCCTCCAACCGCGACCCTTCGTTCCTGCGCAACCGCCTCCGGGCAGAGCTCCTCCCTCGCCTCAAAACCATCAACCCATCCATCGAGGAGGCCCTCGTCGGCCTCGCCACCAGCGCACGCGAAGCCTTCGCCCTCATCGAACACCGCTCCTACGAAGCCCGCCCCGAAGAGCGCGGATCCCTCGGTTCCATCTTCCCCGTCGCCGTACTCGCCGATCTGCCCGGCGAAGCACTCGCGCTCGTCGTCGAACGCGAGGCAGCCCTCCTCCAGCGCGAACCCGCCATCAACCGCACCCGCCTCCAAAACCTCCGTGCCATCCTCACCCGAGGGACCGGCAGCGTCGCCTTCGGCCACCTCGTCGTCGATGTCTCGGCCGCCAAGGTCCGCATCGGACCACCCCTCGAGCCGCCCGACCCAATCCCACCTGTGCTCCTCGAAGTCCCTGGGAGCCGGCGAGCCGGCACCTGGCGGGTCGACGTCGCAGCAACGCCCCTCGAACCAGCGCCGCATGCCCCCGTCGCCGCACTCGGCCGCGCGAACCTCCGCGGCGCGCTCCGCGCCCGGTCCCTCCAACCCGGTGACCGACTCCGCTGGCGCGGTTACCTGCGCAAAATCTCCGATATCTTCGTGAACGAAAAGATTCCCGCCTGGCAACGACCCCGTACCGTGGTCATCGCCGATGCCGAAGGCCCCGTCGCACTCTTCGTCGCCGACCGAACCTTCGTTCGCGACATGCCCGACGAGCCCGAACTCTGGATCAGGCTCGTGCCCCTTCCCCGCTGACGCTCGCGGTCGCTAGCCGCGGCACAACCTCCTCCAGCATCCGCCGCGTCTGCACCTCCAAGTCGGCATCGCCCTCCGCGATAGGGCGGACCACGAATTTCGAGGCCCCAGCCGCGATGAACTCCCGAAAACGCCCAGCGATCAGCTCGGCATCGCCGACCGCCACCAGGCGCGAAGGATCCCCGATGCCTGGGAGCCGGCTCAGCGCCGCGAGCTGGCGCTGCACCGGCGGATCCTCCAGGCGCCCGAACCGGTAGGCAAAACCCGCCCCGTAGTGGTCCTCGTCGATCGTCCGACCCAACTCCGCGGCCGCGGCCTTGATAGCGCGAATCACCGGACCGACCTGCTCGGGCGTCTGCAACCCCGCCAACCAACCCGTCCCGACCCGTGCCGTCCGTCGGATGGCCGCCTCGGAACTCCCCCCGACCCACAACGGAAGTGGTTGCTGAACCGGCCGCGGCGAAATCGAAGCATCCCGGTACCGAAAGAAACGACCTTCGAATGTCACCCGCTCCTCGCTCCACAGCCGAACCATCAGTTCCAGCGCCTCGTCCGCCAGCGCTCCCCGCCCTTGCGGGTCGCGGCCCGTTGCCCGCCATTCCGGGGCCCGCTCATCGCCAACCCCGAAGGCGGGCAGCAAGCGTCCCCCGCTCAAAAAGTCCAGCGTCGCGCACTCCTTGGCCAGCACCAGCGGATCGCGCAGCGAGACGACCACTGCGTTCATCCCTGCCTTCAACCGCGTCGTCCGTCCGAGCGCAAACCCGATCGCCGCCATCGGCTCCAGGGTCGGCGAAAGCGACACCAGCCGCTCGCTGAACCACACCGAGTCCGCCCCCAGCTCCTCCAGCAGGTCGATCCAGGCTCCGAACGCCCGCGCAGACGAAAACGGAAACCCCGTCACTCCGAACCCTACACCAATACCCATCCGGAACCTCCCTAGGCTATGCCCGAGCGAATGGTGCGAAAAAGCGCACGAGCCGTTCGTGCAGCCCCGGCTCTGCCGCCAGAAGCCCGCGGACGAACGGCCGCGGCTGGTTGAATCGCAGCGGGTCCCCCAGCACCCCCGTCACCCGGAGCCCAGCGGCCAGGCAGAGAGCCGCCCCCGCCGCTACGTCCCACTCGGCCCGTCCGAACCCCGTCAGCGTCGCATTGCCATCCCCGCGCGAAAGCAGCGCGAGCCGATACGCCACGCTCCCGACGGGCCGGACGATTGTCCCCTCCGGCAGCGGCGGCAGATCGTCCCACGCATGTTCCCCCCGACCCACCAGCGCCTCGAATGCCAGCCCCGTCGGCTCCGTCGGCGGCCGCTCCTCCGCACCCCAGCAGCGGTCGGCGAACAGCTCCCCCGTCGCCGGATTGTGCACAACCCCGAGGACCGGCGAGCCATCGGCCACCAGCGCGATCGACACCGCATACTCCGGAATGCCCAGTAGATACTCCCTCGTGCCATCGATCGGGTCGACCACCCACACCCTCGCCGCCCCCAGGCGCTCGGGCGAATCCCGGTGCTCCTCGCTCAGCCAGCCATCGCTCGGGAAAGCGCTTCGCAGCCGCCGTTCCAGCAGAGCCGCAGCCTCGAGGTCCGCTTCGGAGACCAGCTCGCGGCCCGCCTTCCGTCCATACCTCACACCTTCCCGCCGAAAGCGCTCGACCACTTCCCCAGCCGCCAGAGCGGCCTCGCGGGCGATCTCCAGCTCGCGTTCGAACACACAACACATTCTAGGCGCCGCGCCCTCCGGGCGGTCAGGCAAAGGCAGCGAACAGCTCCTCGAACGCCTTCACCTGTCCGCCCTTCGTCGAGGATGGCACCACGATCGGTGTCTTCACGCCGGCCGCGTACCACCGCTCCAGACCATCCAACACCTGTTGCCGCGTTCCGAACAGCGTGCAGTCCGAAAGCCAGCGCTCGTTCATCAGCCCGGGCAAAGCCTCCCGATCGCCACGTGCCAGCGCCGCCTCGATCGCCTCCATCTCCTCCACGTACCCCGCCTCCTTCCAGTAATTGCGGTAATTCGGCAGCATCACGTAGCCCGTGAGCACCCGCTTCATCACGTTCGCCGCGGCTGTCGGGTCCTCGTCGTCGATGCACATCGGGATCATGTCCCCGATGAAGAAGTCCCCTTCCCGCTTCTCCGCCGGAATGTGCGAAAGCGACTCCGGCATATGTGAACGGGCAGCGTTCGCCCAAACGGCTCCCTCCGCGATCTCCACGGCCAGGTCCACCATCCGTCTCCGCAAGGTCGCCAGCACGATCGGCGGCAGCGGCCCTACCTGTTGCGAGGCCGAGCGCATCGCCTCCACGTACTGCCGCATATCGCTCAATGGCTTGCCCGGCTTTGCCCCGATCCGGGCATTCGAAGGAGCGTGGCTCACGCCGATTCCGAGGTAGAACCGACCGTCGCTGATCTCGTGGATGTACGCCGCCGACTGCGCCAGATCGAACGGCACCCGGTAGTAAATCGGAATGATCGATGTCCCGAACTTGATCCGATTCGTCGCATGGGCGATCGAAAGGCACAGCCCCATCCCATCCCCGAAGCTCGCGCAGTAGATGCCGGAAAACCCGGCGTCTTCCAACCTCTTCGCCGTCTCGACCGTCCACTTTCTCCGGCCCACCGCAGCGGCGAGCGCAACCGCCGGCTTTTGCATCGCGCAGTCCTCCTCGCTGGATTCTCGTGCCCGCGACTATACGGCCCCGGGGCCTTACCCGCCCTGTACCCTCACGCCTCTTGCCCATACCGCAACATCCGCCCAGCCCCCACGCCCGTGTGCAGCCCGTCCTCGAAAGCGACTTTCCCGTTCACCACCACCATCCGGATACCCTGCGGTTCCTGCTTCGGCCGCTCGTACGTTGCCGTATCCGCGATGGTCGCAGGGTCGAACAGCACCAAGTCCGCGAAATACCCCTCCCGCACCAACCCCCGTCCCGCGATGCCGAAGCGCTCGCATGGTGCCGAGGTCATCTTCCGCACCGCCTCCTCCAACGACAACACGCCCCGTTCGCGCACGTACCTCGCCAACACCCGCGGCATCGTCCCGAAAAGCCGCGGGTGCGGATTCCCCTTCAGCACCGGAATCCCGTCCGACCCAACGAACATGCGCGGATGCCGAAGATTCGTCTCGATGTCCGCCTCGGAGATGATGAACTGAATGCAAATGACCTCCTTGCCGCGTTCACCCTCGACGAT
The DNA here is from genome assembly GCF_034432735.1 of Tepidiforma sp. Classification (GTDB taxonomy): domain Bacteria; phylum Chloroflexota; class Dehalococcoidia; order Tepidiformales; family Tepidiformaceae; genus Tepidiforma. The sequence continues at coordinate 20,906 of NZ_DAOUBJ010000071.1, read as the reverse complement.
GCGGCGTACCGCCTCCTCCACACTCCAACCCTCCGACCGCGCAATCTCCGGCACCATGCGGCCCTCGAAGTCCCTCCGGTCCGGGCAGGACGCGATCATCACACCCTCCGCCCATTCCCGATCGATCGCGTCGAGGTTCACGTACTGCCACATCGGACCGCTACCGGCCGTGTACGGGTACACATCCAGCGTCACGCTCGTTCCCGCCTCGTTGGCGGCATCCACCTTCGCCAGCGACTCGCCGACGCGGCCCCAATTCCGCCGTCCCGCCGCCTTGTGGTGCGAAATGTGAAGCCCCACCCCCGCCTGGCGAGCGACCGTAATCGCCTCGTCCACCGCCTCGAGCAGCCGGTCCGCCTCGTTCCGCATATGCGTCACGTAGAGGCCCCCGTAGGGCGCCACCGCACGCGCGAGCCCCACGACCTCCTCCGTCTCGGCATACCGCCCAGGCGCATAGATCAGCCCCGTCGAAAGCCCAGCTGCACCCTGCTCCATCGCCCGCGCCACGTGCCCCCGCATCTCGGCCAACTCCTCCGCCCTCGGCGCCCGATGCTCCAGCCCCATCACATGAGCCCGTACCCGATTGTGCCCGACGAGCATCAGGTTGTTGATAGCCGGCCCCTTTGTCATGCAGGCCGCGAAATAGCTCGCGAGGTCCGTCCACTCCGCTCCGGGCCCCGAAATATCGCCCGGCATGTACTCCCGGCCGGGCTCGTTCGGCACCGTGCTGAAACCGCAGTTGCCGCTGACGTCCGTCGTCACCCCTTGCGCCAACTTGAACCGCAAGTCCGGGTGCCGCAAAAACGCGCCGTCGTCGTGCGAATGGGGATCCACGAAACCCGGACAAAGCACCAACCCCCGCGCATCCACCTCCCGCCGTCCAGCCCCGGCCTCTCCAACTGCAACGAGCCGGTCACCCGCCACCGCCACGTCCGCAACGAACCCAGGCGCCCCGGATCCATCGACGACCGTTGCTTCGCGAAACACCAAATCGGCTACCACGCGCCGCATTCTGCCCTGCCCGCCCAGCCATGTCGACAGCAACGCCAGCGCGAATCCTGTACCGTGGAAGCATGCCGAATCGCCTCGCCAACGAAACCAGCCCCTACCTCCTCCAGCACGCCGACAACCCCGTCGATTGGTACCCATGGGGCAGCGAGGCGTTCGAACGGGCCCGTGCCGAAGACAAGCCGATCCTCCTTTCGGTCGGCTACAGCTCCTGCCACTGGTGCCACGTCATGGCGCACGAATCCTTCGAGAACCCCGCGGTCGCCGAGCTGATGAACCGCCACTTCATCAACATCAAGGTCGACCGCGAAGAACGCCCCGACGTCGACGCTGTCTACATGGCCGCCGTCCAGGCCATCTCCGGCCAGGGCGGCTGGCCCATGACCGTCTTCCTCACCCCCGAAGGCGAGCCGTTCTACGCAGGTACCTACTTCCCGCCCGAAGATAGCCACGGCCGTCCCGGTTTTCCCCGCGTCCTCGAGTTCCTCGCCGAAAAATGGCGGTCCGACCGTCAACGCATCCTCGAATCTGCCCGCGGCCTCACCGAGCACCTGCGCACCGCCGCCTCTCGCCCCGCCGGCCCCGGCGACGGCATCGACGCGGCCACTACCGCCCGCGCCGTCGAGGCCTTCGCCGAGTCCTTCGACACCAAATGGGGCGGATTCGGGATGGCTCCGAAGTTCCCCTCGCCGTCCAACCTCGAATTTCTCCTCGCCTATTCCGCTCTACACCCCGACACCCAAGCCGGGCAGGGAGCTCGCGCCATGGCCCTCCACACCCTCCGGGCCATGGCCACCGGCGGAATCTACGACCAAATCGGCGGCGGATTCTCACGCTACAGCGTCGACGAAGCCTGGATAGTCCCCCACTTCGAAAAGATGCTCTACGACAACGCCCAGCTCGCCCGGCTCTACCTCCACGGCTACCAACTCACCGGCGACGGAGGCTTCGCCCGAGTCGTCCACGAAACCCTCGAGTTCCTCCTCCGCGAGATGCAAGATCCCGCCGGCGGCTTCTACGCCGCACTCGATGCCGACAGCGAAGGCATCGAAGGCAAGTACTACCTCTGGACCACCACCGAGCTCGAGCACGTCCTCGGCGAGGATGCTGAACTCGCCATCGCCTGGTACGGCGTCACCCCCGAAGGGAACTTTCACGACCCCCACCATCCCGAAATCACCGGCCGCAACGTCCTCACCGCCCGTCCCGACGTCGAGGACCTCGAGCGACGCTTCGGCCCCCTCGACCACATCCTCGACCGCATGGAAACCATCCAGGAGCGCCTCTTCTACGCCCGCCAAGAGCGCGTGCCCCCAGGACTCGATGACAAAATCCTCACCGACTGGAACGGCCTCGCCCTCGCCGCCCTCGCCGAGGCCGCGCGCGTGCTCGGCGAACCAGCCTACGGCATCGCCGCCAAGCGCCTCGCCGAATTCCTTCGCGAGAGCCTCTGGCGCGACGGCCTGCTCTACCACACCTGGAAGGCAGGTCAGGCCCGCATCCCCGGCATGCTCGACGACTACACCTACCTCGGACTCGGCCTCGTCGAGCTCTACAAAACCACCGGCGACCTCCAGTGGCTCCAGTGGGCGCGCGAACTATGGGAAACGACCCTCGCCCGTTTCCACGACCCCCAGAGCGGCACCTTCTTCGACACCGCGAGCGATGCCGAACCGCTCATCGTCCGGCAACGCAGTTTCTTCGACGCCGCCACACCTTCCGGCAACGGCTCCGCCGCACTCCTCGGCCTTTGGCTCGGCCGTTACTTCGGCGTTGCAGCTTGGGAGCGCACCGTGGATTCCGTTGTCGCAGCCGTCGCCGACCATCTCCTTCGCGCCGTCACTGGGTTCGGCACGATTCTCCAGACCATCGAGTTCACGCTCGCGCCGCATCGCGAAATCGTCATCGTCGGCCAGCCAGAAGCACGCGGGCCCTTCGAATCCATTCTCGCCGACCGCTACCTGCCCTTTACCGTCATCGCACCAAGCTCCGACGCCCAAGGGCTCGCCCTCTTCGAAGGCCGCGAACCGGACGACGACCGCGCGCTTGCGTACGTCTGCGAGAACATGGCGTGCCGAACGCCCGCCACGACGCCCTCCGAACTCGCGGCCCAACTCGGGCCAGCGACCGTCCCCTAGATTCGCTCCACCGCGGCCAGCGGCGGCTTGGCCGGGTCGACCAAATAACGCAGCTCCGGCATCGCAACATCAGCCACTGCGTACGACGCGCTGACTGGCCAGTACGGGTCCGCTCCGGGGAGCCCGAAAGCATCACCGTCGAATACCAGCAGCTCCGGCACCCCCCGCTCGGCGCCATGAAACTGATATTCAGGGTCAACCTGGATGAGTCGCGGAACCACCCGCCCCTCACGTTCCACCCGCGCCGCGTTCAGCGTCGCCAGATACTGGATGTCCCCTCCACTGATCGCCAACGGGTCGACGAGGTGGGCCTCCAAAACCAACGCGCCCGCCTCGGCCACCCTCACCCAACACCGGTCGTAGCGCCGAGCGAACCCGATATCCGCTGGCGCCAGCGGATAGCCCCATCGTGCAGCTAGCGCCTCGCGCGCCTCCGGCGAATCGCAGAACGCACGTACGCTCAGCGCGCGTGGGCGGGCCCCCGAACGGCAGCCGACCTTCGCTTCGACGAGCGTGAACGGCCCGGCTGGGCTCTCCGGCACTCGCCACGCGGTGACCACCAGCGTCGGCGGAATCGTCGGGTGAAGCGCAGGTGGCAACAGGCTCGTCATGCCAGATTGGTCGATCTCGTACATCAGCTGCAGAATTTGGACACCCGACAGCCGCCATGGCTCCTCGGCTGGCGGGTCGAGCAGCGGGCCGCTCGCAAAATCGCTCGATGGACGCGTTCCTACGAGCGGCATCTCAATCCCCTCCCACCGCGACCGTCGCCTTCGTCGGCTTCTCCGCGAACTTGGGCATCACCTCCTTGGCGAACAGGCGCAAGCTTGCCAGCACCTCTTCCTGCGGCACCGTCTCGATCGCGTTCAACAGGAAGTTGATCCGGTCGACCCCGACCGATTCCCACTTCCTCACGACCTCCACGATCCGGTCCGGGTTGCCGATGCAGAGCCCCTCCGGGATCTGCCCCTCCGGTGCGCTCGTCGCCTCCCGGCGGAGCGCCGGCAGCAACCCAAGGTTCGGGTACGAACGCGTCGGATACGCCTGCCGCGCGGCCAGCAGCTGCTCCGCGAGATAGTTGAACGTCCCCGCGAGCCGCTGCCCCGTCTTCGCCCCGTACTCGTTGTCTTCATGGCAGAACAGGAAATTCACCGTATTCACCTGCTCGTTCACGAACGAACCCACCGGATCGCAATACCGGATGCGCCGCCGGTATTCCGCGATCTTCTTCTCCTGCTCCGCGAACCCACCGAACGTCAGCCCGAGGCTCCCCATCCCACGGTCGGCCGCATCCAGCTCCGTTCCCGGGCTCGTCACCGCCACCCACATCGGCGGGTGTGGCTTCTGCAGCGGCTTCGGCAGCACCGCGCGCTGCGGCATGCTGAACGCTCGCCCCTGGTAGCCAAACCGCTCCTCCGTCCACATCTTCGGGATGACGCGAACCCACTCGTCCCAAGTCTTCTTCGTTTCGTCCGGGTCCGCCCCCATCCCACCGAGCTCCGTCCAGGTCGCCGACCGACCAGTCCCGAACTCTAGCCGCCCTCCCGACACGATATCCATCGTCGCCGCGACCTCCGCGGCCTTGATCGGGCTATTGAACTCGGGCACACAGACCACGATTCCCCGACCGATACGGATGTTCTTCGTCACCATCGCGCACGCCGTCAGGAACACCTCGGGGGCGGAACAGTGCGAATACTCCTCGAGGAAGTGATGTTCGACAGCCCACACCTGATCGAAGCCTAGCTCGTCCGCCAGCTTCACCTGCTCCAGACAGTTCTGGTAAACCTCGTACTCCGTCGTGGGCCCCCATGGCCGCGGGACTGAAATTTCGTAAAAGATGCCGAATTTCATGTTCTCGGAACCCTCCTCCTTCGGTCTGCCTGCCCGTGGGGCCGAATCTAACACAGCCGCCGGCGTCCTGCCCGTTGCACAGGCGGCTATCTAGGACAGCACCATCGGCGCCGGCACCTTCGCCGGCCCTATCGCAAGCCGACCCTCCGCCATACACGCCGAAATCGGCAACAGCGTTCGCAGCTGGTACCACGGGTCGGCGCGATCGAGCCCCCTTGCTGGCGTCATCGCGGCCCCCTTCGAAAGCCACGCAGCCGTCGCACCGACTTCGACCGGCGCCTCCGCCAGCACATCCCTCCCTCCTTCCGACGCATAGACCACCCATCCATCCCACCGCAGCATCGCCGGGTCGATCGCATACGGCCTCGGGAAGCTCGCCTCCACCAACAGCTTCCCCTCCCGGCTGATCTGGACCGCGAAATCCTCGCCGACTCGCCCGACGTCCACCTCGCCCGATCGGAGCGGCCCCCAAAGCGCCGGCAGGCGGGCGCTCCCAACGCTCACCGCCTCGACCAGCACGTTCCGCGGGATCATGCGAAACCGACCGCCGACCGAAAGCACAGCGAACTCCAGCCGCCCGCGCTCACCCTCCCCAAGTACGACCAACAACCGCCCGTAACACGGAATCGGCCGCGTCACGTCCACAGGCATCCAGCGCAGCGCCGCGTCCCGGTCCACCTCGAACGTGAGCTGCAACCATCGCCCCTCGATAACGAGGGGCCCAGCGTCGAACCCTTCCGGCGCGAGCCCCTCGATCGTACGCAAACCACGGTCTGGCACCTTCCTACCCTCCTGCGCCAACCGGCGCAATGCCAATCGCGACCGCGCCTGGTCCAACCACCGCGCCGATCGCCATCGAGAGCTCCGTCACAAAGAGCCGCTCCACCGAGTAACGCGCCCGCAGCCGGTCGGCCGCTTCCTCAGCGAGGCCCGGGGCCCCGGCGTGCGCAACGACGCCGTTCAGCACCGAATCTCCGGCCCGCTCGCCAACCTTTCGGATCGCAACCTCCAGCGCCTCCTCGTGCGTCGATGCGCGGGCCACCCCCGTCACCCGCGTCCCGATGCGCACAACCGGCCAATCGCCATCCAAGTCGCCCAGCCGCTCCTCTACCATGGCCAGCCGACCCGCCGCCCCCAGCCAGCTGGTCGTCTCGGGCACCACGAGCGCATCGGCACGGGGCGCGAGTTCCTCCAGTTGCGCCAGGAGGGCGTCCAGGTCGGTGCCGGCAAGCGCTAGCTCGGCCGCCGTCGCCAACAGCGCGCCGAGCCCCGCGTGCCCGACACCCGGGTTCGAAATCTTGATCCGGGCCGTCGGGACCTCGTCCTGCACCGTCAACATCGCCGCCGAAGCCGTCGTGAAGCTCGGGCTCACATCGAACGGCGTCACCAGACAAAGCACCGCTTGCCCACGCTCGGCCGCCGGCCGGAAATGCTCCAAAAACGCCGCCTCGGCCGGTGCGAAGGTACGGGGCACTCCCGCCCCGGCCCGCATGCGGTCGTACGCCGCCCGCCAGGCCAGCTCATCGTCCACGACCCGTTCGTCGGCGAAGGCGAAACTCCCCCGCGCGACCGCGATCCCAAGCTCCGCAGCCGCCGTGCCACCCAGACACGTCGTCGTGTCCGTCACCAGTCGCACCTTCGCCAAAGGCACCCTCCGGAGCCCGGTGGCAGGATGCTAGCATAATCGTTAGCCTTCGGCTTACGACCTCCCGGGGTGATGCGCCAATGAAATTCGGCATCTTCTATGAGCACTCCGTCCTCAAGCCATGGGATGACCACTCCGAGCACCGCGTGCTCCACCAGGCCGTCGAACAGGTCGTCCTTGCCGACGAGCTCGGGTTCGATCAGGTGTGGGAGGTCGAGCATCACTTCCTCGAAGAGTATTCCCACTCCTCCGCGCCAGAAGTTTTCCTCTCCTACTGCGCAGCCAAGACCAAGAACATCCGCCTCGGGCACGGCATCGCCCTCATGCTCCCGCCCGTCAACCACCCGGCGCGCGTCGCCGAGCGTGCCGCCACCCTCGACATCCTCAGCAACGGTCGCCTCGAGTTCGGAACAGGCCGCGCCGCCACCTGGACCGAACTCGCCGGATTCGGCTGCGAGCCCGACCTCACGAAAGAAATGTGGGACGAGTGCACCCGCGCCGTCGTCAAAATGTGGACGGCCGACAACTTCTCCTGGAGTGGCCGCCACTTCTCGATGCCCCAGCGGAACGTCATCCCGAAACCCCTCCAGAAGCCCCACCCGCCGCTCTGGGTCGCCGTCCAGTCGCCCGAGACCGCCGTCCAAGCCGGCGAGCGCGGCATGGGCATGCTCGGCGTCACGCTCGGCGCCCCCCTCGATTACCAACAGATGGTCAAGGATTACCGCCGTGCCATCCGCACTTGCGAGCCGATCGGCGAGACCGTCAACGAGCAAGTCAACGGCGTCGCCTTCATGTACTGCGACGAGGATGACGCGCGCGCAAAGGCCATCGGCGGAATGGCGGCGTTCCAGTTCGGACTCCGCGCGGCCCACCTCGTAGGGGTCGGCAGCATCTACCCCTCGCCCGCTTACCACGCCCACGCCAGCGCTGCCCCGCTCCGCAACCGCCCCGGCGACGTCGTCGGGCCCGTCCGCGAGGGCACCCCGATCGGCGACCCGCAAGCGTGTATCCAAGCCCTCAAGTGGTGGGAAGAAGTCGGCGTCGACCGCATGGTCTTCCTCATCGATACCGGCGAAACCATCCCGCAGGAGCAAGTGCTCGCCAGCCTCCGACTCTTCGCCCAAGAAGTCATGCCAGAGTTCACCCGGAAGGAACGAGCCGAGGCGAAAAGGCTCGCCGAGGCCGCGGCACGCGAAGCCGCCCTTCGCCAAGCCGCCAACATCCCGATGCCTACCTGACCCACCTCGATCAGGATCAGGCGCGGTCGCGGTACTCCTCAGCCAGCGCCGGATTCGAGACTGCCAGCTTGTCCAGCGTGACGGTCCGCAAATGGCCGAGCACGGCCAGCCGCCACGGCCCCTCGTCCGCTTCCCCTTTCCGGATCCGGTCGCAGAGCGCTTCGTTTCGGCGCTCGAGTGCCTCGCGCACGTTCGACAGGCGTGGCGGCATCGGCTCCACGCCCAGGAGATGGTCGAGGCCATCCCACTCCCGCGCGAGGTGCTCCTCCATCGTCGCCAGCTCTCGCCGGAGCATTTCCACAACGTTCATCGCCACCCGCGCATGAAAGCTCAGCCGCCCCTGTGTGTTCGGCATCACATCGTCGCGGAGGTAGCCCGCCACCGCCTCGAGCAGTTCGTCGTACGTCGGCCGGTCCTGCATCAATCCCACCTCCCCTCGAGGAGCTCGAGTAGCACGATCTCCGTCTCCGCCGTCCGCCGGCCGATCGCTGCCAGTTCGACGCTTCGATTTCGCCCGGTCAGGTAGGTCGCTGCTTGCGTCATCGTGATCACGCCCCACTTCAAATTGCCGAACATCTCGAACCACAGGAAGTGTTGGCGGTTCACCGTCCGCCCGCCCGCAGCCTCGTACGCTTCGATGAACGCCTCTCGTGTCCCGACCCCGGCGATAGGCAGCTTCCCCCCGAAGCGCCACGACTTCACCGCCAGCCAGCCGAGGTCCTCCATCGGGTCGCCCCAGTGCGCGAGCTCCCAATCGAGAATGCCGCGAACCCCCGTCTCGTCGAAGATGAAATTCCCTAACCGGAAGTCACCGTGGACCAGCACCTCCTCGCCCAGCGGCGGGAGGTGCTGCCTGAGCCAGCGAATCGCAAGCTCGAACACCGGATGCGGGTCCAGTTCCGCCGTTCGGTAGCTGTTCTCGTAATAATCGAGCTGCGCCTCCGCTGCGCTCTTGCCCGCCGGCGGCCGTTCCAGGGCGCTCAGCTCGGGGTGGTCGCCTTCCCGAATGCTGTGAATCCGAGCCAGGTCCCGTGCCAGCTGCATGGGGATAACCTCGCGCGCCTTCGCGTATTGCGGGCCGCGAATCAACCGAGCGCCCAGCGTCTCTCCTGGCACCCGCCGCATCACGAAGAACTTCACCGGAAACGTCTCGTCACCGTCCCAGAGCGGCTCGGGCACGGTGACCCCCGCATCCCAGGCAGCCTTGATGAGGTGAAACTCCAACTCCCGCCCAGGAATGGTCGGCGCCCCGGGCACCGGATCGGCCCTCAGGATACCCTCGATCCTCCCCGCCGGTGTTTCCGCGTCGAACGCCCACGTCTCCCGCGATGCGCCCCCGGAAAGGCGGACGAGATTCGAAACCGTAACTCCACCGCCGGTCCGCGCCGCCAGGAACCGCTCCAACCCGAGCTGGACTTCCTCCCGTTGCACGGCCTACTCGACCTGGTCGAGGTACTCGCTGAGGCCGTACCCTCTCCGCTCACCGTCCAACACGTACTCGGTCATCCCCTCGCCGATGTGCGTGAATTTGCCCGCACGACGATTCCGCAACGGGATGAATCCGCGCACCGTGCCCTCGATCTCGTGGACCTCGCCGTTCGCCAGCGTCACCGTCGCTTTCAGCGCTCGGTGGTAATTCGTCCCCTCCTCGTACTCCGTCTCGAGCGCAATGTCCTTGACATTGATGATCGTATCGGGCCCCTTGTGGAACACCCCACCGATCCGTTCGCCAACGATCGAAAGCACCATCCCCAGATCGTCGCCGAAGTTACCAGTGATCCATCGATAGGAAGGAGTCGATTGCCAGTAGCGAGGGCCCCAGGAGTGGTCCCGCAATCCGTAGCCCGTGATCGGGAGCTCCGGCCCATCGCCCAGTTGCAGCGTCCCCGTCACCCGCATGTGCTGTTCGTAATGCGCACGCGCGAACTCGTTTTGCGAATTCGCATCCGCCACGTGTCCGTAAATCGGCCCGACTCCCTCGTGCACCAGATCCAGCCGAATGCGCTGATGTGGATTCTCCTTGAACGCCACGCTCGGCTCGCGCATCTCCCGAGGATCCTTCAGGTAGACCACCGAGCCCTCGTAGGTCGTCCGCAACCGCTGCCCGGGTTCTAGCACTTCGACCTGGAGCCCGCCAGCATTCCAGCCATCGTTGCTCGAAATTTGCGGCCGCTTGTAATTGAAGAGCGCCGATCCGTCCGGCTGATAGACGATGACCGTGACCTCCGCATACCCCTCGTTCGCCCGGTTGCCAATGCGCAGAAAGCCGCCCATCTGCCGCTCCCGGTCGAAAAAGTTGAAGTAGACCGATTCGTTGAAGTTCTCCTCCGGCCCCAACGGATGGGTGAAATCGTCCTCGGGGCGCACATTCCCGATGATGGTGACCATCGTCTCGAACCTCCTGCCGGTGCTGTCTCCCGGCAGCCCCGGATCATACCCGAGCTGCCGCGCCCTCGCCCGGAGGCCGATCACGCGGCCTACTGCGTCACTGGCGCCAGCGTCCGTAGATAGTTCACGAGATGCCAGATCTCCTCGTCCGTGAGCCCCTGCTCCCTCCACGCCGGCATCGCCGTTCCCGGGATCCCGTCTGCGATGAATCGATAGAGCTGCCCGTCCGGGTGCTGCGGAACATGGACCGTCAGGTCCAGCGGGTAGGGCTCCAGGTTCAGGCCGGGTGGAGGAACGCCCGTGCGACCGTGGCATTTGACGCAGTTCGCTTCGTACAGCGCCCGCCCGCGCGCGATCGAATCCGCATCCGGAAACACCGGGTTCGTCGGTAGCCCCGCCTGCGGCTCGTGAGCATGCACCCCAAACAGCAGGAGCGTTCCCAGCCCCACACCCGCCAGCGTCCCGGCGCTCGTCGCCCACCCGAGGCGGTGGTGCAGCTGGCGTGCCCAGCCACGCGCCAAGGCAAGTCCCATCCCGGCCAATAGCGCCACCAGCCCGCCAAACTGGTTCCAAGAAACCCCGGCCGCCGGCAACGACCACCCCCCGCCACCAGGCGGGGCCGTGGCGGCGAACGCCCCCGACGGCCGCACATCGAAAAAGGTCCGCACATCGTCAGCATCCGCCCGCCGGACCTCCACCTCGACGCGCCAGCGGCCTTCCAGCGGCAGATAGGGACCCCGTGCGACGAACTCGCCGCCCCCTTGCGCAGTCAAGGTCAGCACCGAGGGGCCGAGCGTCTGGTCCTCCTGGTAACGGAAAACCAACCGCACGAGCTGCGCGTCGACGGCCTCTCCGGTCGCCCTGGCCAGCCGTACCCGGAAATCGTTCAGCCCCGTGCGATTCGGGTCGACCCTCAGCGTCACCGCCAAGTCACCGGCGGGCGCGGTCATCTCGAATGGGCGGCGCTCCGGCTCCAGCACGATCGAGCGGCTCGTCGTCGTCTGGCTCAGCAACGCCGCTGCAGCGACCACGAACAGCCCCACCGCCAGTTCTGCCGCCGCGCCGAACAGAAATCGTCGCGGTTCACCACGGCGCTCCTCCATCAGCCGAACGCGCCCCAGGCGCGCGTTGTACAGCCCGATAGCGAGCAACGGCGCCACCAGCGCCACCTTGGCCAGCAACACCAGGCCGTACCGGGTCTCCATCAGCTTCGCTCCGGCGTCGACGTGGACCAACGCCGCCAGCAAGCCGGTCGCCAGCAGCACATAGACCAGTACCGAAGCGAGCCGTGTGAAGCGTCGCATCAGGGGCCGCCACGGGTCCCGCCGCTCCCCGAACCGGGCGGCGACGACCGCCCCCGCCACTGCGCCCATCCAGCCGATCGCCGACCCCGCATGCACGACGTCGATGGCCATCGCCCAGTTGCTCCCGGGCACGGCTGCCGCATGGCTCGTCGCGGTGAACGTCCACAGCTGCCCACCTGCCGTTCCGAGCACCACCAGCGGTGCCGCCCGCGGCGCTCGCCGGAAGGCGGCCGCTGCTCCCAGCATCGCTCCTACCAAGACCAATCGGGCGAGCCAATACCGACCCACCCGCGTTTCGAGCACCGCTGCCCCTGGCGCGAGCCCCTGGTACGTATCCAGCAACAGCGTCAGCGAAAGACCGGCTGCGACGAGGCTCGCTGCCCCGCCCAGCAGTGCCGCCTGCCCGAGGCGGATCCGAATGCCCCCCGGCGCCTCGGGCCAGAGCAGTGCCAAGACCGACGCGCCAGCAGCCAGGATCAGCCCCAGAAGCGCCAGGAACCTCACTGCCGTCCCGTCCGCGCGCCCGGGCCGGTCGGCATCGCTACTCATCAGGCCAACCACGTTGGTCGCGTCCGGGACCGAACCGTCCGGATTCAGCACCGTGAACGGAAACGAACCGGAAAGCGCATGGCCGTCGACCAGCGACACGTTGGCCCACACCACGTTGTAGACGCCCGGCAGGAGCTCCGGAACCGACGCACGCATCCTCGCCCCGGCGATGACGGGCGCCCCGACCGCTACTTCGTTCCCCCGTCCGTCGAGCAACCGCAATTGGCTCGCCCGTGCGTCGATTGGCTCCGTGAAATCGAGGATGACTTCGTTCGGTGTTTGCCGGAGAAACGCATTCGCCGCCGGCTCCGACGCCCTGAGGGCTGCGTGCGCCGATGCGTGCCCCGGCCGTCCAAACAGCCCACCGAGGGTCACGGCGATCACCAGCAGCAGAAGCGCCCGCCGCTTCATGCCCCGCGCCTGCTCACGATCACGCCCGCACCAATGCCCAACAGCAGCCCAATCGCCCCCAGCGCAGCCACCAGTACCCAGCCGGTGCCACCGTTCCCAGCCCCAGATTCGAGCCTCGGCGAGGCTCCCGTCTCCACATCGGGACTGCCGCCGAGCAGGCTCTCCCCCAAGACCTCCCGCCCCGGATGGGGCGTTGCCCCAGGGTCGACCCTGAATCGGAGCTCCCCGCTCGCCGCGTCGCCGTCGTCAGCGCTCAACGTCCTCCACCGCACGAGGTACTCCCCGGGTGGAAGGTTCGGAGGAAGCGCTACCGAAAGCCGTCGTCTGTCGTTGGCGTCGACCTGTGCATCTTCCGCCGTTACCTCATTGCCGCTCCCATCGAATACGTCGATCGCGTTGGCCCCTGGCCGACGCACCATGTCCTGCGTCATCACCAATACGACCTCGGTCGGCGGCGCGTCGAGCACCGCTCCGTCGCCCGGCCTCGCCCTGCTCGGCTCGGCATGCGCCGACGCCACAATCACGACTGCCAACGCCGCCATGAGAGCTGCCGCACCTGCAGCGAAACGCATCGGCACCAAGTCTACGGCCCCCTCCTCGCACGACAAGCACCAAAGGGGCCACAGAAACCCCGGTTTACCGCAGCCCGATCGAAGCGGGGGCCCGAGTTCCCACCCGAGCCCCCGCGTAGGTCGATAGAAAACTGCGCGCCTCAGCCGCGCGGGAGCCCCAGGCCGCGGGTCGCGATGATGTTCCGCTGAATCTCGCTCGTGCCTCCCGCGATCGTCGACGAGACCGTCTGGAGGTAGCTCCCCGGGGCCCTCCCCTTCATCGGAGCCTCGCGTCCCGTCAACAGCGCCGACGTCCCGAGCAGCTTCATCGCCGTCCGCGCGATGCGCTGGCTCAGCTCCGTATTGAACAGCTTCGCGATCGACGCCTCGTGATTCGGCACCCGCCCGGATGCCTGAATGCTGATGACCCGATAGCTCAACATCTTCGCGGTCGCCGCTTCGATCCAGCGGTCCGCGAACTCGCTCCGGAAGGCCGCACTCGCGCTCGCCGTGACTGGCTGCCCCTTGTGCTCGTGCCAATACCGGAGGTAGTACTCCAACGTCTGCCGCTGGCCGACCGCGTTCCCGATGGAGGAACGCTCGAAGTCCAGCGTCGTCGTCCCGATATACCATCCGCGGTTGATTTCTCCCACCACGTTCCGCGCCGGCACCCGCACGTCCTCGAAAAACACCTCGTTGAACTGGTGCCCGCCGGCCATGTTGATCAACGGCCGGACCGTAATGCCCGGGCTCTTCATGTCCACGAGAAAGTACGTGATACCCCGGTGCTTCGGCGCATCCGGGTCCGTCCGCGCCAGCATGAACATCCAGTCCGCATTGTGCGCCCCGGATGTCCAGATCTTCTGCCCATTGATGATGAAGTCATCCCCATCGCGCACAGCGCGCGTTTGCAGGCTCGCCAGGTCCGATCCCGAGCCTGGCTCGCTGTACCCCTGGCACCACTGCACCTCCCCACGAAGGATCGCGCCCAGGTGCTCCCGCTTCTGCTCGTCGTTGCCGTGGATAATGAGCGTCGGCCCGATCATCGAGACGCCCATGCCGCCCACCTGCGGCGCCCGCGCTTCCGCGAATTCCTCGTTCATGATGAATTGCTCCATCACGCCGAGCCCCGCCCCTCCGTACTCCTTCGGCCAGGCCGGCGCAATCCAACCCTGCTTCGCGAGCTTCTCGCGCCACTCCCGCAGTGCGCCACCACGCTCACGCGCCAGCTCCATCAGATTCGCATCCGGATCGACCTTGGGCCGTTCCTTCTCGAGAAATGCACGCACCGCGGCGCGCCACGCCGCCTGCTCCGGAGTATCTCGAAAGTCCATCGCCTTCTCCTACCCTATCGTTCGAAGCTCCGCGCACACTAACAAACCGCAACCCTGACGTAAAGGGAAAGGTACTTCGCCTCGCCCCCGCCGCATAGCAGCGCATCTGTCTTCGGCGTAGACTTCGCCCCAATCCCACCTTCCCCGAAAGGACACCCCGATGAAAGTAGGCTCAGGCTTCGGCGGGTCATGGCTCACCGCCGTCCCCGAACAAGCACGCCGCGCCGAGGAGCTCGGCTACGACTTCGCATCCACCCCGGAAACCCAACACGACTCCATCCTCGCCGCTACCATCGCCGCCTACACCACCGAAAAGCTCGAGGTCCAAACCAGCGTAACCATCGCCTTTCCCCGCTCCCCGACCGTCCTGGCCATGGAAGCCTGGGATATCCAGCACCTCAGCAAGGGCCGCTTCGTCCTCGGCCTCGGCTCCCAAGTGAAAGGCCATAACCAACACCGCTTCAGCGTCGACTGGCCCGGGGCTCCGGCCACCCGCATGAAGGAGTACATCAGGATGCTCCACGCCGTCTGGGACTCCTTCCAGGACGGCAAGAAACCCGAGTTCATCGGCCGCTTTTACCACTTCACCCTCATGACCCCGAACTTCAACCCCGGGCCGATCCCGTACCCACGCCCGAAAGTTGGTCTTGCTTGCGTCGGCGATGCAATGGCTCGCGTCGCCGGCGAAGTCGCCGATGTCGTCATGCCACACGGCTTCATGACCGATAAATACATGCGCGAGGTGGTCCTACCGAACGTCGCGATCGGCCTCAAGCGCTCCGGCCGAACCTGGCAGGACATCGAAATCGCCGGCGGCGGATTCACCGTATTCGGCGAAACCGAATCCGAAATCGAACAAGGCCTCGAACGCCTCCGCCAGCCCATCTCTTTCTACGGCTCCACCCGCTCCTACCACGAAGTCTTCGAAGTCCACGGGCTCAAGAGCCTCGGCATGCAGCTCCACGAGCTCTCGCTTCAGGGCAAGTGGGACGAAATGCAGCGGGTCATCCCCGAAGACGTCCTCCGCGTCTTCGCCCAGACATCCACCTACGACCGCCTGCCCGACTTCATCGCCAACCACCGCGAGTACGCATCGCGTATCACCCTGCCGCTTCCGGCCGCCACGCCCGAACAGCGCGAGCGCGCGAAGTACATCATCGAGCAGGTCAAGAAGGTCCAGGTGCCCAGAGCCCCACGGGGCCTCGAAGACCTCGCCGCCGTACCCGACCGTCCAAAGGCCGCCGCCCAACGCTGAGCCGAAGGCCTTTCCCCGGCGCTATGGCCGCACCCCGTGCCACCCGGATTCTTGCCGTCGTTCTGGCGCTCGTCGGCCTGGCCGCGATTCTCATCGCCAGCTTCGAGAGAGCCGGTGAACCCGCCCTCCTCGAACGCCCCTGGGAAGCGTCCGCCCTCTCTTGGGCCGCCCTCGTCTCCCTCTTCGGCACGGCTGCCTTTGTCCGTCGCCCCGCCTTCGCCAGCTTCCCTTGGCTTGCCACAGCCTGGTCCGTCGTCGCCGTCGCCTGGCTCGGAAGCGTCCCCCTCGTCGGGATAGCTGGGGCCTCGGTCCTTATCCTCGCCGCGGCCCTGTCGCTCGCACCAGCCGTCGCCAGGAGCCCACGTCCGGTGCTCACCAGGCTCGCCGGGTTCGTCGCACTGTGCACACTGCTCACAGGAGTCGGCGTTCGGGTCCACCAGGCCTACCTCGGCCCAACCCACCCGGCCTCGCCCCTGCGTCATCTTCCCGTCGAACTCGTCGAGTGGGCTTGGTCGGGCGCCGTAACCCAGCAGTCATTCGCCGTCACCGCCCGACTCGCAAGCACCGCCAGCGGCATCACCCCCGAGCTCATCGTCCGGGCGTCCGATGGCAGCGAGGTCGCCCGCGTACCCCCGACCGCCGTGAGCCCAGCCCGAATCGCCCGCTTCGAACCGACCGGACTTCAACCAGCCACCCGCTATCGATGGTCAATCGCCATCGGCGGACGCGAGGACAGAAGCCGGACTGGCACCGTCCAGACCTACCCCGATGGCGCCGCGACCTTCACCCTCGCCTTCGGCGCCTGCGCCCGAACCGGCTCCAGCGGACAGGTCTTCGACCGCATCCGCGAAGCCAACCCCCTCCTCTTCGTCCACACCGGCGACTTTCACTACGCGGATATCGACGAACCCGATCCCAAAGCCATTCGCGACGCCTTCACCCGCTCCTTGCGCGCGCCCGCCCAGCAGGCGCTCTGGCTCGACGTGCCGGTCGCCTACACCTGGGACGACCACGACTACGGCGGCAACGACAGCGACCGTACGACCGCCTCGCGCGAAGCGGCTCGCGCCGTCTATCGCGAGATCGTCCCGCACTACCCATTGCCGCTCGATGGCCCCATAGCCCAGGCGTTCACCATCGGTCGCGTCCGCGTCATCCTCACCGACACGCGCTCCGAACGCGCCCCTTCCCACCTCCCCGATGGGCCGTCCAAGTCCATGCTCGGAGCGCCCCAACTCGCATGGCTGTTCGACGAGCTCCTCGCGGCCCGCGACTCCGCGGCCCTCACGATCTGGGTCAATAGCGTCCCGTGGATTTCCAACGAGACCCGCAGCGACAACTGGGGCGCCTACGCCGAAGAGCGCCGCCGCATCTCCGACTTCCTCGTAGAAAACGGAATTCGCAACCTCGTCATGATCTCGGGCGATGCCCATATGCTCGCCGCCGATAGCGGCGCCAACAACCTGTACGCATCCAACGGAGCCGGTCCAGGCTTCCCCGTTTACCACGCCGCCGCCCTCGACCGCCGGGGATCGCTCAAAGGCGGCCCCTACACCGAGGGCGCCCACCCCGGCGGCGGCCAATTCGGCCTCCTGACCATCGAGGACCGAGATACCGAAATCCTCGTCACCTTCAGCGGCCGCAACTGGCGCGGCGAAGAACTGATACACCACAGAACTGTCTTCCCAGTGCCCCGCCGATAGCCCGACCGGCGCTGCCGAGGTACCCTCCCGTCGTGCCGCGTATCGTTCGCCTCGTGCACGAGCCAACCGGCCGGGTCCTTGGTGACCGTATCCAAGTCGCGGACACCTTCTGGACCCGCTTCCGCGGGTTGATGCTTCGCCGCCCACTCCAGCCCGGCGAGGGGCTCCTCATCGAACCATGCTCCTCTATCCACATGCTCCTCATGCGGTTCCCGATCGACGCTGTCTTCCTGGATGCCGATGGCGCAATCATCAGGGTCGCGGCGCGGGTCAAACCGTGGCTCGGCATCGCTACCGCCAAAGGCGCCCGCGCCGTCGTCGAACTCCCCGCTGGCGCAGCAGCCGCGCTCCAGCCCGGCGACCTCCTGCGCCAAGAGCCACCGACCCCATGAGCCGCCTTACGTCACGCGCACGCCGCCTACACCGTGTCGCCCCTACACCCGTTCGAACGATGCCAACATCGCGACCCACGACTGGCTCGCTCCGCGTGTCGAATGCGGAGCTCGAACGAAACGCGCCCCGGAGAACCCCGACGATCGCCTTGGAGTACCGGCCCGCCCACACATCGCCCCTCCGCCGCGCCCCACATCGGCCACGCAGCAAGGCCGTGGTAGCAGGGGGGAGGCTCGAACTCCCGACCTCACGATTATGAGTCGTGCGCTCTGACCGGCTGAGCTACCCTGCCACGCCCACCCTCAATCTACCACGGCAAGCCCTTAGCCGGCAGCCTACCGATCCACTCGCTCCACCCACCAGCGCACGCCTCCCCCGTCGAAGTCCACCACCGTGCACAGCCCTGCCCGACGGTTCGCCTCGCTCAACGCCATCGGTGCCCCGGAATATACTGCCGTCACGCCGCCGCAGCTCACGTCTGCGTGCGGCTCCCAATGCCCCAGCGCGATGTAGTCCCAGCGACCGCGGGCCCCGGCGATCTCCCGCTCGTGGATTGGCAGCGAACGGTGATTCTCCCCACCCTCTGGCACGAAGTGCCCGTGGGCCAGAGCCAGATGCCACCGCCTATCCAGCCGGTCCGGAAGACCCTCCAGTGGCCGGAAGTGCCAGTCGCTGTCCAAATAAGCCCGCCCCCAGACCACCAGGTCCAGCCCCTCCGGCTCGACCAGTTCACCGCGATGCTCCCGAACGATCGTCAGCCGCCGCGCGATGGCCTCCATGTCGTGTCGCCAGTAGATGCCCCCGGGATCCATCGGGTCGTGATTCCCCGGGATGAGAAACGCCTGGCCCTCGAACCGCGCAATCTGTCGCGCCGCCCACTCCACCGTCTCCGCCGACACCCGGTCGTTATCGAAGATGTCGCCAGCCAGCAAGAGCACCTGCGCACCGACCCGGTTCGCCAGGTCGATTACCCTGCAAAACGCCGCCTCCATCCGCTGCCGCCGCTCGACCCAGATGGGGGTATCGTTGCCCGCGTAGGCACCCAGGTGCACGTCAGACGTGTGCACCACCCGCAGTGGTCGCGGCTCACGCACGGAGAGCATCCCGCATGGCCGTCAGCTGGCGAGCATGGTCCAGCGCGTGCAGCCGCAAAAAGAGCAGCCACTCGCGCCAGTTGAGCATCCCGAAGAACGGGTGCTCCCAACGAACCTCGAGAAACGACCCGGGATCGGCAGCACGCACGTGCTCATAGAGCGAAACATTCGCTTGCCTCATCGCCTCGATCAGCGCCTCCCGCTCTGATGGCACTCCAGCGTCGTCCGGCGGCAGCGCGCCAGCAGGGATAGGTCCCGCCACCACCTCCCCGGTCAGCGCCGCGTGCAGCACCGCCCGTGCGACTTCGGAATTCCAATGCACCGTATGCTGCAAGCAATCCAGCGGGCTCCATTCCTCACCCGGCGGCCGCTCCCCGAACCGATCCCTCGGAACCGCCTCGGCAGCCGCGCACAACTCCGCCATGCCAGCCTCCACCCGCTCGATCAGCTCCTCGACGGAACTCGTTCCGGCCTTTTCCACCAGGTAGGCGCGGATTCTCTCCCGTTCGCTCGCTGGCAGCGTCACCGTTCACCTCCTTCGCCGGCGGCGCGCCGGTAAAACCGCAACTCGGAAAAACCAGCACCGCGGCGGGCTTTCAACCGCAGCGATCCAGATTCCGGCCAGCGGTGCCAGCGATGCTCCACCGTCACCACCGAACCGCCCGGTCGCACAGCCGCAGCCATCGCCTCGAAGGCAACTCCCCGCTCGTCAGGCGGAAGATGCCCGAGATAATGCGCTGCCACCACCGCATCGAAAACCCCCATCGCGCGCGAAAGGTCGCGCGCGTCGCCATGGATCACCGCGCCATCGCCGAGCCGTCCCCGCGCCATGCCCACAAAATACGGGGAAAGCTCGATGCCACGAAACTCCAAAGCGGGCAACCGGTTCCGCAAGCTCGCCAGCAGCCGCCCCGGCCCCGGTGCCACTTCCAGCACCCGCCGAGCCCCCGTCCGCTCGAGCCACCGCGCAATGAGCCTCGCCCCGCGTGAGCCGTTGCCCGTCCAGTACACGGGCCGCACCACCCGGTCGTAGAGCACCACACTCCGGTCCGAAAGGTACCCCTCGGGCAGACAGTGCCATCGCCGGAGATACCACGCCGGGTAACGAACCCCCGGCTCGGCCGCCGGATGGCGAAGCGCCGCCTCCAGCAGCTTCGCCGCCCTCCCACTTGGCAACGTCTGCAGCCACATCTCCGGCATTCTCGGCGGGCAGGTCCGTCCTGTCACGCAACTGGCCACGTCGCCGACCCATCGCGGCCACGACGCGCTCGCGCGAGCATCCCGTAGAATGCCAGCTCATCCCCTCGGAGGTCCGCCCTTGATCACCGTCGTCGCCAAGCTTCAGGCGCAGCCCGGCAAAGAAGCCGAACTGCGCTCCGCCCTCACCGAAATGGTCGCCGCCGTCAAAGAAAAAGAATCCGGCGCAGTGCCGACCTACTCCCTCCACGTCTCCGATAGCGACCCCACCACCTTCCTTTTCTACGAAAACTACCGCGACGCCGCGGCCTTCGAAGCCCACGGTAAAACCGACCACATGCGTGCCCTCGGCCCGAAGCTCGCCGGGCTCCTCGCTGGCCGCCCGGTCATCGAGCGCTACACCAGAATTGCCAGCGTCGACTGAACCAGCCCTAATCCTTCCCTGTTGCCCCTTAGCCCAACGCGCCTGAACGTTCCCACGTGGACCTCGTTCGCGCCGTTCTCCTTGGGCTCGTCCAGGGCCTCGCCGAATTCCTGCCCATCTCCAGCTCCGGACACCTCATCCTCGTCCCGGCGCTCTTCGGATGGGAAGACCAAGGGCTTGCCTATGATGTCGGCCTCCACGGCGGCACGCTCCTCGCACTTCTGGCGTACTTCTGGCGCGATTGGTATGTCATGTTCCGGACTGGAATCTCCGACCTCCTACGGTATCACACGCGGATCGCCGCCTGGCGCACCGATACCCGGCTACTCTGGCTCCTCGCACTCGGGTCCGTCCCCGGCCATCACGCCGGAACTGGTCAGTGCCGCCTCGCCGCTGGTCGGCAGCAGCGGTCAACTCCTG
>NZ_DAOUBJ010000070.1:0-1511 GCF_034432735.1 Tepidiforma sp. | reverse complement strand
ACCTCGGCCGCATCAACCTCTCCCGCCGCGCCGTCCTCCTCGGCGAGACTCCCGAGCAAGCCGCCGCCTCCACCCGCGACTCCGGCCGCGACCGCGGCGACCGCGGCGGGCGCGGCGGCCCCGGTGGCCCCCGGCCCTCCGACCGCGACCGCGGCGGGCGCGGCGGCAGCAGCAGCGGCTCCCCACAGCCCCAACGCAGCAGCCCACCCACGCCCCGCCCCACGCCCGCACCCTCCGGCCCGACCGGCGCCGCGACCCGCGGCTGGGTCCGACGCACCCCCGCCGGCGACGCACCCCCGCCCCCGCGGCGCGACTTCGGCGGCGGCATGGGCGACGACTGACCATCCCCACCCAGAACGCCCACCCACCCACGAGGCCGCCCCCACCCGGGGCGGCCTCGTTCACCCACCGCCCGAACCCACTCGCGCGCTAGGCCGTCACTGGCTCCCGCCATTCCGCTGGCTTCGCACGCTCCGCCTCCGGCAAAGGCCGAATCCACCACCGGTCCTCGTACTCGCTCCACAAATGCCGGAGCTTCGGCATCACCTTCTCCGCGAAGAGCCTCGTGTTGTACATCACCTTCTCCCGCGGCATGTTCCCGATCTGCATCAAGCACATCAGGTGACCCACCCGCAGCCCCCGGATCACCTCCTCCATCTGCTGCGCCACCCCCTCCGGGCTCCCTGCCACCACGTACCCCTGCTTCACGAAATCCCCCCACGTTAGCCCCGCACGTTGCGCGCTCGCCTGAGCCCCGACCTGAGCCGTAATCCCCGCCTTCACCGTCCGCAGCGTCCGGTAGCCAGGCGCGTCCGCAAACCCGCCGTACACGTGCAAACAGCGGTTATAGAAATAATCCACGTGCTCGCTGTACAGCCGCTCCGCCTCCGCATCGCTCTCCGCCACACACACCAACTGCAAAAAGCCAGCTCGATACGGATTCATCTCCGCCCCCATCTCCTCCACCCGCGCCCAGAACTGATCCATCACACCCTTCCCCCTCATATAGCCAAAATACGAGAGGTAGCAATAGACATAATCCCGCTCGGTCGTCCAATCCCACGTCTCCAGCGAACCGCCCCCCGGGATCCAGATCGGCGGATGCGGCTGCTGCAGCGGTCGCGGCCACGGATTCACATAGCGCACCTGGTTGTACTTCCCGTTGAAGTGGAACGTCTCCTTGTTCGTCCAGGCCTGAAGAATGAAGTCGTGATTCTCGTAATACCGCTCTCGCAGCGTCGCCGGCGTAAAACCGTACGCAAAATTCGTGTCCATGCTCGTCCCCACCGGGAAACCCGCCACCAGCCGCCCACCCGAAATACAGTCGAGCATCGCGAACTCCTCCGCCACCCGCAGCGGCGGATTGTAGAGCGCAATCGAATTCCCCAACACCACCAGCCCCGCCCGCGACGTTCGCCGTGCCAGCGCAGCCGCGATCAAATTCGGGCTCGGCATCAGCCCATACGCATTCGAATGATGCTCGTTGCAACAGATGCCATCGAACCCACACA
>NZ_DAOUBJ010000069.1:0-3692 GCF_034432735.1 Tepidiforma sp. | reverse complement strand
TCCCGTGGTCGACGTGCCCGATCGTGCCTACGTTGACGTGCGGTTTCGTCCTCTCGAATTTCGCCTTCGCCATGGTGTTTTGTTCCTTTCGTGTCTTCCTGGGTGGCGGTGATGTGGTGGTTAGCCGACGGCCTGTTTGGTGAGGGTGGCCGCGATGTTTTTGGGGACTTCTTCGTAGTGGTCGAACTCCATGCTGTAGCTGGCGCGTCCTTGGGTGATGGAGCGGAGTTCGGTGGAGTAGCCGAAGGTTTCGGCGAGGGGGACCATGGCGTGGACGATTTGCGTCTTGCCCATGGATTCGCTGCCGAGGATCATGCCGCGGCGGGAGTTGATGTCGCCGACGACGGCGCCGAAGTATTCTTCGGGGCAGCGGACTTCGACTTTCATGATGGGTTCGAGGAGGACGGGGCCGGCCTTTTTGATGGCTTCTTTGACGCCGATGGAGCCGGCGTTTTTGAAGGCCATTTCGGATGAGTCGACGGGGTGGTAGGAGCCGTCGACGAGGGCGACTTTGATGTCGAGGACGGGGTAGCCGGCGACGACGCCGCCTTGGAGGGCTTCTTTGACGCCCTGTTGGACGGCGGGGATGTATTCCTTGGGGACGGCTCCGCCGACGATGCGGTTTTCGAAGATGAAGCCTTGGCCGCGCTCGAGTGGTTCGACTTCGAGCTGGACGACGCCGTATTGGCCGCGGCCGCCGGATTGGCGGACGAACCGGCCTTCGGCTTTGGCTGGCCGGGTGATGGCTTCGCGGTAGGAGACTTGTGGGCGCCCGACGTTGGCTTCGACTTTGTGCTCGCGTTTCATGCGGTCGACGATGACTTCGAGGTGGAGTTCGCCCATGCCGGAGATGATGGTTTGGCCGGCTTCTTCGTCGAAGGTCCAGTGGAAGGTGGGGTCTTCTTCGGCCATTTTGGAGAGGGCGGTGGCGAGCTTGTCTTGGTCGTCTTTGCTTTTGGGTTCGAGTGCGACGCGGATGACGGGTTCGGGGAATTGGATGCTTTCGAGGATGATGGGGGCATCGGGTGCGCAGAGGGTGTCGCCGGTGAAGGTTTGCTTGAGGCCGACGGCGGCGCAGATGCCGCCTGCTCCCATTTCGGTGATGTCTTCGCGCTGGTTGGCGTGCATTTGGAGGAGGCGGCCGATGCGTTCGCGTTCTTGTTTGGTGGAGTTGAGGACGGTTTCGCCGGCTTTGAGGACGCCGGAGTAGACGCGGAGGTAGGCGAGGCGTCCGACGTAGGGGTCGGAGACGATTTTGAAGGCGATGGCGGCGAGGGGTTCGCTGTCGCTGGCGTGGCGGACGACTTCGCCGCCGTTTTTGGGGTCGATGCCTTTGACGGGTGGGATGTCGAGGGGGCTGGGGAGGTAGTCGACGACGGCGTCGAGCATGAGCTGGACGCCTTTGTTCTTGAGGGCGGAGCCGCAGAGGACGGGGTTGGCGAGGTTGGCGATGGTGGCTCGGCGGATGGCGGTTTTGAGTTCGTGGGCGCCGATTTCGTGGCCTTCGAGGTAGGCGATGGCGATCTGGTCGTCGACGTTGCCGATGCCTTCGATGAGCTGTTCGCGGGCTTTTTGGGCGGCGTCGAGGAGGTGGTCGGGGATTTGGCGGCGTTCGGGTTTGTCGCCTTTTTCGCCGCCGAACCACCACCAGCACATTTCGATGAGGTCGATGCAGCCGTCGAATTCGGCTTCGGCGCCGACGGGGATCTGGATGGGAACGGGGTTGGCGCCGAGGCGGTCTTTCATCATGTCGACGGTGCGCCAGAAGTCGGCGCCGACGCGGTCCATTTTGTTGACGAAGGCGATGCGGGGGACGCCGTAGCGGTCGGCCTGGCGCCAGACGGTTTCGGACTGGGGTTCGACGCCGGCGACGGCATCGAAGACGACGACGCCGCCATCGAGGACGCGGAGGGAGCGCTCGACTTCGGCGGTGAAGTCGACGTGGCCGGGGGTATCGATGAGGTTGATTTGGTGTCCGTTCCACTCGCAGGTGGTGGCGGCGGAGGTGATGGTGATGCCGCGTTCGCGCTCCTGTTCCATCCAGTCCATGGTGGCGGCGCCTTCATGGACTTCGCCGAGTTTGTAGGTTTTGCCGGTGTAGAAGAGGATGCGCTCGGACACGGTGGTTTTGCCCGCGTCGATGTGGGCGATGATCCCGATGTTCCGGATGCGATCGAGGTCGGCGTTGCGGGGCATGGGACTCCTGATTTACCAGCGGTAGTGGACGAAGGCGCGGTTGGCCTCGGCCATGCGGTGGGTGTCGTCGCGGCGTTTGATGGCAGCTCCGGTGCCGTTGGCGGCGTCGAGGAGTTCGGCGGCGAGCTTTTCGCTCATGGAGCGGCCGTTGCGGTTGCGTGCTGCGTTGAGGATCCAGCGCATGGCGAGGGCGATGCGCCGGTCGGGGCGGATTTCGACGGGTACTTGGTAGGTGGCGCCGCCGACGCGGCGTGGTTTGACTTCGAGGACGGGTGTGGCGGAGCGGATGGCCTGCTGGAAGACGTCGAGCGGGTCGCGGCCGGTCTGGGTTTGGATGCGGTCGAAGGCGCGGTAGACGACTTTTTCGGCGACGCTTTTTTTGCCTCGTCGCATGAGTTTGTTGATGAAGATCTGGACGTGGACGTTGCCGTAGCGCGCGTCCGGCGGGATGGGGCGTTTTTCGGGCTTGGTGCGTCGGGCCATGTTCGGACTCCGGGTTTCTTCTGCCTGGGTTGGTTAGCGTTTGCGGCCGGCGGCGGGCTGGGCGTTTTTGCGGGTGCCGTATTTGGAGCGGCCCTGTTTGCGGTTGTTGACGCCGGTGGCATCGAGGGCGCCGCGGACGATGTGGTAGCGGACGCCGGGGAGGTCTTTGACGCGGCCGCCGCGGACGAGGACGACGGAGTGTTCTTGGAGGTTGTGACCTTCGCCGGGGATGTAGGCGGTGACTTCGATGCCGTTGACGAGGCGGACGCGGGCGACTTTGCGGAGGGCGGAGTTGGGTTTTTTGGGGGTTTGGGTGCGGACCTGGGTGCAGACGCCGCGTTTTTGGGGGTTGCCGCGGCCGACGGCTTTGGTGAGCTTGCCGGTGTTGGAGTTGAAGCTGAAGAGCAGGGCAGGCGCGCCCGATTTCTTCGTCTTCTTGGTTCGCCCTCTGCGAACGAGCTGGTTGATGGTCGGCATTCCTGCTTCCCCTGCGTTTCAGCGTTTGGTGGGCGCCTGGTGGGGCGCCTGGATGGTTGCCGGGGGGCCGGCTGGTGTTCTGGGCACGAAAACAGGCCGAAAAGCCTGTTCGTGAACAGCGCCCCGCGCTGGTTTCCCGAGCGCAGAGCCGTCTTCAAGCACGCAGCTTTGCGACCTGTGCAAACTCAGAAGGTTCGCCAGTCAAGAAGCGCCAAGGGGGAAGGTTAGCATAGCACGGGGTGCTGTCAACCCGCTGGCGCGCGTGCGGGCGAGGCGGTGGGGCGGCGCCCTCGGACGGCTCGCCTGTGTGGATGATATGACGGGTGTTCCCAACTGGCTACCGATCCGTTCTCGGGTGGACTCTGGGCCTGGTGGGGATGTGGTCGTTTGTTGATGGTAGGCGGCCTCCTGACCAAAGGGCGCCTGGCGACATTGTCCTCCCCGTCGCACGGGGGCGCTCTTTCGGGGGCGCCCCCACCCCAAATCCGGGTGGCCTGGGCGTGGCCTTTCCGGGGGGTTGTGGAGCGGTTTTTCTT
>NZ_DAOUBJ010000068.1:0-4453 GCF_034432735.1 Tepidiforma sp. | reverse complement strand
GGGCTGCGCGGTTGGTGCGGCGGTCCGGGCCGTCGAGTCGGTCGATTGGCTGGGCGAGATATCGTCGGGAAGGCGGATGCGAGTCGCTCGCCGGCTCTCCGTTTCACGTGAAACAGCTTGGAGTCGGGCGATCGGGCCTAGTCCGGCCGGGCGGGGGCTGCGACGGTTTCGGCCGGCGAACGTCGCCCCCGGCTTTCCGGGGTGGTGTTTCACGTGAAACGTCGAAGCCTTGGATGGGTTCCGCGACGTCGGGCGATGGCGAGCAGCGTGGGGGATCCATCGCGTGCCGGAGGGATGGCGCGCGATGGCGACGGGAGGGGGCGGGTCCCACGGGCGATCCGGCGGGTTGACGCGGCGGTCGCAGCAGGCGCGGGGGCCGTTCCACGTGAAACACCCGGCACGTCGATGCTCGGTCCGCGGCTTCGAACGGCGTGATGCGAACAAATGTTCTTCGTTCCACGTGGAACGCGCGGCCCGTAACGCCAAAGGCTGCTACCATCGCGCCGTGACCCGCTTCCGCCTCCTCGGCGCCGCCTCGCTCGCCGCCGTCGCCCTCCTCGGCGCCGCCTGCGTCGCCGTCACCAACCCCGAAGGTTGGGCCCCTCCCCTCCTCGCCGAACCCTCCGCCCTCTACCTCACCACCGACCACGGCCACCTCGTCCGCACCACCCTCGCCGACGATGGCCGCAGCGCGACCGCCGCCTGGACCTTCCCCGACAAGGACGTCAAGGCCGACGACAAGATCCGCCCCAACGCCGCCTACGGCACCCCCATCGTCGCCGATGGCCGCGTCTACTACGCCACCTTCGAAGCCGGTGTGTTCGCGCTCGACGCCGAAACCGGCCGCCCCGATTGGCCCGAAGCCGGCAAAACCAACGCCTCCGCCATCACCGGCAACATCGCCGGGGGCCTCGCCTACGCCAATGGCATCCTCTTCTTCGGCACCACCGAAGGCCGCCTCTACGGCTGGAACGCCGCCAACGGCGCCCCCGCCCCCGGCTGGGAAACCCCCCTCCGCTTCGACAGCGGTATCTGGGCCACCCCCGTCGCTATCGGCGGGACCCTCTACGTCGCGACGATGGACGGCCAAGTCCACGCCATCCGCATCGCCGACCGCTCCCCCGCCTGGCCCGCCCCCTTCACCGCCACCGGCGCCATCGCCGACCTCGTCGCGCTCGACGATGCCCGCCTCTTCGTTCCGAGCATCAACCGCCACGTCTACATCCTCGATGCCGCCACCGGCGCCCTCCTCGCCGACTACCGCGCCAAGGATTGGGTCTGGACGGCACCCGCCCGCGACGGCGACCGGCTCTTCTTCGGCGACTTCGGCGGCAATGTCTATGGACTCGACATAAGCAAGTCGCCACCGGCGGAGCTCTGGCCCCCCGCCTCCACCCAGGGCCACCGCGTGAAGGCTGCCCCCGTGATCGTGGATGATGTCCTCATCGTGGCCGACCGGGGGCCAGTGGTGACCTTCATCGATGCGCGCAGCGGCGAGGTGCTCAACCGCGTCCCGATCGACGGGGCGGGCACGGTGCGCGCCAATCTCCTCGCCGCTCGGGGCGGCGCCTACGTCCTCACCACGAAGGGGCGCCTCTTCTTCGCCAATCCACAGAACCGCTCCGTCGTCGAAGTGACGGTCACCGGGGTGAAGCGCTGATGGGCGAGCTGTTCACCGTTGCCCTGCTCAACCCGATGGTGAACCTCCTGGTTCTCCTCAACAACCTCCTCTTCGGTTCCTTCGGGCTGGCCATCATCGCCTTCACGATCCTCGTCCGGGTGGTCACGTTCCCCCTCACCTATCGCCAGCTCCACGTGACCCGCCAGATGCAGGCCGTCCAGCCGCGCATCCAAGAGATCAACAAGAAATACAGCGACCCGAAGCGCCGCCAGGAAGAGATGATGAAGCTCTACCGGGAATCGGGTGTGAATCCGCTGGGCTGCCTCGGGCCGATGCTCATCCAGTTTCCCATCCTCATCGCCCTCTACAGCGCCGTCCGGATCGCCCTACCGAATTCGCCCGAGGCGCTCGAAAAGCTCTCGAGCCACGTCTACGATTGGGCCTACCTGCAGCACGCCCTGCCGATGCGGGAATTCTTCCTCGGGATGGACCTCCGCCACCCCAACCTGCTCATGGTCGTGCTCGTCGGGGTCACCACCTACCTCCAATCGAAGACGACCGTCACCGTCAGCACCGATGAACGGGTCCGCCAGCAGCAGGCCATGATGAACGTGATGTTGCCCCTGATGTTCGCCTTTTTCGCGCTCCAATTCCCGAGTGGCGTGAGCCTCTACTGGGTGGTGAACAGCATCGTCGGCATCGGCTTCAACATCCTCATCTATGGCTTCCAGCCGCTCGGCATCGAACCGTTCTTCAAGGTCCGCGCGCCGCAACCGGCGCCCGCGGTAGTGCCCGCACCGGCCGCTGCCGCTGTACCATCCGCTCCAGAATCGAGGACACCTACCCATGGACCAGGCCGAAGCAAGCGGCAAAACCGTCGAAGACGCCCTCAATAACGCCCTCGCCATCCTCGGCGCCACGCGGGACGAAGTCGAAATCACGATTCTCGACGAAGGCAAGAAGGGCGGCCTCTTCAGCCGCGGCCGCGATGCCGTCGTTCGGGTCACCCGGATCGCCCCAGCCCGCGCCGCCGCCCAGCCCCGCTCGACGCCCGCGGCCAATGGGCCAGCGCCCGCCAGCCGCGGCGACCGGGCCGACCGCGACCAGCGGCCCCGCCGTCCGCGCGGCGGCGATCCCCGCGCCACCGGGGGCTCGAGCCGCGTGGTCGAGCCGGTGCCGCCCCGCCTCACCGATGCGGACTTCCTCCGGCCCGGCGAGACCCCGCCCGAACGCCCGGCCCAGCCGGAACGCCCTCGGCGTCCGCGCCTCGAGCAGCCACGTCCCCAATCGGAGTCCCGCCCGGCCCGCCCTTCACACCCCATCCGGCCGAAACACGACCATCCCTACGTCGAGCCGGACATCGACGCCGAGGAGGTCGATTTCGCCGCCCAAACGGTCGACGACATCCTCCGCATCCTTGGCATCGACGCCGAGATCTCGATCCGCGAACCGGTGACCCCGGGCGATGGGCTCGGCTCGGTCCTGGCCGTCATCGATATCCGAGGCGACAACCTCGGCGTCCTCATCGGGCGCCGCGGCAATACCCTGGTGGCCCTCCAGTTCCTCGTCAACCTCGCCCTCGCTCGCAAGTACCCCGGCCGGGGCGGCGTCACCATCGATATCGAGTATTACCGCCACCGCAACGAGGAGCGCATCGTCGAGATGGCACGGCGGATGGGCGATCGTGTCCGTCAGACGGGCTCCCCGATCACGCTCGAACCGATGTCCGCCGCCGAGCGGCGGATCGTTCACCTCCAGTTCGTGGACGATCCGGAGCTGGAGACGCACAGCATCGGCGAGGGCGAAAACCGCAAAGTCGTCATCAGCCGGAGAGGCGGAGGAGGCTAGCCACGCGCGCGCTCGTCGCCGGCAACGTCGCGCTCGACCGCACCGCCGATGGCGGGTGGGCGCCCGGCGGACCTGCGCTCTACGCTGCGCTGATGGCGCGAGCCCTCGGCTGGGATGTCACCGTCGTCACCACGCTCGAGCCCGCCTTCCCGCTCGGGATCCTCGATGGGCTCGAGGTCCGCGCCGCGCCGGGCACCGTCGCCCGCTACGAAAACCGCTACGACGCGCGTGGCAACCGCACGCAGCGCCTCCTGGCACCGGGGAGCGACTTGTACCTCGTGCCCCACCTGTCGCCGGGCGAAGCGTTCGACCTCGTCTTCTACGCCCCGGCCTACCACGAATTCCGGAAGGCGCCGCTCCGCTTCCGGGGCGCGCTCGTCGGCGTCTCGCTCCAGGGCGCCCTCCGCAGCACCGACGGCGAGGGCCGCGTCATCGCCAACCCGCGGCCGTTGGAGGCAGCCCGCGCCCTCGTCCGGCCCGGCTGGTGCGCCTTCCTCAGCGAAGAGGATACCGCCGCCCCCGAGGCGCTCGCCGCCGCACTGGCTACCGGTCGCACGCTCGTCGTCCTGACGCGTGGCTACAACGGCGCTACACTGTTCGAACTGGATGGCAGCTCCACGAGCTATCCCGCTCTGCCCGCCGAGGCGTCCGAACCGACCGGCGCCGGCGACTGTTTCGCCATGGCGTTCATGGTCCGCCTCGCCGAGACCGACTCCGTCGACCAGGCGATGCGGTTCGCGCTGGCGGCCGGCGCCCTCGCCGTCGAGGCGCCCGGGCTCGCTGGCATCGCGAACCGCGCCGCCATCGAAGAACGCATGACCCGGGAGGCCGCCTGATGGGAGCTCGTATCGTCTCGCTCGTCAATCAGAAAGGCGGCGTCGGCAAGACGACGACGGCTGTTTCCCTCGCCGTCGCCCTCGCCCGCCGTGGTCAGCGCGTCCTCCTCGTCGATCTCGACCCCCAAGCCAACGCCACCAGCGCCCT
>NZ_DAOUBJ010000067.1:0-1947 GCF_034432735.1 Tepidiforma sp. | reverse complement strand
CCGATCTCCGCCCCGAAGCCCGCGAGGAGCTGCTCGCCCTCACCACCTCGCTCGCGCGTGAGACCAAGTGGGACGGTGATGATGGCCTGGACCACCGGCGCGAGCTCGTTACCTACCTCACGGACCACTTGCTCGACGAGATTTCGTCCATCGCTAATTCGCCGAATTTCACGCAAGACGCACTCAGCGAGCGACTGGCGAACCGGGGCCTCCTTCCCATGTTTGGATTTCCCACCCGCCTTCGCCGCCTTCACGTGCGATGGCCGAAACGCGATCACTTTCCTACCTTCCCCGGGAGCGTCGAACGCAACCTCGATATCGCCATCTCCCAATTCGCGCCGGGGTCGGAAACCGTGAAGGACAAGGCTGTTCACACCGCGGTGGGCGTGGTGGGGTTCCTTCCACCGTCCGGACCTGGTGACCTCGAGTGCACGGATGGTTTCATCCCGTCGTCCAGCGAGGAGAACCCGCGTCTTCTCGGCCTCTGTTCGAAGTGCCAGGACGTGCGTCGGGGCGCGCGCAACGGAGACCGATGCCCCGTTTGTGGAGCCGAACCAAGCCAATACCGCGTGCTCGATGCGCGCGAGCCCCGTGACTTCATCACGAACTTCAAGCCGCGTGACTTCGAGGGGTACTTCGAATGGGTCCCGCAATCGACCCGGCCCACACTCGCCGCCGGCGGAGAGTTGGAGACGGCCACAGCCCTGAACTGCGTCGTGCAGTCCGGAAGCGCAGACGTGATCGCGGTGAACGACAACGGCGGCGCAGGGGGCTTCGAGTTCCAAGCGGTGAAATACTACGAGCGCGCGCGTCCAGGTGCCCTCGCCGTGGACTTTGGCCAAGAGTCACCGGTCCGAGTTCAGGGGCCGCCACGACGCATCGCACTCTTGGCCGAGCGAAAGACGGACGTGCTGGTCGCAGGTCTCCGGGATTGGCCCGTGGGCGTGTTCGCAGACCCTACCAGCGTGACAGGTCGCGCCGCGTGGTACTCGTTCGCCTTCTTCCTGCGGCTCGCCGCTGGTGCTGTGCTCGATGTGGACCCGCTCGAATTGCAGTGCGGATTCCGGCCAATCGCCACCGAGCAGCGTCCCGCCGGCCAAGCGTTCCTGTCCGATACGCTGGAGAACGGCGCAGGGTACTGTCGAGAGCTGGGCAATCCGGAGCGCTTCGCCGAGATGCTCGCCCATGGCCTCCATACGGAGCGCGGCTCCATCGCGGAACGCTGGCTCCTGCATGCCCCCGAGTGCGACAGCTCCTGCAATCGCTGCCTGCGCGACTACCACAACCTCGCCTACAGCGGCCTCCTCGACTGGCGACTCGCGCTCGACATGGTCCGCCTCGCCCGCGACCCGGCTGCGGTCCTCGACCTCGCCGCGCCGTGGGGTAACCTAACAAATCCGTGGTCCAGGCTCGTCGAGGGTGAGAACGCCCCGGTGGCAGCCGCGCTCGGGCGTTTGGGCTACAAGGAATCGTTCAGCGCAGGGAGACTGACCGCCTACAAGAACCCCGATCGCAACGCCGTGTGCATCGTTCGCCACCCGCTTTGGGAGGACGCGCACCCAGAATGGCAGGAAGCGCTCACCGCTACCCGAGAACGCCATCCGAACGCCATCATCGCGGCGGCGGACCCATTCATGGTCCTCCGGCGCCCATCCGACTTCATGCCCGGGGCTAAGCCCGGTTGAAACCTTCGCGCCGGCGAAATCATCAGCCGCGAACAAAGGCGGCGAGCTGAACGAGGCCCGGAACCGTCGAGACGACCGCCTCGTACGAAGCTAGGCGGCAGCTCAGGCCGAACGAGGACGCCACGGACTGGCACCCTGCGACGCCGAGGCAGGCCGCTCGGATGAACGAACGGCCACCGGGGAGCGCGAACGGGTCACGGGAAGGCTCCGGCCCGGTTACGGGCCGGCGGGAGCGGAAGCCCGGTGGCGCAGACCCCAGAGC
>NZ_DAOUBJ010000066.1:0-18034 GCF_034432735.1 Tepidiforma sp. | reverse complement strand
GAAGGCGTATTGCGCCTCGGTGGATGACTTCGAGCAGGACCGCGCGATGGTGGAGCGGGTGGTCGCGGATTTCGGTTATGTGGATATTCTGGTGAACAACGCGGGCATCGCGAGCCGAGGGCTCGGGGTGGCGGAGACGGATCCGGCGGAGTTGGAGCGGGTGGTGCGGACGCACGCGTTCGGCCCGCATTTTCTATCGAAGTTGGTGTTGCCGAGCATGCGCACGCGCCCCCGGGGGGACATCATCATGATTTCGAGCGTGGCGGCGCGCATGCTGGCGCCGAACGGGGCGCCGTACAACATGGGGAAGGCGGCGATGGAGGCGTTGGCGATTACGCTGGCGCGGGAGGAGCGGCGGTACAACATTCGGGTGAATATCGTGGCGCCGGGGCTGACGGAGACGGAGATGGGCTCGCGGTTGGCGCGGGCGACGCAGGGGGTGCAGAGCTTGCGTGAGATCGATCAGCGGTCGCCGTTCGGGCGGGTGTGCCAGCCGGAGGATGTGGCGAAGGTGGTGCGGTTTTTGGTGAGCGACGATGCGTTTTACTTGACGGGGCAGCGGATCGAGGTCGATGGAGGGGGCACGGCGGCGCTGCCGAATCTGTTCTGAGGGGGCGAGGATGGCGGGGGTGCCGGAGCGTGTGCTGGCGACGATGCAGGAGGTGGGGCGCGATCTCTACCTGCTGGGGCTCGTTTCGAGCCATGGCGGGAACTTGAGCGTCCGTGAGGGGACGGGGATGTGGATCACGGGGACGGGGACGATGTTGGGGCGGCTGCGGGAACGGCACATTGCCTATGTGCGGGCGGACGGGACGGCGTCCGGCCCGCCGCCATCGAGCGATACAGTGCTCCACGCGACGATCTACGCGATGACGGGGGCGGGCGCGGTGGTGCATGCGCACCCGCGGCACGCGATCGCGCTGAGCTTCGGGACCGATCGGTTCGTGCCGATGGATTTCGAGGGTTTGCACTTTTTGAAGGCGGTGCCGGTGGTGGACCAGGGGCCGAACCAGGTGGCGCAGGTGGCGGCGGCGCTGCAGGAGGCGGTGGTGGTGATGCTCCGCGGGCACGGGGCCTATGCGCGGGGCGCGACGCTGTGGGAGGCGCTCCACTGGGTGACGGCGCTGGAGGAGAGCGCGCAGGTGGCCTGGCTGGCGGGTCGGTAGGGGGCCGGGGGCTGGTTGTGGCTCAGCGGTCGCGCCGCACGGCGCCGGGGATGCCGCTGGGGTCGATGCGCATGCCGAAGAGCTCCTGGTTGTGGGAGTGGGCGAGCTGGTGGAGGTTGAAGACGGCGAGCATGGCCTGCCACTGGCCCTGAGCTTCGAGGGTTTGGTTGACGGCTTCTTTGGCGAGTTTGAGGGCGAAGGAGGGTTTTTCGGCGATTTTCTGGGCGAGGGCGAGGGTGAAGGTTTCGAGTTCGGCCCGCGGGACGACGTGGTTGACCATGCCGAGGCGGTGGGCTTCTTCGGCGGTGACCCAATCGGCGGTGAAGAGCATTTCTTTGGCTTTGCGGGCGCCGAGTTCCCAGGGGTGGGCGAAGTATTCGACGCCGCAGACGCCCATCTGGACGACGGGGTCGGAGAACATGGCGTCGTCGCTGGCGACGATGAGGTCGCACACCCAGGCGAGCATGAGGCCGCCGGCGATGCATTTGCCTTGGACTTGGGCGATGGTGGGTTTGGGGATGTTGCGCCAACGGCGGCACATGCCGAGGTAGATTTCTTCTTCGACGGCCATGTAGCCTTCGGCGCCTTTTTTTCCGAATTCGCGCCAGGTGCCGACGGTGGGGAAGTTGGCGAGGGGTGGGCCGCCGCCGCGGAGGTCGTGGCCGGCGGAGAAGTGGGGCCCGGCGCCGGCGAGGATGATGACTTTGACGGTTTCGTCGGCGGCGGCCTCGTCGAAGGCGGCGTTGAGGTCGTAGGTGAGCTGGTAGTTTTGGGCGTTTCGTGCTTCGGGGCGGTTTTGGGTGATGCGGGCGACGCCCGGGGCGGGGATTTCGTAGAGGACGGTTTCGTAGGTGGGCATGTGCTGTCTCCTCCCGAGGGGTGGCTGATTATAGGCGCCGGGAGGGTGGGTGGTTAGCCGAGGGTGGCCCAGCGGGCGATACGGGCGCGGCAGGCGGCGCGGATGGCGGGGGCGGCCTGGCCGGTGAGGTCGGCGAGCTCGGCGAGGCGCGCTTCGCAGTAGGCGAGGGCGGCTTGGTCGTCGGCGACGTCGTCGTTTTCGGCGGCTTCGGCGACGAGGGCGGCGGCGAGGGTTTCGGGGGCGGCTTCGACTGCCTGGCGCGCGCTGGCTGGGGAGTCGAGCGGCTGGCCGTAGATGCGGGAGAGTTGGCGGAGGAGGGGTTCAGCTGGCATGGGCTGTGCCTCCGCAAGCTGGCGCGATGCGGTTATTGGTGGGCGACTTCTTCGCGCGGGGGCTTGAGCTTGCTGTAGCAGGTGGAGCAGTAGACCGGGCGTTCGCCGCGGGGGACGAAGGGCACTTCGGTCATCTGGCCGCATTCGGCGCAGGAGGCGGGGTGCATCTGCCGCGGGGTTTTGCCGCCGAAGCTGGCGAAGTTGCCGTAGCGGACGTAGCCGTCGGCTTGTTCGAGGGAGCTCTGGCTAGAACGGCGTGCTGAGCGGCAGGAGGGGCAACGGGTGGGCTCGTTCATGAGCCCTTTGTTGGCGTAGAACTCTTGCTCACCGGCGGTGAAGACGAAGATGTTGCCGCAATCGCGGCAGCTGATTTGTTTATCGGCAAACGCCAAGAGGGACTCCTGATTTCCGCACGATGCGGGTCTCGCCTTCCATGGTAGCAGGTTGGCGGCGGGTTTTTGGGGGTCAGGGGCGAGGGGTGACGCCGGCCGAGCGCTCCTGGCGGAGGGGGCATCGTGTCGTGGGGTTGCGATCGTGGGGATCTGGTTCGGGGCTGGTCAGGGGTGGGCGCGGAGGTAGTCGAGCACGATGGCGTTGAAGGTGGTGGCCCGTTCGAAGTAGACGGAATGGCCGGCGGCGGGGACGGTGACGAATGTGCCGTTGGGCACGGCGCGGGCGAACGCTTCGACGGCGGCCGGCGGGATGACGATGTCCTCTTCGCCGGCGATGCAGAGGACGGGGATGTCGAGGCGGGCGACGTCGGCCGGGGCGATGGTGCGCAGTTGGCCGAGCTGGCGACGGAGGGTTTCTTTGTCGAGGGCGGTGGCGAGGGCATCGATGCCACGGTAGAGGTAATGGAGTGCGGGCTGTTCGCGGGCCATGCGTTCGCCGGCGGCAGGGTGGATGCCGCGTGCGAGGAGTTCGGCTTCTGCGGCTGGCGGCTTTGCGGACCAGGCGCTTGCGGTTTCGGGTGACCAGAAGCCGCCGTGGGTATCGCACATGACGAGGGCGCGGACGCGTGTGGGGTTGGCGAGGGCGAAGGCGAGGCACGTCCAGCCGCCCATCGACTGGGCGACGAGGGTGACGGACCCGGTGGGATTGGCGGTGTCGATGAGTGCGGCGAGGTCGTCGGCGAAGGCTCGGGCGCCTGGTTCGGGCCCCTCTTGTTGGGATGGGGCGAACCCGCGGTGGGCGAAGGTGAGGCAGCGGTAACCGGCATCGAGGAAGGTGGGGATTTGCTGCCACCAGGAGAGGTGATTGCCGCCGAGGCCATGGGCGAAGACGACGAGTGGGGCATCGGTTGGGCCGTGGGTTTCGTACCAGATTCGTGCGGTAGGGCGTTCGAGCCATGCCATGGCGGGGGATTCTACGCTTGGGGGGCGCGTTGGGGTGGTTGGCCCTATGATGCTGCCGAAGTTCCGTGCGCCCGAGGTTGGACCGCGAATGCCTTACGTTCCCACGCGCGACATCATCACGTACTACGAGGAGGTTGGCTCTGGGGAGCCGTTGGTGCTCATCCGGGGTTTGGGGAGCGATTTGCAGGCGTGGGCGCCGCAGCTGCCGCTGTTGGCGAAACATTTTCGGGTGATTGTGTACGACAACCGCGGGGCGGGGCGGACGGGCGCTCCGGACAAGCCGTACAGCATCGCTGGGATGGCGGATGACTTGGCGGCGCTGCTGGATGCGCTGAAGGTGGAGAAGGCGCACGTTCTGGGCTATTCGATGGGCGGGATGGTGGCGCAGGAGTTCGCTCTCCGCCACCCGAATCGTCTGGAGCGGTTGATTCTGTTGGCGACGACGGCGAAGCCGGACGGGTATGTACGGGCGGTTATCGAGTCGTTCATCACGGTGCGGCGGACGAACATTTCGCGGGAGGGGTTCGTGCGCGCGCTGGCGCCGTTTCTGTATACGGCTGCGCTGTTCGACGATGTGGAGCGGTACGAGCGGGCGGTCGCGGTGAGCGTCCAGAATCCGTACGCGCAGCAGGATCATGCGTTCATCCGGCAGGCGCGGGCGATTCTGGAGCACGATGCGAGCGGCCGGGTGGGTGGGATCAAGGCGCCGACGCTGGTGGTGACGAACTCCGAGGACATCCTCATTCCGCGGCGACACGGTGAGGCGTTGGCGAAGGCGATCGCCGGGGCGCAGCTGCGCACGTTGGACGGTGCGCACGCGGGGGTGACGGAGTTTCCGCTGGAGCATTGCCAGGTGTTCGCGGAGTTTCTCGGTGCGGGGGTCACGGCCTGAGGGGGCCGGGCGACCGGTGCGTGGCTTCTGGTGGAGCGGGGGGCTGCAGTGGCGAGTGGGGTGTTCGGCTGGTGGGATAGGCGGGAGGTGGCGCAGGGTTGTTGCACCGTTGCGGCGGTTCGTCGTATCGTGAGGGTGCTGGAAGGGACGGCGCCACGGATGGTGGCGTGATCCAGCTCCCCATTCGTCCGAGCTTCAGCGCGAGCCCTGAACCGAAACGCGGAACATCAGCGAATCGACCGCAGCGTCAGCCCACCACCTCGATCCTCGGGCGCCAATCGACACGCACACGGGAAGACCCTTGCAAGAGACCGAAGCCAACGAACTGACCGCGACGACCGAAGCATCTACGAGCGGAAATGGACACGCGCCGGAGGCACCGGCCACGCGGCGCCGCGCGACGCGGAGCCGCAAGCCTGAGCCGCCGCCGGAAGGGGTGGCGGAGGGCACGGCCGATGGAGCTCCGGCGGGTACCGATCCGGCGCCTCCTCTGGTGGAGGCCGCCGAGTCGAGGCCGGAGGCGGCTCCGGCGCCGCGGCGGAGAGTGCGCGGGCGGGCTGCTGGAGCAGCCACGGCCGAGGGCGCGGACGGCGAGAGCACCCTAGGGGAAGCCGCTCCAGCGGCGGCGGCGGTGGAGAATGGAGCGAACGCGGGGGTGAGGCAGGAGGAGAGGCCGGCGACAGTGGCGGCCGAGGCGCCGGCGGCCGAGGCGGCCCAGGCGGCCGAGGTGCCAGCGCCGGAACCGCAGCGGACGCGCATTTTCCGGCGTGATTCGCAGGGTGCGGCGGAACGGGAGCAGCCGGCTGCGCCGGAGATCATCGTGCGGCGCGACCAGGCAGCCGCGCGGCGGGAGGATGCGCGGCGGGAGGATGCGCGACGGGAGGAGCGGGAGGCTGCGCGCCGCGAGCGGCGCTGGCGCGACCGGGAGAACCGGAACGATCGTTCGTGGCGGGAGCGGGAGTTTGGCGGACGCGATTTTGCGCGCGAGCGGCTGGAGCGGGAGTTGGAGCGGGAGATCGCGCGGGAGGAACGCGCGCAGGGTGGGGCGCCGCCGCTGAACATCGCGGAGCTTGAGCAGAAGTCGCGCGAGGAACTCATCGCGATCGCCGAGGAGATGGGGCTGGAGGACATCTATGCGCTCCGGAAGGGCGACCTTGTCTTTCGGCTGTTGCAGGCGCAGGCGGAAGCGCGTGGCAATGTGTTCAGTGGTGGTTTCCTCGAGGTGAGTTCGGACGGGAACTATGGGTTCCTGCGGGGTCCCTCGATGTTGCCGGGGCCGAACGATATTTATGTTTCGCAGTCGCAGCTGCGTCGGTTCGCGCTGCGACCGGGCGATTATGTGACGGGGCAGGTTCGGCATCCGAAGGACAACGAGAAGTTCTACGGGCTGCTGAAGGTCGAGGCTGTGAACGGGATGGACCCGGAGACGGCGAAGCGGCGGCCGCACTTCGAGAATCTGACGGCGATTTTCCCGTATCAGCAGCTGAAGCTGGAGACGACGCCGGACAACCTGACGCACCGGATCATCGACTTGATCGCGCCGATCGGGCGGGGGCAGCGGGGACTGATCGTTTCGCCGCCGAAGGCCGGCAAGACGATGCTCCTGAAGAACATTGCGAATGGGATTTCGACGAATTATCCGGATGTTCACCTAATGGTGCTGCTGATTGGCGAGCGGCCGGAAGAGGTGACGGATATGCAGCGGAGCGTGCGCGGCGAGGTGGTGAGTTCGACGTTCGACGAGCCGGTGGAGGACCACACGCGGGTGGCGGAGATGGCGCTCGAGCGGGCGAAGCGGTTGGTGGAGGGTGGGAAGGACGTGGTGATTCTGCTCGATTCGATCACGCGGCTGACGCGGGCCTACAACCTGGCGCTCCCGCCGAGTGGACGGACGCTCTCGGGCGGCGTGGACCCGATCGCGCTCTATCCGCCGAAGCGGCTGTTCGGTGCGGCGCGTAAGTGCGAGGAGGGCGGCTCGCTGACGGTTCTGGCGACGTGCCTGGTGGATACGGGTTCGCGGATGGACGAGGTGGTGTTCGAGGAGTTCAAGGGCACGGGGAACATGGAGCTGCGGCTGGACCGGCGGCTGGCGGAGCGGCGCTTCTATCCGGCGATCGATATTCAGGCTTCGGGGACGCGGCGCGAGGAGCTGTTGCTGGATGAAAAAACGTTGAAGGGCGTCTGGCTTGTGCGGCGGATGACGGCTATGATTTCGCAGAACTCGCCGAACCAGCTCGAGGCGACCGAACGGCTGCTCGAGCGGCTCGCGCGGACGAACAATAACGAGGAGTTTCTCGCCAGCCTGAAATCGGACCTGTAGGGGAAACCTGTAGTGGTCCCGCTCCCCGGCTATCAGCGATGGCCGGGATAGCCAGGAAAGGAGGAGAGGAGCAGGCTTCGGCTGTGCTCAGCCCGCGCCGGCGCTCGCTGCCAGCGCGACAGCATCTTTCTTATGGGAATCGAAGGTACCCGCGCTCGATCCCACGCGCACGGCAGGCGCCACGGCCGGATGATGGTTCATGCGGTGGTGATGATCCTGGCGCTGCTAGCTGTCGTCTCGGCGGCCCGGTTCCCAACGCGCTCCTCGGCTTCGGTTTCTCTTTCTGTCCCAAGTTTCAGTTTTTCGGGCGTGGCGACGGCGGCGCAGCGGCCCGGGACGACGGTCTTCCGTCCGGGCGCGACGGTGCAGACGCTCGGTTCGGTGGTGGCGGTGGCGTCGCGCACGGAATCGCTGGATGTGCGCGCGGTGGGCGGGATTTCGCCGGTGAATTCGCTTTCGGCAGGGGTGACGGCTGCGGCGGCGACGTCGGGTGAGGTGGGGGCGGGCATCAAGCCGCTGGCGGACATCATCGACCCGCGCAGCCCGATCGTGGAGTACCTGACGCAGCCTGGGGATACCGTTTCGGGCGTGGCGGCGAAGTTCGGGATTTCGATGCAGACGCTTTTGGATAACAACCCGACGGTTTCGAACCCGAATCTGTTGCCGAAGGGGCTGACGCTCATCATCCCGCGGAAGGATGGCATCCTGCACAAGGTGGCCTACGGGGAGACGGTCGATGCGATCGTCGCGCAGTACGACAATATCACGGCTGCGGCGGTGATCGAATACAAGCCGAACAACATCACGGACCCGAACCACCTGGAGGCGGGCAAGATGCTGCTCTTGGTGGGTGCGAAGATCAAGCCGCCGCCACCGCCTCCGCCGCCGCCGCAGGCGCCAGCGATGCCGGGTGTTCCTTCGGGTCCGTCGGCCGGTGGGGCGCCGGCGCCATCCTCGGGCGGGATTTTCAAGAATTTCCCGTTGGCCGCCTGGCGCGGGGTGAGCGATCCGTTCGGGACGCCACGCGGGGGGAGCTCGTACCACACGGGCATCGACCTGGATCTGTACGGCTTCGGGCCGTCGCCGCTGTTCGCGGTGTGCGATGGCGTGGTGAGCCGGACGGAGTACCTGACGTATAGCTATGGCTACTACGTGGTGATCGACTGCGGCGGGGGATGGACGACGCTCTACGCGCACATGAGCCAGATCGATGTGGTGCCCGGGCAGGCGGTGAGCGCGGGCCAGACGATCGGCCTGACGGGTCTGACGGGCTTCACGACGGGCCACCACCTGCATTTCGAGATTCGCTACAACGGTGGCTTCGTGGACCCGGCCCGCTATCTGAATTTCTGAGCTGGCGTTCTCGGGGTAGGGCTGGGCCAGCGGGCTGACCTGACCGTCCACTCTGCCTCCGCTACGCTGTAGCTGTGCCTGCTTATCAGCCGGAGGACCTGGATCCGCTGGAGCGCATCGTGCTGGGTGTGCTTTCGGTGGGGTTGCCGCCGTCGCGTGCGGCGGGAAGCGATACGTTCCGCGTCGATCATGTGGTGGCTGTGGTCGCGAGTTTGGAAGCGACGGGGGAGCGGGGGGCGTATCTGGCGGGCGACG
This sequence comes from Tepidiforma sp., assembly GCF_034432735.1. GTDB lineage: Bacteria > Chloroflexota > Dehalococcoidia > Tepidiformales > Tepidiformaceae > Tepidiforma. Next base: position 9,502 of record NZ_DAOUBJ010000066.1, on the reverse strand, counting down.
GGGTGCGGGTGGTGCCGGAGTTTCGCGCTCGGATTCGGGCGGCGGTCGATTCGCTGACGGCGAAGGGCCTGGTGATGCAGCAGGCAGCGGGGATGCCGGCGGCTGCGGGCGGCTACGAGGCAGGACTGCAGCTGGACCTGGTGGACCCTGACGTGCACCCGGTCGTGGTAGATCGCTACCTCTCGCAGGTGTGCATGGAGTATTTGTTCAATATTCCGGCGGTCTATCCGTACCTGATGGAGCGGTATTCGTCGAGCGGCGAGGTGTGGCGGCGGCTGCGCGAGGGCGGCTACGCGCGGGATTGAGGGGGTGGGGGCCCGTCTTCGAAGAGGGCGAGGACGGTGGCGCGGGCACGAGGGATGTAGGTGACGGTGACGCGGTCGCCGGGGAGGAGGATGAGCTCGCCGCGAGGGAGGAGGGTTTCGCCGTCGCGTTGTACGGCGGCGACGCGGGCGCCGGGGGGAAAGGCGACATCGGCGAGGCGTCGGAAGGCGAGGGGGGAGCCGGCCGGGAGGACGCCGTCGAGTGCCTCGAGGTTGTCGGCGATGGTGCCGAGGGGGCGGACTTGGCTGGCTGCCGCTCGGCGGTAGGAGCGAAGGAGGGCGCGGGTATCGATCTGGCCGAGGAGGCGGCGATGGGTGGGGCTGCCATCGACGACGGGGAGCCAGCGGCGTTCGTGCTCGGCGAGGGTATCGAGGGCGCGGTCGAGGGGCCAATCGGCGTCGACGGCGGTGGGGAGTGGGGTGGCGCGGGCGGAGACGGGCTCGTTGCCGCCTTCTTCGAGGCGGGGGAGCGTGACTTCGCCGAGGCGGCCGTGCTCGAGTCGGGTGGTGGCGTAGCTTGCGCCGGCTTCGCGGAGACGGGCAGCGGCGGCTTGGCAGGATTCGAAGGGATCGAGCTCGACGAGCGGGATGGCGGCCTGGCGCGCGGGGAGTGCGGAGAGGAGTGGGAAGGCGAAGCGGTGGCGATGGGCGGGTGAATCGGCGCGCGTGGGGAGCTGTTGGCGGTAGATGGTTTCGTCGCCGACGACAAGGGTGGCGACGGCGACGGCGGCCATGGCGGGGGCGAGGAGGGAGAGGTTGCCGGTCATTTCGGCGACCATGAGGAGCATGGCGAGGGGGACGTGGGCGATGGCGCCGAACATGGCGGTCATGCCGATGATGACGACGGGGCCGGGCTCTTGGGGGAAGCCGGGGAGTTCGTGGCCGAGGCGCCAGTAGGCGGCCCCGAGCATGCCGCCGATGACCATGCCGGGGCCGAAGATGCCGCCGGAGCCACCGGATCCGACGGTGAGGGAGGTGGTGACGATGCGGAGGAAGGGGAGGGCGAGGAGGAGCCAGGGGGAGAAGGCCATGATGCCCTCGGGGGTGAAGCCTTGCTGGACCCAGCCGTAGCCGATGTGGATGGCTTCGGGTGCGGCGATGCCGATGAGGCCGACGAGCAGCCCGCCGAGGGCGGGTCGGGCCCAGGCTGGAAGGGGAAGACGTTCGAAGCGGGCTTCGGTGGCGGAGAAGCCGCGCGCGAAGAGGAGGCCGACGAGCCCGGCGAGGAGGCCAAGGATGGCGTAGTAGGGGAGTTCGGAGGGACGGGAGAAGTCGAAGCCGGCGGCGCCGCCGAAGATGGGCTCGAAATCGGTATAGGAACCGAAGATGGCGTAGGCGGTGATGGAGCTGATGAGGGAGATGAGGATGACGTCGGCTTCGAGGTCGTGCCGGTAGAGGACTTCGGCGGCCATCATGGCGCCGCCGAGGGGGGCTCGGAAGATGGCGCCGATGCCGGCGCCGATGCCGGCTGCCATGGCGCGCCGCCGTTCGGCGGGCTCGAGGCCGAGGCGGTCGGCGATGACGGAGCCGAACCCGGCGCCGATCTGGGCGTTCGGGCCTTCGGGGCCGGCGGCGCCTCCGGAGCCGATGGTGACGGCGGAGGCGACGAGCTTGATGGGGACGACGTGCCAGGGGACGCGGCCGCTCCGCCAGTGGAAGGCGCGGATGGCGTTGTCGGTGCCGTGGCCGGCGGCTTCGGGGGCGAGGAAGGTGGTGAGGAGGCCGCTGGCGAGGCCGCCGAGGGCGATGACGATGGGCAGGGCCCAAGCGCGCTCTGGGCCGCTGGCGGGGCTGCCGCCTTCGCCGAGGGGCTCGGGCGGGTGGTAGGCAGCGATGCTCCCGAGGAGGTGGTCGGTGGCGAAGCGGATGAGCTCGTGGAAGGCGATGGAGCCGAGGCCTGCGGCGATGCCGATGACGAGGCCGAGCCAGACGGCCCGGTAGCGGCGACGCACGGCGCGGAGCCCCGCTTGGCGGGCTCGGGTGCGTCTCCAGGGGGCCGGCATGCCCCTATGCTACGGCGGCGCCCGCGCTCGGCGAAACCGGGGAGGGGACCGTTGGGCTTTGGCGGTGGCGCCCATGCGACGGGGGAGGGCGATCTCGCCCTCCCCCGTTCGGGTATCGGCATTCGGAAGTTCAGACGATTTCGAGCTCGCGGAGCTTCTCTTGGGGGACGACGCCGTTTTGCCAGCCGCGGACTTGGTAGTACTCCTGGAGCATGCGATCGAGTTCGCAGACTTGGCCAAGGGAGCCTTTGGAGTTGGATGGTTCTTCGAGGAAGCGCTTGGGCAGGGTATCGGAGCCTTCGCGGAAGCCGGCGAGGTTGTTGTAGTAGCGCTCGAGGTTGTAGATGCGTTCGCCGGCTTTGATGACGTCGTCGGGGCCGAAGTCTTGGATGCCGGTCATGACGCGGTATTGTTCGGCGTACTCTTCGGGGCCTTCGGCGAAGGCGCTGAATTTGCAGAGGTCGAGCGAGTCGCTGAAGGCGTGGATGTCTTGGAGGAGCTTGAGGAGTTCGCCTTTGCCTTGCCAGGCGAGGGGGTCGGTTTTGAGGCCGATGACGCCGAGCTCGGAGGCGGGGCTATAGCCGCGGAGGTGGCAGGCGCCGCGGTTGGAGGTGGCGTAGCCGAGGCCCATGCCTTTGAGGCCGCGGGGGTCGTAGGCGGGGGTGGCCTGGTTTTTGACGGTCATGGCGATCTCGGGGTGGCCGATGGAGCGGGCGAAGGGTTCGATGCCATCGGCGAGGCGGTTGCCGATGCCTTCGCGGAAGGCGACTTTGCGCATGATTTCGATCATGCCGTCGCGATCGCCCCAGGCGAGGCCTTCGCCGGCGGGGATGTATTCGCGCTGGGTGGCTTCCATGAGGCAGGAGAGTACCTGGCCGATTTCGATGGCGTCGTAGCCCCAGTCGTTGGCGCGGTCGATCATGAAGGCGACGGAGGCGACGTCGTCGTTGCCGCAGTTGGCGCCGAGTGACCAGGCGGGTTCGTATTCGACGGACTCCATTTTGACTTTGTAGGGGCCTTCGGTGATTTCGACTTCTTTTTTGCAGGCGACGGGGCAGGCGTGGCAGGTGGGGTCGTCGATGAGGTAGTGCTCTTTGACGTATTCGCCGGAGAGTTTTTCGGCGCCGTCGAAGTGGGTTTCCTGGCTGTTGCGGGCGCCGAGGGCGCCGATGGTGTTGGTGACGTTCATGAGGACGTTGGTGCCGTAGACGGAGAGGCCGCCTTTGCGTGGTGAGGTGATGTTGGCCTCGTCCATGATTTTTTTGAGGGCGTTGCTGTGGGCGGTGCGCCAGGCGTCGCGGTCGGCGGCGCGGGGGTAGTTGCGGGCGGCTTTGATGACGACGGCCTTGAGCTTTTTGGCGCCGCCGACGCAGCCGGTGCCCCCGCGGCCGGAGGCGCGGTCGTGTTCGTTGATCCAGCTGGCGAAGCGGACGGTATTTTCGCCGGCCTGGCCGATGGCCATGACGCTGAGGTCTTCTTCGCCGTGCCGTTCTTTGAGGATGGCGATGGTTTCGTGGATGCCTTTGCCCCAGAGGTCGCTGGCGTCTCGGAGTTCGACGGTGCCGTCGTGGACGTAGGCGTAGACGGGCTTGGGGGAGATGCCTTTGAAGACGAGGCCATCGAAGCCTGCCCAGCGGAGGCGGGCGGCGCTCCAGCCGCCCTGGTGGCTATCGGTGACGGTGCCGGTGAGGGGGCTCTTGGTGACGATGGCGAGCCGGCCGCTCATGGAGGCTTCGGTTCCGGTGAGCGGGCCGTTCATGAAGCAGAGGACGTTGTCGGGCCCGAGGGGATCGACGTTGGGGCCGGCTTCGAAGACGTACCGGACGCCGACGCCGCGGGCGCCGATGTATTTGCGCGCCCAGTCTTCGGGGATGGGGGCGTAGCTGACGGTTCCCGCGCTCAGGTCGACGGTGCCGACGCGACCGGCGTAGCCTCCGAGTGCCATGATTGATGCCTCCTATTGCTGCGATTCAGGCTGCTGGGAGTATAGATCGTTGGCCGATGGGTGTGGGGAAAGGCGACCCCCTGGCTGTGGTAGGGTGGCGCCAGTGCGCGTGGCGGGCGAGACTGTGGGTGGTGGATTGGCGACGTTTTTTCGGCCGTGGCCGCGAGGATGATTGGGAGCGGCCGGAGCCGCCGCGGGAGGTGTTGCTCCGGGCGGTGGGTTTCGTGCGTAGTCCGGTGCGTAAACCGCGGCCCCACGGCTGGGGGAAGGTGGAGTGTTCGGTGGTGTTCGAACCGGAGCACGAGCGCCGGCTGGAGGGGATCGAGCGGTTCGGCTTTCTGTTCGTGGTGTGCTATTTGGACGTGGCGGTGGGGGCGCCAGTGAAGCCGGAGCAGCTGGAGCTGGCGGGCGGGCGGATGGTGGGGATTTTCGCGACGCGGAGCCAGCTGCGGCCGAACCATCTGGGGGTTTCGGTGGTGGAGCTGCTGGGGCGGGAGGGGTTGGTGTTGCGGGTGCGGGGGCTGGATGCGATCGACGGGACGCCGGTGCTGGATGTGAAGCCGTATCTGCCGGAGTACGATCGCCGGTAGTGGGGTGCGGGGTCGGTGGGGGCTGGGGTCAGGGGGTCGGGGTCGGGGTGGTGGCGGCTGGGATGGTGAGCTCTTGGCCGGGGTAGATGAGATCGGGATCGGCGAGACCGTTGGCAGTGACGAGGTCGGCGATGGTGACGCCGAAGCGCTCGGCGATGGCGCCGAGGGTGTCGCCTTCTTGGACGGTGTAGGTGCCTGGGTTTCGGGCGGGCGTTGGCGTGGGGGTGGCGGCCGGTGCGGGGCTGGTGGGCTGTTGGCCGCCGGTACCGGGGGCTTGGGTGCCGGTGGTGTTGGGCGCGGCGGTGGCGGTCTGGTTGTCGGCGAAGCGGTTGTTGGCTCCACCGCCGCCGCAGGCTGGGGCGAGCAGGGAGAGGGCGAGCAGGGGAAGGGCGAGCAGGGGGATGTGGAGCGTACGCACTGGACCTCCCTTTGGTTGCCCCGCGAGAGAAGCCTAGGCGATTGTGTGATGGGCTGTAAACGGTGCCGAGTTCAGCTGTTCTGGCGGTCGGGTTCGGCCCAGCGGGCGGTCCATGCGTCGATGGCGGCGACGATGCGTTCGAGCTCGCGGCCTTTTTCGGTGAGGCGGTATTCGATGCGGACGGGGTGTTCGGGGTGGACGGTACGGCTGACGATGCCTTCGGTTTCGAGCTCGCGGAGGCGCTCGGCGAGGAGGCGGTCGGAGAGGCCGGGGATGGCGGCGAGGATTTCGCTGAAGCGTTCGGTCCCGGCGAGGAGGGAGCGGACGATGGCGCCCGTCCAGCGGCGGCCGATGAGCTCGACGGTGCGTTGGAAGGCCGGGCAGTAGGGGCTGACGTCGACGCTGGCGCGGGCTTCGGTAGGCACGTTCTCAGGATACCACCGGGGGGATGTTGGGCTGCTCAGGAGCGGAGGAGTTCGGTGAGGAGGTCGCGCAGGGTTTGGAGGTCGAAGGGCTTGGCGAGGAAGCGCCGGCCTTCGCCGGCGAGGTCGTCGCGGGGGTAGCCACTCATGAGGGCGATCGGGGTTCCCGGGGAGCGGCGTTCGATCTCGTGGAGGGCGGCTTCGCCGCCGATGCCGGGCATGGTGAGGTCGAGCAGGACGCAGGCGAATCGCTCGCCGGCGGCGAGCCGGTCGATGCCTTCTTCGGCGCGGGCGACGGCGACGGCTTCGTAGTTCCAGAGGGCGAGGGCGCGGGTGAGCATGGTGCGGACGGCGGCTTCGTCGTCGATGACCAGGACGCGCGGCTTGGCATCGCGCTCAGTCATGGGGTTGCAAGTATGGACTTGCTCTACCGGGATAGCAAGAAGATGTTGCGTAAATACGTTGCGGACGTTAGGAGGTCATGCCGCCGAGGCCGACGAGGGCGCGGCCGTGTTCGACTTCGCCCATGTGGCGGAGGCCGTGTTGGTAGACGAAGCATTCGAGGACGTCGAGGCGGCGGAGGGGGGCCCCGGGGCCGATGACGAGGGCGCAGAAGATGTTCTGCATGTGCGGCGGCAGCTGGGGGAGGACGATCTCGGCGAGGCGTTCGGCGGTGATGGTCTGGAGGACGCGGTCGGTGCGGGCGATGACTTCGGTTTGGTAGGCCTTCCAGGCGCCGAGGTCGGCGAAGCGCTGGTGCTCCATTTGTTGGACGGTTTCTTCGCGGCCGAGGGCATCGACGGTGACGCCGACGCGCTTGGCCCAATCTCCCTGCTGCCAGAGGGGTGGTTCGCCGAGGAAGATGGCGCTGATGGATTGGTCTTGTGAGCGGATGTAGTGGCTGAAGCTGAAGGCGATGGGGAGGACGCCGGCGCGCTCGTGGTGGTTGAGCTGCTCGAGGGTGAGGTCGCCGATGGCGCGCTCCCAGAGGAGGTTCATGGCGCGGATCCGATTGCGGAGGGAATCGACGAACATGGCTTCGTGGGTCATGCGGTGGCTCCGGGGACGGGGATGCGGTCGGTGTCGCGGGCGACGCGGATGGGGCCGGGATAGTGTTCAGCCATGCCGGCGATGAATCGTTCGACTTCGGGGCCGGTGGAGGGGATGGGCGGGATGAGGTGGTCGAGGACGAGCTGGCGGACGCCTGCCTGGCGGGCGAGGCGGGCGACATCGGCGACATCGATGTGGTAGCTGGGGATGTCTTCGAAGAGGGAGGCTTGGAGGTCGCGGCCGATGGCGCGAAGGGCGGCGATGCGCTCGCGGAGCATGGCGGTGTTCAAGGCTTCGCAGACGAGGAGGTCGGCGCCCTGGGCGGCGTGGAGGAGGGATTCGCAGAAGCCAGTATCGCCGGAGAGGACGGCCGTGCGGCCATCGTAGGTGGCGCGGTAGCCGAGGGCTGGGACGACGGGGAAGTGGTCGACTTCGAATCGTTCGAGGCGGAGGCCGGCTCGTTCGAAGAAGGGCTGGGGCCGGGCGGTGGTGGGGATTTCGGTGACTTCGACGACGATGCCATCGGGGTGGAGTTTTTCGCCGTGGTGGGCGAGGCGGTAGCCGATGTCGCGGCGAAGGGCGTGGAGGAAGCCTTCGACCATGTCGCTGGTTCCTTCGGGACCGAAGACGCGCAGGGGGGTGCGTGCGCCGGACGTCCAGCGGAGGAAGAGGAAGTCGGGGAAGTCGGTGATGTGGTCGGTGTGCATGTGGGTGAAGATGGCCGTGTCGATGACGGAGGGGAGGATGCCGGCGGCGAGGATGCGGCGGGCGGCTCCCCAGCCGCAATCGACGAGGACGTGTTGGTTGCCGGCGACGAGGATGTGGCCGCAGCCGACGCGGTCGGGGCTGGGGAGGGGGCTCCCGGTGCCGAGGAAGACGATTTCGAAGGTGTCGGTCACGGACCCCCCTTGTTCGCGGAGCGGTGTGCACTGACGTGGCCGGGGGAGTGTAACAGAGCGAGGGCGGACCCTTGGAAAGGGGGCTGGTAGGATGGGGCTTGCGATGGGACGGTATCGGGCTGCGATTTTCGATATCGGCGGGGTACTGACGCATTCGCCGGTGACGCGCATCAAGGAGTTTTGCCGCGAGCACGGGATTCCGGACGAAGTCCGGGTGGCGATTTTCGCGCCGGAGGACGGGCCATGGTCGCGGTTCGAGCGGAGCGAGATTCCGCCGGAGGGGTTCGCGGAACTGTTCGACCGGCATGTTGCGGGCTTGGAGACGCGGGCGACGGGTGCGTCGTTTCTCGCGTGGTTTTTCGAGGGGTTCGGTGAGCGGCCGGAGATGGTGGCGGTGGTGCGCCATCTGCGGGGGAGGGTGAAGCTGGGGAGCATCACGAACAATGTGGCCCGCGACGAGCCGGCGCAGCGACGGACGAGCGGGATCGATGTGCACAGCCTCTTCGATGTGGTGGTGGAATCGGCGATCGTTGGGGTGCGCAAGCCGGAGCGGCGGATTTACGAGATTGCGTGCGAGCAATTGGGTATCGAGCCGCCGGAGGCGGTGTTTCTCGATGACCTTGGGGCGAACTTGAAGGGCGCGAGGGCGCTCGGGATGCACACGATCAAGGTGGACGAGACGACGCGGGCGATCGACGAGCTGGAGGAGGCGTTGGGCATTCCCTTGCCGCGGCTCTGACGGGACGGGGAGGGCCTGTGCCGGTAGGATTCCGGCCATGGAGCCCGAGTCGCGCTGGTACACTTCCCAACGTCTGAAGTTGCACTATCTGGTTTGGGGCGAGGAGGCGAAGCCGCCCCTCATTTTGATCCACGGGACGCGCGACCATGCACGTTCGTGGGACCGGGTGGCGCAGGCGCTCGTCGATCGGTTCTGTGTGTACGCACCGGACCTGCGCGGGCACGGCGATTCGGATTGGGCGATCGGTGGGAACTATTCGATCATCGATTACGCGTTGGATATCCACGCGTTGGGCGAGGTGATCGGGCGGGCGCCGTACGTGGTCATCGGGCACAGTTTGGGGGGCGGGGTGGCGCTCCAGTATGCGGGCGCGTTCCCGGAGAAGGTGCGGCGGCTGGTGACGATCGAGGGGCTGGGTGGGCTGGGCTGGCAGCGCGAGCGAAGGCCGGCGCACCGACGGATGCGGCAGTGGGTGGAGAGTATGCGGGAGCTGGAGCGGCGCCAACTGCGGACGTATCCGACGGTGGAGGATGCGACCCAGCGGATGATCGAGGCGAACCGGCATCTGACACCCGAGCTGGCGCGCCACCTGACGGAACACGGGGTGCGGCCGACGGAGGCGGGGTATACGTGGAAGTTCGACAACTACACGCACGCGGGCTCGCCCTATGAGTTCAACATGGAGGATGCGCGCGACCTCTGGAATCAGATTCGCTGCCCGATGCTGATCGTCTGGGGGCGGGAGAGTTGGGGGACGCGCCCGGGGGGGCCGCCCGACCTTTCGGCGTTCCACGATTACGAGGCGGTGGAGATCGAGCGGGCGGGCCACTGGGTCCACCACGATCAGTTCGAGGTGTTCATGGAGCGCGTGAATGCGTTCCTGGCACGGTAGGGCGGTGTGGGGGAACCCGGGGAGCGGGCAGGGGCGCCCTGGGCGAGCGGCTGGCGGGAGGGGGGAGGTTGTAGGGTTCGGCGGTGGTGGTAGGCTCGGGGTATGGGTGAGGTTGGACGCGTACGGCTGGGCCTGGTGTTGCTCTCGGGCGGGCTGGATTCGACGACGGTGGCGGCTCACGCGGTGCGGGCCGGGGGGGATGTTCGCGGCTTGAGCATTGC
>NZ_DAOUBJ010000065.1:0-28155 GCF_034432735.1 Tepidiforma sp. | reverse complement strand
CGCCAACGGCGCGCGCATCCGGCTCGAACCGCAGAAGAGCTGGGAGGTGAACAACCCGGGCGAGCTCCAGAAGGTGTTGGGCAAGCTCGAAGAGGTCCAGCGCGAGTTCAACAACGCCCAAACCGGGAACAAACGCGTCTCCCTGGCCGACCTCATCGTCCTCGGCGGGTGCGCGGCCATCGAACAGGCCGCACGCGAGGCCGGGTTCGACATCCAGGTGCCCTTCGCCCCGGGCCGCACCGATACGTCCCAGGAGTGGACGGACGTCGAATCCTTCGCCGTCCTCGAACCGGTAGCCGATGGCTTCCGCAACTATGTGAAGCCCGGGCAGGAGAAGCCGGCCGAGCACCTGCTCGTCGACAAAGCCGCCTTCCTCACCCTCACGGCGCCGGAGATGACGGTGCTCGTCGGCGGGATGCGCGCCCTGGGGGCGAACTGGAACGGCTCTTCGCTGGGCGTCTTCACCGAGCGCCCGGGCAAGCTCACCAACGACTTCTTCGTGAACTTGCTCGATCTCGGCACGGAGTGGCGGCCCACGGAGGCGCCGGGCATCTACGATGGCTACGACCGGCGCACCGGCCAGAAGAAGTGGACGGGTAGCCGCGTCGACCTCGTGTTCGGGGCCAATGCCCAGCTCCGCGCCCTCGCCGAGGTGTACGCCTGCGACGATGCGCAGGAGAAGTTCGTCCACGACTTCGTGGCCGCCTGGAACAAGGTGATGAACCTCGACCGCTACGACCTGGGCTGGCGGCCGTAGCGGCGAGCCACCGTCGCGGATATCGATCGCTGCGAGGGGAACGCAGCGCAGGGGTACGGGGCGGCCCGGCTGGGCCGCCCCGCTGGTTTGTCGGTGGGGGGAGCGTGCCGACCGCGCGGTGGCCTCGCAGCCGCTCTCGCCGCTGGGGTGTGCGAGGGCTTCGAGCCCCGGAGGAGCAGAACGACGTTCGGAGGTGAATCGTGATACGCTCCGTACCGGCGCGGCGCGCCCCTTGCCGAACCCGAGCTACCCCGGCTGGAGGCACATGCATGAGGTTCATCAGCGAAACCACCGAATTGGGTGTTACCGAGCGGAGCTTCGAGCTCGCCGTCGATGGCGAGCGAGTCCCTGGCATCTTGTGGCTGCCAGAAGGGGCGCGCGGGCCGCGGCCGCTCCTGCTCCTCTGCCACGGCGGGATGCAGCACAAGCGGGTCGAGACGCTCTTGGCGAAGGCGCGCAGCTTCGTTCGCCACCACGGCTACGCCTGCCTCAGCATCGACAATCCCGGGCACGGCGAGCGGGCGACCGAGGCAGAGCTCGCGCAGGCGCGGGCGCTGCGCGGTGCCGCCAGCTTGCCACCCATCGACCCGGCGCGGATGCGGCAGCTCGCTGCGCGCGTAGCGAGGGCCGTGGGCGAATGGAAGGCTGCGCTCGATGCAGCGGAAACGCTGCCGGATGTCGGTGAGGGGCCGGTCGGCTGGTGGGGGCTTTCGATGGGCACCGCCATCGGCGTTCCGTTCGTCGCGGGCGAGCCGCGCGTGCGGGCAGCGGTGTTGGGACTAGCGGGCGTGCGCAACGAGGAGTTCGCGGCACTCGCGCGCCGGATCACGGTGCCGGTGATGGTGATGTGTCAATGGGACGACGAGGTGGCACCGCGCGATTCCGTGTTCTCCCTCTTCGAAGCGCTCGGCTCGCAGGAGAAGACGTTGCACGCGAACCCGGGACGCCATGTGCAGGTACCCCTGGCCGAGCGCCACGCGTGGGAGGAGTTCTTCGTGCGGCATCTCGGCACGGCCTCCTCGTAGCGACGCCTCGCCTCGGTATACTGCGCGGACCACACCGCGAGGAGCGCCGATGCACCGTGAATCCGCCGAGCCGCCCGATTGGCCCCGTCCGCTCGTGCACTGGGAGATTCGGGGGCGCGAGCCCGAGCGACTGCGGGCGTTTTACGCGGCGCTCTTCAATTGGGCGATCGACGACGGGCCCGTGATGGCCATTCCCCCGGGCCTCGGCGGGCCGGAGCCGGGCCCCGGCGGCCACATCGCCCGCGGCAGCGCGCCCGGCGTCGTCCTCTATATCCAGGTGCGCGACCTGCGCGCCTCGCTGGCGAAGGCGGCGGAGCTCGGGGGAGCGATCGTCCGCGAGCCGTTCGACGTCCCGGGCGGCCCGACCATCGCCCGGATTACCGACCCAGAGGGCAACGTCGTCGCGCTCGTCCAGCAGTAACGCTCGCGGCAGGCGCTCGCCCGGCTCCCTCGTTACGTGAGCGCGAGCCGGATCACGTCGAAAGCGTCGTCCACGAAGTGGAACTGGAGGGCTTTGCGCGCCTCTTCGGGCACGTCCTCCGTGTCCCGCTCGTTCTCCTTGGGGAGGATCACGGTTCGGATGCCGAAACGGTGCGCGGCGAGCACTTTCTCTTTGATCCCGCCGACGGGCAACACGCGACCATGGAGGGTAATCTCGCCGGTCATCGCGACGTCGGCGCGCACGGGGCGGCCCGTGGCGAGCGAGGCGAGCGCCGTGGCCATCGTGATGCCGGCGGAGGGTCCGTCCTTGGGCACGGCGCCCGCGGGCACGTGGACGTGGACGGCCTTGTGTTCGAAGAAGGTCGGGTCGAAGCCCAACCGTTCGGCGTTGGAGCGGACCCAGGTGAGCGCGGCCTGCACGCTTTCGCGCATGACGTCGCCGAGCTGCCCGGTGAGGATGAGCCGCTCTTCGCTGGCGGGCATGGCCGCCGCCTCGATCTGCAGCACGTCGCCGCCGGCCGGTGTCCAGGCGAGCCCGGTGGCGATGCCGGGCCGATCGATCCGCAGAAGCGCCTCCTCGGGGATGCGGGGCCGGCCGAGGTACCGTTCGACGCCGGCGATATCGACCGTGACGGGCGTCGGTTCGCCTTCGACGACGCGCCGGGCGATCCGCCGAACGACGCCGGCGATCTCCCGTTCGAGGCCCCGGACGCCGGCTTCGCGCGTGTAGCGGCGAATGATGTGGCGGAGGGCCTCTGGCTCGAAGGCGATTTCGCCCGGCCGGAGCCCGTGGGCGCGGAGCTGCCGTGGGACGAGGTACCGCTCGGCGATCTGGAGCTTCTCCTCTTCGGTATAGCCCGAGAGCTGCATCACCTCCATCCGGTCGCGGAGGGGCGGCGAGACGGTATCGAGGGTGTTCGCCGTGGCGATGAAGAGGACGGCAGAGAGATCGAAGGGGACGCCGAGGTAGGTATCGGTGAAGCGGTGGTTCTGTGCCGGGTCGAGCACTTCGAGGAGGGCGGCGGCCGGGTCGCCCCGCCAGTCGCTCCCCACTTTGTCGATCTCGTCGAGCATGATGACCGGGTCGCGGGTGCCGGCCTGGCGGAGGGCTTGGACGATGCGGCCAGGCATCGCCCCGATGTACGTCCGGCGGTGCCCGCGAATTTCGGCTTCGTCGTGGACGCCGCCGAGCGCGACGCGCGCGAAGGCACGGTCGAGGGCGCGGGCGATGGACTGGCCGAGGCTCGTCTTGCCGACGCCGGGCGGGCCGACGAAGCAGAGGATCGGCTCGGCGGCGGTGCGCTCGGCGGGGGAGGGGACCTCGCCGCCATCGGCCGCCGCGGCGGCACGCTCGGCGCGGAGCTTGCGCACCGCGAGGTAATCGAGGATGCGATCCTTGATCTTCTCGAGGTCGTAGTGGTCTTCGTCGAGGACGGTGCGGGCGCGGTCGATGTCGATGGCCGAGCCGCTGAGCTTTTGCCAGGGGAGGTTGGCCATCCAATCGAGGTAGGTGCGGATCATGCCCTGTTCGGGGGAACCGGGCGGCAACAGCGCGAGACGGTCGAGTTCGCGGTCGGCCTCGGCGCGGGCCTCGGGTGGCAGGCCAGCCTCGTCGAGTTTGCGCCGCAGCTCGGCAATCTCTTCGCCTTCGCCTTCGCCGAGCTCCTTCTGGATGGAGCGGAGCTGTTCGCGGAGGAAGTATTCCCGCTGCGATTTCGAGAGGCGCTGCTCGGTCTCCTCGGCGATCTTCCGGCCGAGCTCGCGCACGGCGATTTCGTGTTGGATGAAGTCGATGAGCTTGCGAAGCTTCGCTTCGACGGCGTCGAGTTCGAGCAGCTCTTGGCGCTGTTCGCCCGAGAGCGGGAGTGCCGCGCCGACGAGGTAGGCGAGCTGGAGCGGGTCGGTGAGCGCCTCGGCCGCGGCGACGAACTCCTGCGGCAGCTGGATGACGGCCACGAGGCGGGCGATGAGTTCGAGCACAGCGCGGCGGAGCGCTTCGCCCTCGGGGCCCGCCGCCGGGCGCTCGGGGGCGCGCTCGACGCGAGCCTGGAGATAGGGCTCGGCGCCGACGAATTCGAGGATGCGCACCCGTTCGATGCCCTGGACGACGACCTGCAGCGTCCCCTCGCCGGAGCGGGCGAGGTGGTGGATGACGCCGATGGTGCCGATGCGATGGACGTGCTCGGGGCCGGCGAGGTCGATATCGTCCGTTTTCTGGGCCACGAAGACGAGCCGCCGGTCGCGCCGCATCACGTCATCGACGAGGCGGACCGAGCGGGGCTGGCCCACCGCGAGAGGGAGGACGGCGAAGGGGAAGACCACGGTGCCGCCCCGGAGGGGCATGACGGGCAGGAGCTCGACGCGGCCTTCCTCTTGGGGGGCCGCGTCGGAGGACTCGCTCACGGGGGGCCCGGATGGAGACAGCGCATCGTCGCTCATGGCGCGGCACCTCCGCTGGCTTTGGGGAATTCGAGCAGGAGCAGGCCGTTGTCGTATCGAGCCCGGGCGGCCTCGGCGTCGATGCCGCAGGGGAGCGGAACTTCCAGGCGAAAGCGGCCCTGGCGGATTTCGGCGGCGTGGTAGCGCGCTTCGACCGACGGCGGGGGCAGGTGGCGCACACCCTCGATGACGACGGCGTCGTCGTAGAGCAGGACATCGAGGTCGTCGACGGAGACGCCGGCGAGTTCGACGGTGACGGCGATGGCCTCGGGGGTCTCGGCGATATCGGCAGCGGGGCGCCACCACGGCTGGGCGAGGCGGATGCGCTCGCGGCCCGCGAGGTAGCCGCTGCCGAGCGGCTCGGGCCCGGTGCGGATGGTGAGCGCGTAGCGGTAGCTGATGCGGCGGTAGCGCATGGGGGGAACCTCGCGAAGCCCGCCCGGCGGGTGCTCCCCTCATTGTAAGGGGCGAGCTCCGCCTGCTGCGGGCGGTTAGGTGCCGGGGAGTGGCGGCGCCACGGCCCGGCGGCGAGGGGAGGCGATGCGGTCGGTCAGCGGCGGCCTGCCGATGGGTCGGCTGCCGTGGCCACCGCCAGGGGGCGCCTCATTCGCCGCGCCGCCAGCGGCCGAGGAGCCGAAGGAGGTCGTCGACCGGAAAGGCGAGGGCCTGGAGCGAGACGACGAGGATGGCGGCGGTGACGGCGGTGAGCTCGTCCGGGCCGGCGCCGGTGAGGTCCTGCCAGGTGAGCGCGGCGGCAGCGATGACGGCGAGGATCGCCGCGAGCGTGGTCCGGACGCGCGAGTGATAGCCGTTGGCGCCGGCAGTTCCGCCGGGCCGGCCGTTCACGGGAGCCTCCGGAGGACGAGGGCCGGTGCCGCCAGGGCGACGGCCGCGAGCAGGCCGCCAATCGGCCCGGTGGCAAGGGCGACGAGGGCGGCCCCGGCAGCGTGTGCAGCAGCGATGAATGGACGAGGGATGGTAGACATTGGCGCGTGGCCTCCCGTTGGTGGTGCGCCGAGCGTGGCAGGCGACCCACCGAGCGCCGAGCGCCGGGTGACACAGCGACGGGCAGGATGCCACCGGGCCCCGGTTCGGCCACCACCCCTGGGCGAAAAAAGCGGGCGGGGGAGTTCCCCCGCCCGCCCGTGGGCCCGCCGCGGTAGCGAAGGCCTACTTCTTGCCCGTGTCGATGACCTGGCCGAAGAGGTCGAACTTCTTGGCGCCGGGGTTGTACTTCGCGAGCTGCTCGGCCTGGATCGGGTAGTAATCCGGCGTGGGCGAATCGACCGGCGAGGTGTTGATGAGGATGCCGGGGAGCAGGGTATCGATCCGCAGGTCCTTGATGCTGGTGGCCTGCTTCATGATGTTCTCCCGGGTGAGGTTGTTGCCGGCCTGCTTCAGGACGTGGACCAAGGTCTGGGCGACGCTGTAGCCATACACGTTGAATCCGTCGTTGACGTTGCCTTCGGGGTAGTACTTCTGCATGAAGGCCTTGTAGTCCTGGATGGCCTTGTCGTTGGCCCACTGCGGGTCGCCCGGGTCCTTGATGTAGAAGGTGGTGATGATGTTGGAGAGGTCGGCGCCCTGCTGCGCGGCCGGGTCGAGGACGGCCGGGATCGACTGGGAGACCGAGTTCAGCAGGATGGTTGGCTTCCAGCCGACCTGGGTCGCGGTGACGAGGGCCTGGGTGGCGAACTTCGGCGTAGCGACGAGGAAGAAGGTATCGGCGCCAGACTCTTTCAGCTGCGTCACCTGCGCGCTGACGGAGGCGTCCGTCGTGGCATAGGTCGCTTCTTTCACGATGACGGACGAGGCCTTGGTGCCGAGCGCCTTCTTGAAGCCCTCGACGTAGTCCTTCCCGTAGTCATCGTTCTGGTAGAGGATGGCGACCTTGGCGTTCGGCTTCTCTTTGTTCAGCCATTCGACGTAGATGGCCGATTCCGACTGGTAGTCGGGCTGCCAGCCGATGGTCCACGGGTGCGTCTTCGGGTCGGCGCCCCACTTCGAGGCCCCGGTTGCGACGAACAACTGCGGGATCTTTTGCTGATTGAGGTAGTCCCAGATGGCGGTGTTCGGCGGCGTGCCAAGGGTGTTGAAGATGAAGAGGACTTTCTCCTGCTCCACGAGCTCGCGGGCAGCCTGGACCGTCTTGTCCGGGGAGTAGGCGTCGTCCTTGGTGATGAACGTGATCTTGCGGCCGTTGATGCCGCCCTGCTCGTTCACCATCTTGAAGTAGGCTTCGACGGTCTTGCCGATCGTGCCGTAGGCCGCAGCCGGACCGGAGAACGGATAGATGCCACCGATCTTGATTTCGGTGTCCGAAGCGCCGGTGTCGTACTTCGGCTTTTCGGTCTGTGCCGGAGTTTGGCCGGCGGGCGCGGTCTGCCCGGCTGTCGGCGATTCACCCGTGTCGTCATCGTCATCGCCGCCGCAGGCTGCGGCGAGGACCATGGCGACCGCGGCAAAGAGCATGAGCAGCGCGGTCCATCGATTGCGTGTTCGCATCTGGTGCCTTGTCCCTCCTGTTGGATTTCGTCCAGCGCCGGGTTTCCCGGCGCGTGACTCCCGTTAGTACATTCGCCCGAGCCGGGCTGTTCGGATTCAACCGCTCGAATCGCCGCCTTCGCGGCGAACGATCACCACCTCCTCGCGTTCGACCACGACGACCGTTTCGACGACGGCCACGCTGGCTTCCGGCTTACGCAGGCGGAGGCCGGAGCGGGCGTATCGCCAGGTCTCCTGGAGGAAGCCGGCCACCCCGTGGCGCATGGTGAACATGACCACGATGAGGATGATCGCCTGGATGGCATCGGGAGCCGACTTGTTGATGGCGACGGTAACGTCGGGCACGAACTGTTGGAAGAGGCCGCCGATGATCGCGCCGTTGACGGTGGCGATCCCGCCGATGACGGCCCCGACGAGGAAGCGGATCGAGAGGAGTGGCGAGTATTGATCGGGCGAGACGAACTGAATGACGACGCCGTTGAGCGCGCCAGCCAGCCCGGCAAAGGCGCCAGCGATGCCGAAAGCGGTCATCTTGTAGAGGGCAACGTTCACCCCCATCGCCGCGGCGGCTGTCTCGTTATCGCGGATGGCGACGAGGGCGCGGCCGAACCGCCCGCGGCGGAGGTTGGCCGCCAGGACGAAGATGAGGAGCGCGAGGACGGCGGTGAGGTAGTAGAAGAACCGGTCGGGGTTATCCGACCAGAAGGGCACGCTGAGCTTTCCGAACATGGCGACGCCCTGGACGCCGCCTGTGAACTCCTCGAACTTCTTCGCCAGCGGGGTGATGGTGACCGCGAGCGAGAGGGTGGCGAGGGCGAGGTAGGGCCCCTTGAAGCGGAGCGCGGGGATACCCACGAGGAAGCCGATGACGCCGGCGAGGATCGGGGCGATGAGGAGCGACCAGCCCCACGGCATGCCCCACTCGTGGAAGCCGATACCGAGGGTGTAGCCGCCGATGGCGAAGAAGGCGCCCTGCCCGAGCGAGATCTGCCCCCCGAAGCCCGTCAACAGGTTGATGCCGACGATGACGATCATGAACTGGATGGCTACGGTCATCTTCAGCATCGAGCCGTGGGGGATCTGGTCGACGTAGGCCGGCATGAAGATGAAGAAGGCGAGGATCAGGGCGTAGCCGAGCCAACGCACGGCGCGCTCCGCGTCGCGGCCGCGGTCGAGCACCGGTTTGAGGATCAACGCGACGGCGACCGTGACGATGGCCAAGATCCCGAGGAGGGCCGCCATCCCCGCGAGCGGGCCGATCATGTCGCCGACGGCGGGGACGGCGTCGAGGTTGAGCGGGTCGGCGAGCAGCCAGATGAGCCCCGCGACGACGAAGAGCGGCAGGAACCAGTTGCGGCGGTAGTCGAAGGATCGGATGAGGTCCATGAGCTACACCCTCTGAACGACCTGCCGCCCGAAGAGGCCCGCCGGGCGGACGAGGAGGACGGCGACGATGACGACGAGCGCGAGCACGATATCGAGCTGCGTGCCGATGAATTCGATGTAGCGGCCGCCGAGGGCGACGACGTTGCCGATCGCGATGCCCCCGACGACAGCCCCGGGCGGCGAATCGAACCCGCCGAGCGTGGCCGAGGCGAAGCTGAAGATGAGGACGGTGGCCATGAAGTTCGGTTCGAGCTGCACCACCGGGGCGGAGAGGATGCCGGCGAGCGCACCAGCCGCAGCGGCGATCCCCCAACCGAGCGCGAGCATCCAGTTGACGTTGATGCCCACGAGCCGGCTCGAGGCGGGCTGGGCCGCGGCGGCCCGCAGCCCGAGCCCCAGCTTCGTCCGCTGGAAGAGCAGGTAGAGCACGGCCATGAGGGTGATGAGCACGGCGAAGATGAACAGGTGGTAGGGCACGATGAAGATATCGCCCACCTGCCACGACTGCTGGCGGATGCCCGTAGGAAGCGGGAACGGCTTTGGCACGCCGCTGTAAATCCAGAGGGCGAGCGAGTTGAAGAAGAGGTAGAGGCCGAGGGTGACGATGACGATGGTCAGCTCGGGGGCGTTCTGGACGGGCCGGATGAGGATGCGCTGGACGACGAGCCCGGCGACGAAGGCCAGGACGAGCGTGAGCGGTACCGCCAGCCAGTAGCCCATTCCGGCATTCAGGAACGACCAGCAGATGTAGGTCGAGAACATGGCCATCTCGCCCTGGCCGAAGTTGATGATGTGGGTCGAGCGGTAGATGAGGACGAGCGCCAGGGCGAGCAGCCCGTAGATGCAGCCGTTGGCCGTCCCCGCGAGGATGAGCTGGATGAATTCGGTCATCGGTCCCTCCCTTCTCCCTTCGACTCGGTATCAGTAGCCCAGGTAGGCGCGCCGCACGTCGTCGCTGGCGGCGAGCTGTTCGGCGGTGCCTTCGAGCGCGACCCTGCCCGTCTCGAGGAGGTAGGCGTAGCTGGCGACCTTGAGGGCGCGGACGGCATCCTGTTCGACGAGGAGCATGCTGACGCCCTCCTCGCGGTTGATCGTCGTCAGGATGGTGAAGATCTCCTGCACGATGAGCGGCGCGAGGCCGAGCGACGGTTCGTCGAGGAGGAGGACTTTAGGGCGCGCCATGAGGGCCCGGGCGATGGCCAGCATCTGCTGTTCGCCGCCCGACATCGAGCCGGCGCGCTGCTTTCGCCGCTGGCCGAGCACGGGGAAGTACTCGTACATGCGGTCCATGTCGCGCCCGATGCCGTCTTTGTCCTTGCGGGAGTAGGCACCGAGGAGGAGGTTCTCTTCGACGGTGAAGTCGGTGAAGGTGCCACGGCCCTCGGGCACCATCATCATGCCCATGCGCACGAGCTCTTGCGTCGAGCGGCCGTTGACGCTTTCGCCCTGGAAGGTGACTTCGCCCCACGTCCGGATTTCGGCCAGGAGGGCGCGGAGCGTCGTGGTCTTCCCCGCGCCGTTGGCACCCAAGACGGCGACGATGCCGCGCTCGGGCAGGCGCAGGTCGATGCCGAAGAGGACGGGCCGCTCGCCGTAAGCGGCGCGAAGGTTGCGGGCTTCGAGGATCGCCGTCATGCCTCTTCCCCCAGGTAGGCCCGGATAACCTCCGGGTCGCGGCGCACCTCGTCGGGCGTGCCCTCGGAGATCTTCTTCCCGAAGTCGAGCACGACGACGTGGTCGCTGATGCTCATGACGAGGCCCATGTGGTGCTCCACGAGCAGGATGGTGACATCGAACCGCTGGCGGATGTCTTGGATGAGCGCGCCGAGGGCGCCGATCTCTTCGTGGTTGAGGCCGCCCGCGGGTTCGTCGAGGAGGAGGAGCTTCGGCCGGGCGACGAGCGCGCGGGCGAGCTCGATCCGCTTCAGCGTGCCGAAGGGGAGCCCTGCCGCGGGATGGTGCTCGACGGCACGCAGGCCGAGGTAGTCGATCACCTCGTCGACGATGGCCTCGGTACGGCGCTCTTCACGCCCGACCCATGGGAGGCGGAGGGCCTGGGAGAAGACGTCGGCCTTGGTGCTGGCGTGGAGCCCGACGCGGATGTTGTCGCGCACCGTCATCGAGGCGAAGAGGGCGAGGTTCTGGAACGTCCGCGAGATGCCGAGCCGCGGGATTTCGTGCGGGGCGAGGCGGAGCAGGTTCACGTCGCCGAACCGGATCTCGCCCTGCTGCGGACGGTAGAGCCGCGTGATGGCGTTGAACATCGTCGTCTTGCCGGCGCCGTTCGGCCCGATGAGCCCGAGGATCTTGCCGGCCGGGACGTCGAACGAGACGCCATCGAGGGCGACAAGGCCACCGAAGCGCATCGTGATGTCGCGGACGCTCAGGATTGGCTGGGTTCCATTCGAGCTAGTCAGACGGCCCACCCCCGGTCCATTTGCGCCGGGAGTCTAGTGGTCACTCAGCCTTCCACGCAAGCGGAGCGCCCGACTTGCCGGGGAGGCCTTGCCGAGAAGGCGCGCCTGGCCGGGCAGCCAGTTCCGGCGGGCGATGCGGGAATCTCCGTCCCGCTCGTTCTGGCCGGCCTTCGGCCGCCCGGCCAGCTTCGCTCAGGGTTGCCAGATGGCGGTGTCGGGGTGAAACGCCGCCCAGGCGAACCAGAATTCGGTGGTGTGGAGCACCGCCGCGAGCTGCCGCCCGGCGAGGGGCCCGGCCACGGCCCTCCCGAAGATATCCCAGGTGGAACCGGTCGCATCGTCGATGAAGGTGCCGGGTGCGGGGCCAGGTTCGAATCGGAGCACCCGGCCCTCCAAGCGGGCATCGTAGGCGGCGGCGGCGCCGACATCGCGCGACTGGGCCACCTCGCGCTGGTCGAGGGCCGAGGCGGTGCCTGGCATCCAGAAGACGGCGACAGGGACACCACCGGCTTGCACGTTCGCCACTCGCGCCTGCGAGAGCGCTTCGAAGGGAACGGCGAGGCCCGCCCCCTGCCGGTCGAGGGCGACGACCCGTTCGAGCGCCGGCAGGCGGGCGTCGGGAGTGCCCGAGAAGAGGAACGGTTGGCTGGTGGCGTCGTAGAACTCGTACGGGTTGACGCCGTAGGCGCGTTCGAAACCGGTGTCCTCGGTGAGCGCCTGGGCCTCGGGGAAGGCGCGCCGGAATTCGCCCCAGGAGACGACACTCGCCGGGACCGGCCGGAGGAGCGTGCCCGCGTACGCCCCCACGATGCCTTCGCCGGTCGCCTGCTGCCACCAGCTCTCGGTTTGGCGGTCCCACATGATCAGGTCGGAGTTCCGCAGGTTGCCCGAGACGCCGAAATCGAGCACCCGGCCCTCGACGGTGCGGTCGAAGGCGAGCGCCGTGTTGCAGAGCGGGCAGTAGGTGACCACGATCGGGCGGTTGCCGAAGCGGTCGTTCACCACTTCGTGCCAGGTGAGAATGTGGAGCGGGTAACCTTTCGTGATTCCGTCGACGGTGACGACTGCGACGGGGAGCCGTTCGGCGTAGTCGAGCGTGGCGGCCGGGGCGAACCGGGCGTGCCCGCCGCGCGGGGCTGGAATCTCGACCGCCCCTTCGACATCGAGCGGGGGGATGCAATCGCGGCCCGGGCAGCCGCGCACGATCTCCCGCGGGTCGGCCGTGGAGCGGGTGAAGTCGGTCTTCGGCCAGTCGGGGTAGTCGGCTTGGAAGGAGAGGATCCGGTCGACGGCCGTCAGCGTCGCCGTCGGCGTGGGAGGCGGGGTGGGCCCGGGGGTGGCAGGTGGCGGATCGCCGCCCAAGCAGCCTGCCAGGAGTGTGGGAGCCAGGGCGAGGGCAGCCGCGGAGCGATGCATCGTTGCCGCACTGTAGAAGCCGGCGGGAAAGGCTGGGTAATGCCCGTTATCCTTTGCTGCCGTGACGCTGGAGATGTGGGTCATCCTCGCGGTCCGCGTCGCGGGTTCGCTGCCCGTCCTCCGCTGGGCGCTATTCGGCGCCGTGCTCGCCATCCTGGTCGACCTCTCCGACCTGTTCTTGCGCGCCTACCTGGACCTCGGCGGGGTGCGCAACTACCAGTCGTTCGACAAGTGGTGCGATCAGGTGTACCTCGCGCTCTTCTTGGTGGTGGCGCTCCGGTGGGAGGGGCCGGCGCGGACGGTGGCGGTAGCGCTCTATGCGTTTCGCCTCGTCGGCTTCGTCGCCTTCGAGCTTTCGGGCGAGCGGTGGGTGCTCTTCATCTTCCCGAACGTGTTCGAGTACTGGTTCGTCTTCGTGGCATTCACGCGGCGGTGGTGGCCGGGCTTCCGGTGGGAACGGCGGCCGGTGGTGTTGGCGCTGGTGGGTACGGCGGCGGCGAAGCTCTTCCACGAGTACGCGCTGCACGTGGCGCGCTGGTTCGACCGCTTCACGCCGCGCGATGTCGTGGAGTGGCTGATCGGCCTGGCTGGGTAGGGCGGAGGCCTGCGCGCAGGGATCGAGCGGGGCTGCCGGACGTGCTCCGGGGCGCCCCATCCGCAGGATGGCGCAGGTGCCTGGCGGGGCCACGCGGCGGGCGATTCGCCGGCGGCCAAGCCGGCGCCTTCCCCCACCTTCCCCGAGCGCGTACGCTCCGCCACGATGCCCGCACTCCGCACCTGGTTCGCCGCCTCGCGGCCGGTTTCGTTCACGGCGGCGGCGTTCCCGGCGCTCGTGGGGACGCTGCTCGCGGCGCCGGAACGCTTCACGTGGTGGACGGGGCTGCTCGCCATCGCCGGTTCGGTGCTCTTCCTGGCGGGCACGAACTTCGTGAACGACTACTACGATCACCGCAAAGGCAGCGATGGTCCGGGGTCGCTGGGCCCGCCGGGTGCGATCCAGCGGGGGTTGCTGAGCCCGCGGCAGGTCCTCACGGCGGGTATCGCCTGCTTCGCCGCCGGGGCGGGCGCGGGGCTCATCCTCTGCGCTGTCGTGAGTTGGCAGCTCCTCTGGGTCGGGGTCGCCGGGCTGCTGGCCGGCTTTCTCTACACCGGGTGGCCGCTCCACCTCGCCTACCGGGCGCTCGGCGAGGTCGTCGTCTTCGCGTTCATGGGTCCGGCGATCGTGATGGGCGCGGCCTTCGTGCAGATCGAACGGTGGACGTGGGAGGCGTTCGTCGCTTCGCTGCCGGTCGGCCTGCTGGCGGCTGCCATCCTCCAGGCGAACAACCTGCGCGACCTCGACCACGACCGGGCGACGGGCAAACGCACGCTGGCCACGATCCTCGGGCGGCGCGCCGCGGAGGGGGAGCTTTGGCTGCTGCTCGGCGGGGCCTACCTGGCGCTGGTCGCGGCGGTGGCCGCCGGTGCGCTGCCGTGGCCGACCCTCGCCGCGTTGGCGACGCTGCCCCTCCTTCGGCCGATCGCGCGCACCATCCGTGCGGTGAAGGCGGGCGCGAATCCGCGGCGGCTCAACCTCGTGCTCCGCGACGCGGCGCTCCTCCATCTGCGGTTCGGGCTGCTCCTGGCGCTCGGGCTCGCGGTGGATTGGGCCCTGCCGTAGCCCTCAGCCGCGGGCGATGCCGCCGAGCCGTCCCTGGGCCCAGTGGGTGATGGCGACGGCGAGCGCATCGGCTGCGTCGGCCGGCGAGGGCGGAGCGGTGAGCCCCAGTTGGAAGGCCACCATCCGCGCGACCTGTTCCTTTTCGCCGCGCCCGAAGCCGGCCACCGTCTGCTTGACGAGCAGGGGGGCATACTCGGCCACCTCGAGCCCAGCATCGGCGAGGGCGATGATCGCGGCGGCCCGGGCCTCGCCGAGGGCGAGCGCACTCTTCGCGCTTTCGCCGACGTAGCCCGATTCGACCGCGGCCGTCGTCGCTCCGGTCTCGCGGGCGAGGGCGAAGACGCGCTCGCGGAGCGCGACGAGCCGCAACGGCCGAGGGTCGGCTGCGCGCGTGCGAATGACGCCGTGGCAGACGTGGAGGGCGCGGCCCCCCGCGATTTCGATGACGCCGTAGCCGGTGACGCCGAGGCCGGGGTCGATGCCGATGATACGCACGGAGCCATGGTGCACCCTCGGGCGCGGCAGCGCGAACGGGAAGGTGTCGCCCCCTTCAGCCGGCGAGGACCGGCGTGTGCTCGGGGCATTCCATCGCGGCCTCGGCTTCCGCCAGGTCGCGGCCGATGAGCGCACAGGCGTGCGGCCGTTCGCGGTGGGCGCCCGCCCCGGGGCGGAAGTGGACACAGCCGGCGCACGGCGCGCTGACGACGAGCCGGCCGGCGGCGACTTCGGCAGCTACCACTTTGGCCAGGGTGGCTTCGAAGGCCGCGAGCTCCTCGCTGGGGAGGGCGGCGAGGCTCTCCTCGAGCCCCGAACGCCAGGCTTCGAGCCGCTGCCAGGCGGCCCGACCGGCCGCGGTGAGGGCGAGCACCGATTGCCTGCCATCGTCCGGGTGGTGGCGCCGTTCGATGAGCCCGCGAGCGACGAGCGGGTTGACGATGCCGACGGCCGTGGCGTGGCGGATGCCGAGCACCCGCGCCAACTGCCCCACCGTGGCCATGTCGGGGCGCGTCCGCGCGGCGAAGCGGAGCGTGGCGGCTTGGGCCGGGGTGAATCCGCTGGCGCTCCCGGCGGCCCGCTCTTCCGCTTCGGCCGCCCGAGCGAGCCGGAGGATGGCCATCGCGATGCCGGAGGCCCGTGTGCGAACGTCCATGTTGACAGCTTATCGTAGGCATCCTACATTCTCCAACTACGTAGGATTCCTACGTAGATCCTGCTTGGAGGAACGCTCATGTCCGCTCACGCCTCTGCCATTCCTGGGTATCGCTATGGCGATCCGAGCCTGCCGCCCTCACCCCTCGATGCCGCGGGCTTCGCTGAGCTTCGGGCAGCGTGCCTGCTGACCGACGACGACGTCGCGGCGCTGCGGGAGGCGGCTCCCATCGTCGAGCCGCAGATCGAGGAGATCCTGGACACGTGGTACGGCTTCGTCGGGTCGCATCCCTTCCTGCTCGCGTCGTTCAGCACGCCAGCGGGCCCGGACACGTCGTATCTGGGTGCCGTTCGGGCGCGCTTCGGGCAGTGGATTCGCGATACGCTTCGGGCCGATTTTGGCCCGGAGTGGTTGGCCTACCAACAGGAGATCGGGCGGCGCCACGCTTCGGGCAAGAACGAGACGGACGCGGTAGCGGGCGCGCCGGAGGTCGTCCCCTTCCGGTTCGTGGTGGCGCTCATCGCGCCGATCACGCTCACGATGCGGCCCTTCCTGGCGCGTGGAGCGCGCGACGAGCAGCAGCTGGAGCGGATGCAGGCGGCGTGGTTCAAGGCGGTCGTTTGCTCGGTCGCGCTCTGGGCGGCCCCGTACGCGAAGGAGGGCTGGTGGTAGGTAGCTACCGGCGGTAGCGGCGGCTGCGATCGCGGCCGCCCGCTTGGCTGCGGCCGAAGCGCAGCGGCCCGCCCTTTCCGGCAGCGGCGGCGAAGAGCGCCAGCTCCTCGGCGTCGCTGCCCACCAGTTCCCGCCGAAGCTCGACGATCCGGTCGCGCAGTGCCGCGGCCTTTTCGAACTCGAGGTTCTTTGCGGCCGCCTTCATCTGGGTCTCGAGCTCTTTGACCATCCGGAGGAGTTCGTCTTTGGGGAGCTCCGCGGGCACCGCTTTGGCATCGTAGCCGGCCTTTTCCTCGGCCGCTTGCAGGCGGACATGGTCGGTGATGTCGCGGATCGCCTTCTGGATGCTCGCCGCCTCGATCCCGTGCGCCCGGTTGTACTCCTCCTGGATGCGGCGGCGGCGGTACGTCTCGTCGATCGCTTGCTGCATGCTCCCGGTGATGGTGTCGGCGTACATCACCACCCGCCCTTCGACGTGGCGCGCGGCCCGCCCGATCGTTTGGATGAGCGACCGGTTCGAACGGAGGTACCCCTCCTTGTCGGCATCGAGGATGCAGACGAGCGACACTTCGGGCAGGTCGAGCCCCTCGCGGAGAAGGTTGATGCCGACGACCACGTCGTAGACGCCGAGCCGGAGGTCGCGCAGGATCTCCACCCGATCGAGCGTCTCGACCTCCGAGTGGAGGTAGTGGGTCTTGATTCCCATCTCCCTGAGGTAATCGGCGAGGTCTTCCGCCATCTTCTTGGTGAGCGTGGTGACGAGGGCGCGCTGGCCCTTGTCGATTACCCGGCGGACCTCGTCCATCAGGTCGTCGATCTGGTTTTTCGTGGGCTTCACGACGATCTCGGGGTCGAGGAGGCCGGTGGGCCGGATGACCTGCTCGACCACCTGGCTCGAAACGCGAAGCTCGTAGTCGCCGGGTGTGGCGCTCACGAAGATCGCCTGGTTGATGTGGCGGTCGAACTCCTCGAAGGTGAGCGGCCGGTTGTCGAGCGCCGAAGGGAGGCGGAAGCCGTATTCGACGAGCGTTTCTTTGCGGGAGCGGTCGCCGAAGTATTGGCCCTGCACTTGCGGCAGGGTGATGTGCGATTCGTCGACGACGAGCAGCCAATCGTCTGGGAAGTAGTCGAGCAGGCACCACGGCGTCGAGCCGGGTTCGCGGGCTTGCAGGTGGCGCGAGTAGTTCTCGATGCCGGGGCAATACCCCGTCTCCCGGAGCGCCTCGATGTCGTAGTGGGTGCGCTCCTCCAGGCGGGCGGCTTCGAGGATCTTGCCCTGGGAGCGCAGCCATTCGAGCTGGGCCGCGAGCTCCTGTTCGATGCCGGCGATCGCCTGCTCGAGCCGGTCGGCGGTGGTGACGAAGTGCTTCGCCGGGTAGATGTCGATCTCGTCGCGCTCGGCGACGATCTCCCCGGTGAGCGGATCGAGCTCGACGATCCGCTCGACTTCATCGCCCCAAAAGTCGATCCGGACGGCGAGCTCTTCGTAGCTCGGGAGGATGGTGAGCGAATCGCCGCGCACGCGGAAGCGCCCGCGGACGACGTTCTGGTCGTTCCGTTCGTACTGCATCGAGACCATCCGGCGGACGGCTTCCTGGCGGCTGAAGCGCTCGCCCCTGCGGAAATGGAGGACGAACTCCTGGTACTGGGCCGGCTCGCCGAGGCCGTAGATGCAGCTGACGCTAGCGACGATGATGACGTCGCGCCGGGTAAAGAGGGCGCGTGTGGCCGCGTGACGGAGCTTGTCGATCTCGTCGTTGATGTCGGCGTCTTTCGCGATGTAGGTATCGGTCCGCGGGATGTAGGCTTCCGGTTGGTAGTAGTCGTAGTAGCTGACGAAGTACTCGACGGCGTTGTTCGGGAAGAACTCCTTGAGCTCGGCGCAGAGCTGGGCCGCGAGCGTCTTGTTGTGGGCGAGGACGAGGGTAGGCCGGCCAGTGCGGGCGATGACGTTGGCGATCGTGAAGGTCTTGCCGGATCCGGTGACCCCGAGGAGCGTCTGGTAGCGGTCGCCGCGTTCGACGCCTTCGACGAGCTTGGCGATCGCCTCCGGCTGGTCGCCGGTGGGTTGGAATTCGGAGACGAGCTGGAAGGGGGCCGGCTGGCGGGGGCGGACGATGGCCGTCATATCGACCAGTGTAGCGGAGGGAGAGGGGCGGCGGCTGGCCGGCCGGTGGCTTCCTGCCAGCCGGTGTCGGGAGGAAGGAAGCGGGCGCATCCCGGCCTGCGCCCGCGGGGAAGGCTGGCTGCCGCCCCATCCGCTCGGTTTGCCCCCGGGGCCGGCGCCGGGAAGCCGGCGCGGAGCCTGCCGATCCCGGATGAACGGCGCGTGAACGCGCCCCTCACCGCCCGCGGAAGACGGGCGGGCGCTTCTCCAAGAAGGCGCGGCGCGCCTCCTTGCCGTCTTCGCTGGCGAAGGCCATCCGGATGCTCGCCAGTTCGAGCCGGCACTGGGCCTCGAGGTCGATCGGCGTGGTCGCTTTCACGAGCGTCCGCTTGGTGAGCCGCATGGTGACCGGTGAGACGGTGGCGCAGATGCCCTGGCAGTACTCGACGACCCGCGCCTCCCAGCGGTCGTCCTCGACGATTTCGCCAACCAGTCCGAGCCGGAGGGCCTCGTCGGCGTCGACCGTCTTGTTCTCGAGGAGGAAGCGCATCGCCTGCTCGTAGCCGATCGCCTGGGAGAGGGTGAAGGTCATGCCCCCATCGGGCGAGCCGCCGATGCGCGGGTAGCCGGCCAGCAGGCGGGCGCTCCGCTTCATCAGGCGGATATCGGTGGCCAGCGCGAGCGAGAGCCCAGCACCGACGGCCACGCCGTTGATCGCTCCGACGATCGGCTTTTCGCACTTCTGCCGGAGCGTGAGGAGGAACTCCGAAACCCAGCTCAGGTCGTCGAGCTGGGTGGTGAGGGGGGATTTGGGGCTGTAGTCGCCGGGCCCGCGGAGGTCGAGCCCCGAGCAGAAGGCGTCGTTCGTCCCGGTGAGGCAGATGAGCCAGGCGTCGTCGTCGCGCATGGCGTCGTCGATGGCACCGACGATGCCCCACGCGAGCTCTTGGTTCAGGGCGTTCTTCACCTCGGGGCGAGCGAGGCGGATGGTGCGGACGTGGCCGTCCTGTTCGATGGCGAGAAGGCTGGTCATGGGGAGGGGCTCCGTTGGGGGATGGGGGCACGATACACCGGTGAGTTTCAGGAAGCTACGCACGCCGGGCGTCCGTCGCTGCGGCCGGCCGGGGGTGCATGACCAGGCTGGCTGCCGGCGCGTCGCCCGTGGGGCCCGCTGGCCGTAGACTCCGGCCACACCACCACTCCCTGGAGGCACCGTCGCTATGGGCAGATTGGAAGGCAAGGTCGCGATCGTCACGGGCGGGGCGAGCGGCATCGGCGAACAGACGGTGCGCCGCTTCGTCGAAGAGGGCGCACGCGTGGTCATCGCGGACGTGCAGGAGGAGCGCGGGCACCACCTCGCCGAGGATTTGGGCACGCAAACGAGCTTCCTGAAGACGAACGTGGCCGAGGAGGCGGCGGTAGCCGGCGCGGTCGATCACGCGCTCGCGAAGTGGGGGCGGCTCGATGTGATGTTCAACAACGCGGGCTTCGGCGGCGTTTCGGGGCCGATCGACGAGCTCGATATGACCGCCTACGACGAAACGATGGCGGTGCTGCTCCGCGGTGTGGTGCTGGGGGCGAAGCACGCCGCCAGGGCGATGAAGCCGGCCCGGCGGGGTGTCATCCTGAACACCTCGAGCGTGGCGGGCATCCAGGCGGGTTTCGGGCCCGTGGTCTACAGCGCGGCGAAGGCAGCCGTGGCCCATCTGAGCCGCTGCCTCGCCGTCGAACTGGCGGAGTTCGGCATCCGCGTGAACGCCATTTCCCCGGGGGTGACGGTGACGAACATCTTCGCCGCCGGGATGGGCCTGAGCGGCCCGGCAGCCGAGGCGATCCTGCCCCGGATCGATGCTGCCCTCGCCGATTGGGCGCCGCTCCGCCGCTCTGGCCAGCCGGCCGACATCGCGAACGCGGCGCTCTGGCTGGCCAGCGATGAAGCCGCCTACGTGACGGGCCAGGCGGTCGTCGTCGATGGGGGGCTGACGGCCGGGCGCTCGCTGGACGAATTCGGCCAGCGGCTGGCGGCGGCCATGGGGCTGACCGCGGAACAGTGGGAAGCGATGCGGGCGGCCGCGCGCGCGGCCCGGGCCTAGCGGAACTTCGCCGGGCGTTTCTCCTGGAAGGCGGCCACCGCCTCGCGGTGCTCCGGCGTTCCGTAGCACTCGGCGATCCGTCCGTGCTCGAGCCGCATCACCTCGTTGTAGTCGGGGTTGGCGCCGTTCTTCGTGATGAGCTCCTTGATCCAGCGCATCTGCCGGTCGGGGTTCTGGGCGAGGAGCTCGGCGTACTCCAGGGCCGCGTCCATCAGCTGGTCGTGCGGGACGACTTTCTGGACGAGGCCCGTGCGGAACGCTTCCTCGGCATCGACGAGCCGGCCCGTGAGGCACATGTCGCTCGCCAGGCCGAAGCCGACGCGCTGGGTGAGGTAGTAGGTGCTGGCGAGCTCGGGCACGAGCCCCATTTTCACGAAGAACATCCCGAAGCGGGCCTGTTCCGAGGCGATGATGATGTCCATGGGCAGGATCGAGGTGAGCCCGACGCCCACGCAGACGCCATTGACGGCGGCAATCATCGGCTTCGATGTGCGAACGAGTTCGACGTAGTTCGTGTCGTCGCGCTCCTCGCGGCGCGCCGCTCCCTGGGAGTCGAGCCCGCGTTGGAAGGCGTCGCGGACATCGGCGCCGGCGCAGAAGCCGCGTCCCGCGCCGGTGAGGATGATGGAGGCGACTTCCGGGTCGTCGTTGGCGCGGCGGAAGGCGTCGTTCCGTTCGGCGGCCATCTTCCAGGTCCAAGCGTTCAGGCGCTCGGGCCGGTTCATCGTGACGATGACGGTGTGGCCCCGCTTCTCGTAGCGAATCTGCTCGTATTCCATGGCGCAGGCTCCTTGGGCAGGTGGTGGGCGGAGCCTACGCCAGCGCGGATTGTCTGGGAAGACAGACCGTCACGCCTCCCAGGCGATTTCGACGTCGCCGAAGACGACGACATCGCCGGGGCGGATGCCGAGCCGGCGGAGCTCCTTGGCGATGCCCCACCGCTCGAGGCGGCGCATCACCTCGTCGAGCGCGCCCGGCATGCCCGTGTCCATCATCTGCACGAAGGTGACGGCTGTGTAGCCCTCGACGATGTAGCGGCCGTCGTCGTCGATGGTGACGGTGAACCGGTCGACCGGCGCGGGCCGGATGACGGGCACTTCGGCGGGCGGGCGCGCCGCGGCGGCCTTCCGTTCCGCCTCGACGAGCTCCATGAGCTCCCCGACGAGCGGTTCGAGTCCGGTGCCGGCGTGGGCCGAAAGCACGCGCACCGGCCGGCCGAGGTGTGCGGCGAGCGTGGCCGCCGAGCGTTCGGCCGCCGCCTGGTCGAGGTCGGCCTTCGTGATGGCGACCACCCGGGCGACGTGGGCGAGGCCCGGGTCGTAGGCGCGCAGCTCGGATTCGATCAGTTCGTAGTCCGTCACCGGGTCCGGTGATTCGCAGCTGACGACGTGGAGGAGGACGCGGCAGCGGCGGATGTGCTTGAGAAACTCGAAGCCGAGGCCGTAGCCCTCGGAAGCGCCCTCGACGAGCCCGGGCAGGTCGGCGAGGGTGAACCGCTCCCAGCCGACGTTGACGACGCCGAGCATCGGCTCGAGCGTGGTGAAGGGATAGCTCGCGATTTTCGGTTTCGCGTTCGAAACGGCCGCGAGGAGGGTCGATTTGCCGGCGTTGGGCAGCCCGATGAGCCCGACATCGGCCAGCAGGCGGAGCTCGAGCCGGAGCCGGCGCTCCTCGCCTTCCTGTCCCTTCTGAGAATAGGAGGGTGTCTGGTTCGTGGGGGTGGCGAAGCGTTTGTTGCCCCACCCACCCCGGCCGCCGTGAGCGACGAGCACCTCCTCGCCCACGCTTTCGAGGTCGGCGATGAACTCCCCCGTCTCGGCGTCGTGCACGACCGTGCCAACGGGGACTTCGAGGTAGAGGTCTTCGCCGTTGGCTCCGTGGCGAAGGTTGGGGCCGCCATTACCGCCCGCCTGCGCCTGGAAGTGTTTCCGCGAGCGGTACAGCTCGAGCGTGTAGACGTCGTCGACCGCGCGCAGGAAGACGCGCCCGCCGCGGCCTCCATCGCCGCCATCGGGCCCACCGCGCGGGACGAACTTCTCACGGTGGTAGCTCACCAAGCCGTGGCCGCCGTTCCCGCCGCGCACCGTAATTTCGACTGCGTCGAGCATCCTGTTTCCCATGGAACCATGTCGGAGAGGGGATTGGAAGATCAGGAAAGAGGAGTAACAGGGCGTTGGGTTCGTTGGATTCGAACTGGCGAGGCGTTGGGTTCGGGGTGCGCTACGCGTTGGGGATGGCGTTGGGGATGTTGGGGAAGGCGGAGCCTCTGGGCGAGTGCGTTGGCTTCGGCGGCGCTAGATCCAACGCTCGGGGCCGTGAACCCAACGGTTTTCCAACGGCCTGGGGTAGGATAGTTGCACACTGAAACGCTCTCTGGAGGCCGTCGTGACCGCTACCGACTTCGTCCCACCGAGCGCGCTGGTCGTCGTTGCCCATCCCGATGATGCCGAGTTCCTCTGCGGCGGCACCGTGGCGAAATGGGCGGCCGCCGGCTGCGAGGTGACCTACGTCGTCATCACCAAGGGCGACAAAGGGAGCGACGACCCGGAGATGACGACGGAGCGGCTCGCCGAAATCCGGGAGGCCGAGCAGCGCGCGGCCGGGACCGTGCTCGGGGTGCGCAACTTCGAGTTCCTCGGCTACCCCGATGGTTACCTCCAACCGACGCTCGAGCTGCGGCGCGATCTGGCGCGGCTCATTCGCAAGTACCGGCCGCACAGCGTCGTCACCTTCGACCCGACGAACCGCTTCCTCTCGGATACGTACATCAACCACCCGGATCACCGCGTGGCGGGCGACGTGACGCTCGATGCCGTCTTCCCGACGGCGCGCGACCGGCTGACCTTTCCGGAGCTGCTCGTCGATGGCTACGAGCCGTGGAAGGTGCGCCAGGTGTGGCTGGGTGCTCCGGCGCAGCCGAACGCGTGGGTCGACATCGCCGCGACGCTGGAGCTGAAGAAACAAGCGCTGCTCTGCCACCCGAGCCAGCTGGGGCCAGAGGTTGCGCTCTTCGTCGAGGCGCGGGCGCAGCTCGCCGGGGCCGAGCGGGGTCTGGCGGCGGCCGAGCCGTTTCGGCGGTTCATCCTGGAAGCCGACCCGGTGCACGAGGCGCCGCCCCCGGGGAACTGAACGCCTGGCCAGGTTTGCGTCGATACGACACATATCCGGGGTCTATGGCAGAATACGGCCCCGGCCGGCGTCCGAGGGCTCGCCCGGCCGAGACTCCCGCCCCTGGAGGTCCCGATGAAACCGTGGGTGGTCGGCAGCCGCCCGAGCGAACGCTACCCGCTCTGGACGCGAGCGAACGTTGGCGAAGTCTTCCCCGACCCGGTCGCGCCGCTCTCCTTCTCGCTCGTCATGGCAGAGGATACGGAGTTGGCCTGGCGCGATGCGCTCGTGCGCATGGGCGCCTTCACGTACGACGAGTTCGATCCGGACAACATGGAGACGGTCGGGGTGTTCGGCGGCTACTGCTACCTGAACGCCCAAGTGACGCGGATTTTGGGCGAGCGGGCTCCGGGGCTCTCGGCCCAGGCGATGGACGACCTTTTCTACGGAGCGCAGCCCGGCGTCCCGCCCTACGAACCATCCCCCGGCGATCAGAACGAAGCGCGCACGGCGGACCTCGCCAAGACGTTCGAATGGGCGATGTCGGTGCAGGAGCTGGAGCGTCCCGCGCTCGATGCGAAGCGCATCGCAGGGCTACGGGCGGCGCGGCCGGAGCTGGAGAACCTCTCGAACGAGGCGCTCTGGGCGTATTCGAAGGGGATCGCCCTGGCCAACCACCGGCGGCTCTTCGGCGAGCACATCTTCACGACGTTCGTGGCCACGGTCCCGGTCGGAGCGGTGACGCAGATCTGCGCGGCGGTCGGCCGGCCGGCGGATGCGCTTCGCGTCATCCAGGGTGTGGGCGATGTCGCCTCGGCGGCGCCCTCGCTCGCGATGTGGGAGATGGGGCGGATGATCGCGGCCGATCGCGAGCTGACGGCTGCCTTCGATGCCGGCGTGGCGGGGGTGCTCGACCGGGTCCGCGGCCTTGGCGAGGCCGGCCAGCGCTTCCTTGCCGCCTTCGATGCCTTCCTCTACGAGTTCGGCTGCCGGGGCCCGAACGAATGGGAGAGCCGCTGCCATACGTGGGAAACGAAGCCGGAACTCGCGCTCGCCGCGATCGACCGGATGCGCCTAGCGCCGGATAGCGCGGCCCCGGCGGCGAAGAACGCCGAACTGGCGGCCGAACGCGAGCGCGTCACGCAGGAGATCGCGGCGATGCTGGCTGGCGACCCGCAGACGCAGGGCCTCTTTCTGGCGGCGGCCAGGGCTGCGCGCGTCTTCCAGGCTGGCCGCGAACGCACCAAGACGAACAACATCCGCATGATCCACGAAATGCGGATGGCGATGCACACGGTGGGCCGCCGGATGGTCGCTGCTGGCCACCTGGAGGAGGAGGGGGATTACGCGTTCCTCCTCGCCGACGAGGTCGACGATTGGCTGCAGCACCCGGCCAAGTACGTCGACACCATCGCCGAGCGGAAGGCGCTCTACCACGTTTACAACGCGCTCCAGGAGCCGTTCGTCTTCTGGGGCGAGATCCCCGATCCGGCAACCTGGCCGAAGAAGGCCGACGTGGCCTTCGAGCCGGCGAAGCCCGGCGATGTGCTCCAGGGGTATCAGGGGTGCGCGGGCAAGGCTACCGGGCGCGCGCGCGTGGTGCTCGACCCGCTCGACCCGCGCGGCCTGGAGCCGGGCGACATCCTCGTCGCGCCGATTACCGACCCCTCGTGGACGCCGCTTTTCGTGCCGGCCGCGGCCGTCGTCGTCGATGTGGGCGCGGCCCAGAGCCACGCGATGATCGTGAGCCGCGAGCTCGGCATTCCGTGCGTCCCGTCGGTCACGAATGCGACCAAGCGCATCCCGGACGGCGCCACGATCGCCGTCGACGGGGATGCCGGCACCGTCACGGTGCTCGCGCTGCCGTGAGGTGAGGGCGATGGAAGTCCACTTCCTCGGCGACCCGCTGCCCGCGGGGGTCGATGCGCGCCTGCTGTTGGGCGGAAAGGCGGCGGGGCTCGTCACGATGCTGCAAGAGCTGGGCCTGCCCGTCCCGCCGGCCTTCACGGTGACGACGGAGGTGTGTCGCGAAGTCCTGGCCGGGGGCTGGCCCGCCGGCCTCGATGCCGCGATCCGCGCCGGGATCGGCCGGCTGGAGGCCGCGACCGGGCGCACGTTCGGGGGCGGCGAGCGCCCCCTCCTCGTCTCCGTCCGCTCGGGGGCGCCGGTCTCCATGCCGGGCATGATGGACACGCTCCTGAACGTGGGGATGACGCCAGCCGTCCGCGCCGCGTTGGCCCGTGAGAGCGGCGACCCCCGCTTCGCCGCCGATACCTGGCTCCGCTTCGTCCGCGGCTTCGCCACCATCGTGCTCGGCCTGCCGGAGGACGAGGTGAACCACGCGGCGATGCACGACGACACGCCCGAGGGGCTGCTGGCCGCGGGGGACCGCGTCCGCGCGCTCGCCGAGCGCTTCGGCGGCATCCCGGAGGAGCCGTTCGCCCAGGTGGTGGCGGGCATCCGGGCCGTCTTCCGCTCCTGGGAGTGCGACCGGGCGCGCGTGTTCCGCGAGCGGGAGGGGATCGATGGCGCCCTCGGCACGGCAGCGACGGTGCAAGCGATGGTCTTCGGCAACTTGGACGAGCGCTCCGGCACGGGCGTGGCCTTCACGCGCGATCCTTCGACCGGCGCGCGCGGCGCCTTCGGCGATTACCTCGCCCGGGCCCAAGGGGAGGACGTGGTGGCCGGGAGCCACGCGGTCAGCGGGCTCGGTGCGCTCCGTGAGCAGCTGCCGGCGGTGTACGACGAGCTCATCGGCCACCTCGACCGCCTGGAGCGGCACTACCGCGACATGTGCGATGTGGAGTTCACGGTGATGAGCGGCCAGCTCTACATCCTCCAGACGCGCATCGGGCGGCGGAGCCCCCTCGCGGCGGTCCGCATCGCCGTCGAGATGGCCGAGGACCCGGACTTTCCGCTGACGCGGGCGGAGGCCGTCCAGCGCGTGGGGCCGGAGACGTTGCAGGCGCTGGCGAAGCTGGGCAGCGTGGACCCGGCGGCGGTGCCGCTGGGCGAGGGGCTGGCCGTTTCGCCGGGGGTCGGGGCCGGACGCCTCTGCTGCGATGCCGACCGAGCCGCGGCGCTCGCCGCCCAGGGCACGAGCGTTGTGCTCGCCCGGCCCGAAACGTCGCCCGCCGATGTCCACGGCATGGTGGCGGCCGCGGCCCTCGTCACGACGACGGGCGGGGTGGTCTCCCACGCCGCCGTCGTCGCGCGTGGCTGGGCTATCCCGGCGGTTTGCAGCCTGCGCGATGCGGTGGTGGAGCCGGACGCGCTCGTCGTCGGTGGGCGGCGCATCGCCGAGGGCGAATGGGTGACGGTCGACGGGACGCGCGGGCTGCTCTTCGCCGGCGATTGCCGGGCGGGTGGTGCGGCCGACATCCCCGAGGTGCGCCTGCTTCGCCAGTGGGCGGCGGAGACGGCCGAATCGGGCAGCGGCGATGGCGAGGTGGCTGCTCCCGACGCGACGCGGCCGGTCGACCGATTCGCTGTGCTCCGCGCGCTCGGGCTGAAAGGGCTGGCCACGGCGGAGCGGATCGCTGCCGTCCTCGCCGCCGAGGTGGCTGGCGTCGAAGCCGAGCTGCGGGCCGCTGCCGAGGAGGGGCTGGCCCGCGAGACGCCCCGTGGCTTCGCGATGCTCCCGCCGGGCCGGGAGGTGGTGATGGCGGGGCTGGCGGCCGAGCGGGAGGGCATCCCTGCGGCGGCAATCGACGCCGTTTTCGCGGCGTTCGATGCGCTCGACCGGGAGTTCAAGGCGGCGGTGAGCGCCTGGCAGCAGGCTGCGCCGGCCGAGGCGGAGGCGGCCTGGGCCGCGGCCTGCGCCGCGCTGGATTCGCTCCACGCCCGGCTCTTGCCGGTGGTCGAGCAGGCGGTGTCGTTGGTGCCGCGGCTTTCGCCCTACGGGGCGCGGTTCGCGCATGCGCTCGCGGCCGTACGCGCGGGCGACCGCTCGATGCTCGCCTCACCCCTGAAGGAGAGCTACCACACCGTCTGGTTCGAATTGCACGAGGAGCTCATCGCGTTGAGCGGCCGGCAGCGAACGGAATAGCCCTCAACCGCCGCCGCGGCCGGCTTCGCGGAGGAGGCGGAGGAACTCCGGGTCGCCCTGGAGGATGGCGAGGCGGGGGTCGCTGGCAGCCTCGCGCGCGTAGCCGGGGTCGAGCGCGAGGGCGCGCTGGACGTGCCGCAGGGCTTCGTCGCGCTGTTGGAGGACTCCGGCGGCCTGGGCCGCGCCGTAGTGTGCGGCGGGGTCGCGCGGGTCGAGGGCGGCCGCGGTGAGGAAGTCGCGCAGGGCCGCTTCGGCGTCACCCGCGTAGAGGTAGGCGAGCCCGCGGTTGACGATGACCGTCGAGTCGCCGGGGTCGATGGCGAGGGCAGCATCGAAGTCGGCGATGGCGGCCGCGTAGCTGCCCCGGTAGAGGAAGAGCATCCCCCGGTTGTTGAGCGCGTCGGCGTCGTTGGGGGTGAGCTCGAGCGCCCGGTTGTAGTCGGCGAGCGCGTTCTCGAAGTCGCCCGAGCGGGTATAGGCGTTCGCCCGGTTGTAGTAGGCGGCGGCGAGGTCGGGGTCGAGGAGGATGGCCTGGGTGTACCGGTCGATGGCGAGGGCGAATTGGCCGACGTTGAAATAGACGTTCCCTTCGTCGAGGTAGGATTCGGCGGAGCGCCGTGGCGGCGGCGCGATGGGCTGCGGCTGGAGTTCGCGGAGCGCCTCTTCGAGGTTCGAGGGCAGTGGCGGCTCTTCGCTCCCCTGCCCGGCGGGGAGGACGAGGTCGCCGGCGGCGTCCCGCGCCTCGTCACTGGGCGGCGCGCTCGAGGGCTCGGCCATGCCCTCGGCGGTGGCGTCGGCTACTGCTTGGGCGAGCTCGGCTGCGGCCTCGGGTTGGGCTGGTGGGGCCTCGGCCTCCGGCATCGCCGCGAGCTCCTCGAAGCGGCTCAGGATGAGATCGGTGTCGGCGGATTGGGCCGGCTCCACGGGGGCG